>JAUVPZ010000040.1 GCA_030598395.1 Miltoncostaeaceae bacterium | reverse complement strand
TGTCCTCGGTCGGCCCGATATCCACCGATATAGGGCCTCCCTGCGTCCTTGCCTCGCTCGGGATTCGCGCGCGAAACATGCGACGAACTTCTGACTCAGGACACTAGCGCTCCGTCGTCAGCGCCTCGCGTCGGCGCGGCGCTGCGCTTGGTGCGGGCACCGGCGCCACCGTCGGCACGGCGGGGCGTGCCACGCGCCAGGTCAGGGCCACCGTGACCGTCCACACCAGGGCCGCGAGCGCCACGTGGAGCAGCACCACCTCCCACGGCAGGCCCTCGCGGAATTGGAACTCGCCGATCGCGATCTGAACTGCGATCAGCGGCACCGTGATCGCCACCAGCCGCCTCGTCGCGCGGTCGGTCCCGCCCTCGCGCCAGACCCAGGCTGCCAGCACGAGGGCCAGCGCGGCGAAGACGATCATGGTCCGCACGTGGACGAAGGCCGCGTCGCCCGCGTCCCCCAGGCGGTCGACGACCGCGGGGTCACCCGAGTGGGGGCCCGCCGCGGTGACGAGCACCCCGGTCACCAGGCCCACGCCGAGCGCCAGCGCGGTGAGGGCGGCCAGCGGCCCGCGCCGGCGGTCCCAGCGTCGCGTGACGCCCGCCGCGCGGTCAAACGCCGCCACCGCCGCGAGCGCGCCGAGCGCCAGCGCCACCATCGACAGCACGAAGTGCGACGAGACCAGGACGGGGTGCAGGTCCGACAGCACCGTCAGTGCGCCCAGCGGCACCTGCCCCACCGCCGCGAGGGCGGCGCCGGCTGCCGGGATCAGGATGACGCCCGGCCGGCCGGCGATGCGCCGGGCCACGAGCCAGCTGAACACGCACGTGGCCATCACGAGCGCCGACAGCCCGCGGTTGCCGAACTCGATCAGCCCGTGGCCGGCGGTCTCGGGGACCACGCTGCCCTCGCAGAGTGGCCAATCCGGGCATCCCAGCCCGGAGTCGGTCAGCCGCACCAGGGCCCCGCCGGGCACGATGATCCACAGGCCGGCCAGGGCGGCGAGCGCAACGCCTCGGTAGCGGCCGGGGGTCGCGAGGGCGTTGAGGCCGCGGCCCACCCGCGACCCTGCGCCCCTGTGGACGGGCGTCACGGCCGGCGAGTGTAGTGCGTCCGCCCCCCGCGCCCCCGTCGTCCCCGGCTGGCCGCACCCGCGCTGGAGGAGTCGTGACACGGCACCCCAGCGCCCCGAAGCGCCGACTCAGACCGCGGCGTTCCCGCCGCCCGAGCTGATGGCAGTCCTGGCGCCGCCGAGCGCCGCGCGGCCCCTCGTGAGGCGAGTCCCCGGCGCCCTCCAGGCGGGCCGGGACAATTGTCATGGAGGTTTTCGCGGTGCCGAGGGCAGGAAACTACCGCACCCGATGCACGGTCGATCGCGAAGCTCCGAAGCGGCGCCGTTGCGATGCTCCACTGCTGGGAGAACACATCAGGAGGTGGGGCAATGGGACGAGCTGCGTCCGCGTTCGGCGCGCTGGCTCTCGTCCTGGCCCTGCTCCTCAGCGGCGCCCGTGGCGTCGACGGCCCCCGCTCCCGGCAGGTGCCCGCATGACGAGCGAAGCACCCGCTCGGCTCGCTTCGCATCCCGGCCGCTGGGCAACGCGGGCGAGGACCGCGTACACGCGTACGTCGGCGCGTGCGCAGCCCGTGACGCGCCTGCGGCTGGTGGAAGCACTCGCGGGCTTCGGCGGGCGTCCGGCCCTTGTTGCGGCCGGCGCGGAGATCACCTACGGCGGGCTCGCGGCGCGCGTTGAGGAACGGGCGACCGCGCTCGGCGATGCGCGGCGGCTGATCATGATCGCCGGCGGCAACGACGTCGAGACCCTCGTCACCTACCTCGCCGCGCTGCACGGCGGGCACGTCGCGTGGCTCGTTCCCGACGCCCATGGCGACGGCGCCGCCTCGCTCACATCCGCCTTCGATCCCGATGTCATCGTGTCCCCGGGGACCCTGGGCCCCGCGATCCACGAACGCCGGAGGGGATCGGCACACGACCTCCACCCGGAGCTCGCGCTTCTCCTCGGCACGTCCGGCTCGACGGGCGCTCCGCGGCTCGTGCGCCTCTCGTACGAGAACCTCCAGTCGAACGCCGCGATGATCGCGCGGTACCTCGGCATCACGGAGACCGAGCGGGCCGTCACCTCACTGCCGCTCCACTACTGCTACGGCCTTTCCGTGGTCAATTCGCACCTGCTCTGTGGAGCGCGACTACTGCTCACCGATCGCTCGGTGACCGACCCGTGCTTCTGGGCGCTCATGCGCGAGGCGGGCGCAACGAGCTTCGCGGGCGTTCCGCACACCTTCCACCTCCTCGACCGCGCCGGGTTTGAGGACATGGCACTGCCGGCCCTGCGCTACATCACCCAGGCCGGCGGCCGCCTGGCGCCCGCGATCGTGCGGCGCTACGCCCAGCTCGGGGCCCGCAAGGGCTGGCGACTGGTGGTGATGTACGGCCAGACAGAGGCGACGGCCCGCATGGCCTACCTGCCGCCAGACCTGGCGGCCGCGAACCCGGCGTCGATCGGCGTGCCGATCCCAGGCGGATCCTTCGAGCTTCGAGAGGTCCCCGAGGCGGACGACCCGGGGTCGGCGAGATCGTCTACAGAGGGCCGAACGTGATGCTCGGCTATGCGGAGGCGCCTCGCGACCTGGCGCTCGGCCGAGTCACTCACGAGCTACGCACGGGCGACCTCGGGCGCCGAGGCGCGTCCGGTCTCTACGAGATCGTCGGTCGCCGAAGCCGCTTCCTCAAGCTCTTCGGACTCCGCGTGGACCTGAACGAGGTGGAGCGCATCCTCGAGCGCGGCGGCAGCCGCGCCCTTTGCACGGGCACCGACGAGCGGCTGATCGTTGCGATCTGGGGCGACGAGGCGCCGTCCGTGGTCGCGCGCATGCTCGCCGGCCGGCTTGGCGTCCCCGCGGCGAGCATCGACGTTCGCACGATCGATGAGGTTCCGCTCTTGCCCAGCGGCAAGCCGGACTACGCAGCGGTCGCCGCCGCCGCCGAGCCGGCCGTCGACCGAGAACGGACCGGGTTCGACGCACCTGGGGGCCGACGGGCTCCGGGTGCTGAGGCCGCAAGCGTCGCGGCCGTGTTCTGTGAGGTCCTCGACCGTGACGAGGTCGGCGAGGAGGAGACGTTCTCGGGTCTGGGGGGCGACTCCCTGTCCTACGTCGAGATGTCGCTTGCCCTGGAGGGGGTCCTCGGCCACCTGCCGGTGGGCTGGCCCGAGATGTCGGTGCGCGAGCTGGCGGGGCTCCAGCGGCGCCGGCGGCGAGGGACGAGGGTCGAGACGAACGTCGTGCTCCGGGGGGCGGCGGTCGTGCTCGTCGTCGCGGCCCACATATCCGAGTTCTTGCCGCCCGGAGGGGCGCACGTGCTCCTGGCGCTCGCGGGGCACAGCTTCGCCCGCTTTCAGCTCGCCGCGACGGAGTCGCCCCGCCGGCTCGCCCGCTCGGCGTCCACCATCACAAGGATCGCCGTGCCGGCGTCCGTCTGGATCGGACTGATGCTCCTCGTCACGGGCCTGTACAGCGTCGGCGCGGTGCTGCTGGTGAACAACTATCTCGGTGCCCCGGAACGCACGGACGGCCGCTGGCACTACTGGTTCTTCGAAGCGCTGGTGCAGATACTCATCGTGCTGACGGCGGTGTTCTCCATCCCCGCTGTGCGGCGGCTGGAGCGGCGATATCCGTTCACCTTCGCGCTCATCCTGCTCGGCGCCGCGCTGGTCTTTCGCTTCGGGCTCGTGACCCTCGGAGACGACTGGAACCGCAGCTTCCGACCTCACACGATCGTGTGGGTGTTCCTGCTGGGCTGGGCGGCACACCGGGCCACGACACGATCGCAGCGCCTGGTCGTGTCGGCCCTCGTGCTGGCGTGCGTTCCCGGGTTCTTCGGCCACACCACGCGGGAGACGATCATCGTCGTGAGCCTGCTCCTGCTGGTGTGGGTGCCGGTGCTCGTGGTGCCCCGTCCAGCGAGCCGGGTGATCGGAATCATCGCCGCGGCATCGATGTACATCTACCTCACCCACTGGCAGGTCTGGCCCAGGCTGGCGGATGTGATGCCCCTGGAGGCGGTGCTGGTGCCGACCCTCGCGGTGGGGATCGGTGCGTGGCTCTTGAGCGAGCGCCTCACCGCCCTCGTACGACGGGCGCACGCCGCCGCCGGGGCGCTCGCCAGGCGGCGCGAGCCACGACCCCTCAGGGCCAGCAAGCCGCAGCTGGCCAAGATCGTGAATCCAGGCTCCGGAGTTCAGCGGGCACCCAGCTAGTGTCCTGAGTCAGAAGTTCGTCGCATGTTTCGCGCGCGAATCCCGAGCGGGGCGAGGACGCAGGGAGGCCCGATATCGGTGGATATCGGGCCGACCGAGGACACCGCATGGCGACGGGATGCAGCCGCGAAACTGCCCATTAATTTCTGACTCAGGACACTAGGGCTCGACCACCACCTTCAGGGCCTCGCCCGAGCGGGCGAGGCGGAAGGCCTCCTCGACGTCGGCCAGCGGCACCCTGTGGCTGATCAGCGCCGCGGCGTCCACCGCGCCGGCGGCGAGCAGCTCCAGGGCGGCGCGCGTGTCGCGCGGTCCGGCCGAGTAGGTCGACTGGATGCTGACCTCGCGGAAGAAGATCGAGCCGAGATCCAGGGGCACCGGCTCGCCCGGGGGCGTGGGCGCGAACAGCTGCACCACCCCCCCCGGACCGGCCAGGGCGAGCGCGCCGGCGATGGCCCGGCGGTCGGAGGTGCAGACGAAGACGCGGTCGGCGAGCTCGCCGCCGAGCGCGTCGGCCAGGGTCGCCGGGTCGGAGGACGCAACCGCGCGGGCGCCCAGCCGGCCGGCCAGCTCGCGCCGTTCGGCCCGAGGTTCGACGGCCGCGATCGGCCCCGCCCCCGCCGCGACGGCCGCCTGTATTTCCAGCAGGCCCATCGCACCGGCGCCCACGACGGCAACTCGATCGCCGGGAACCAGGCCGGCGAGGCGCTGCCCGCGGATCACGCAGGCGAGCGGCTCGATGAGGGTGGCCGCCCAGTCGGGCAGATGATCGGGAAGAGCGAGCACGTCCGCCTGTACGATCTCCGCCGGCACCCTCACACGCTCCGCGAGGCCACCGGGCTCGATGGCCGTGCGACGGAACTGCGGGCACAGGGTGTCACGGCCCGCACGGCACAGGCGGCAGGACATGCATGGCACGTGGTGGTGCACGAAAACCCGCGCGCCGACGTCGAACGACGAGCCCGCCCCCGCCTGGATGACCTCGCCCGCAGGCTCGTGGCCCAGCACGACCGGGGCGCGGCGGTCCTGGTACCAGCCCATCAGGTCGGAGCCGCAGAGCCCGCATGCCCGCACGCGCACCAGCAACTCGCCGGGGCCGGCTGCCGGCTCCGGCACGTCCTGCACCGCCAGCCGGCCCTCACCGTGGTAGACCGCGGCGCGCACGCCCGAAGGCTACTCCGGCGTCGCAACGGGTAGATTGCCGGCGTGCTCGCCGCCCGCGCCGCCGCAACCGACCCCGACCGCCCGCTCGCGGGACTGCATGTGGAGGACGCACCGGAGCCGGAGCCGCCGGCCGGCTGGGAGGTCGTGGAGGTCCGAGCTGCGGCGCTCAACCACCACGATCTCTGGACGCTGCGCGGGGTGGGCGTGCGGCCGGAGCACCTCCCCGTGGTACTGGGCACCGACGCCGCCGGCGTGGCCGCCGACGGCCGCGAGGTCATCGTGCACGCGGTGCTCAGCGACCCCGCCGACGGCGGCGGCGACGAGACCCTCAGCGCCGACCTGCACATGCTGAGCGAGCGCGGCATCGACGGCACGCTGGCCGAGCGCGTGGCCGTGCCCTCGCGCAACTTGCTGGACAAGCCGTCCTCGCTCTCGTTCGCCGAGGCAGCCTGTCTTCCGACCGCCTACCTCACGGCGTACCGGATGCTCTTCAGCAGGGGTGGGCTGCGGCCCGGCGGCCGGGTGCTGGTGCAGGGCGCGGGCGGCGGCGTGGGCACCGCGGCCGTCACGCTGGCCCGGGCCGCCGGAGCCGTGGTCTACGCCACCAGCCGCACCGAGGAGAAGCGCGACCGGGCCGCCGCCCTGGGCGCGGTCACGGTCGAGCCGGGCGGCCGCCTGCCGGAGCGGGTGGACCTGGTGGTGGAGACCGTCGGCCGCGCCACCTGGGAGCACAGCCTGCGCGCGCTGCGGCCGGGTGGAACGATCGCCGTCTCGGGCGCCACGTCGGGCGACCCGCCGGCCGGCCTGGCCCGCCTGTTCTGGCGCGGACTCACCGTGGTGGGCACGACCATGGGCAGCCGCGTCGAGCTCGAGGCGCTGTGCAGGCTCGTCGAGAGCGCGGGCCTCAGCCCGGTGATCGACTCCACCTGGCCTCTCGACGGCGCCGCCGACGCGCTGGCCCGCCTCGAGGGCGGCGAGGCCTTCGGCAAGGTCGTGGTTACCTCGACCTAGCGCTGGCCGCTGTCGATGCGGGAGCGCTTCAGCCCCTCGGGGCCTCCCTCGGCGACGAGGCGGCCGTGAGGCGGCTACCCGGCGGCGCCCACCCCCAGCACCTCGCCCGCGGCCAGGGCACGGCGCGCGCCGCGGGCATCCACGACGAGCCGTCCCAGCTCGTCGACGCCGCAGGCGAACCCCTCCACCTCGCCCTCATCGGTGGCGACGGTGACCGACCTGCCGAGGAGGGCGTCGCGCGCCCCGAAGGCCGCCAGCACCTCACCCGGCCCGTCGCGGCGCCAGACGTCGTAGCGGCGGCCGAGGGCCCCCAGCAGATCGACCAGCAGGTCGCTGCGACGAGGGGGCACGCCGACGTCGCCGAGGCTCCCCGGCGGCCAGCGGGCCTCGGGCAGGTTCGGCGCGGCGCGGACGTTGATCCCCACCCCCGCCGCCGCCCACGCGAGCCGCTCGTGGTCGCCCGAGGTCTCGATGAGCACACCGGCCACCTTCCGCCCGCCGACGAGGATGTCGTTGGGCCACACGACGCGCGCCGACGGCCCGGCCGCCTCGGCCACGGCGACAGCCAGCAGCAGCGGCAGCGTGGCAGCCTCGAGCGGCGCCACGGCCGGGCGCAAGAGCACCGAGACCAGCAGCGCGTCGCCCGGCGCCGCCAGCCAGCGCCGCCCGCGCCGTCCGCGCCCGGCCGTCTGCCGGTCGGCGACCACCACGAGGCCCTCGGCGCCGCCCGCCCGCGCGGCCGCGGCGACGGCGTCGTTGGTCGACCCGATCGAGGCGTGCCACCGGACCGGGCCGGTCAGGGGCGGAACCAGGCGTGCCTCGACGAGTGAGCAGGCGATGACGTCGGCGCCCGGGTCCAGCGCGTAGCCGCCGGGGGCGCCCCGCACCGGAAGCCCCTCCCGGCGGAGCGCCTCCACGTGGCGGTGCACCGCCGCCCGCGAGCAGCCCAGCTCGCTCGCGAGCGCCTCGCCGCTCACCGCGCTTCCGTCTGCTGCCGCCAGGGCCGCCCGCACGGCCTCGCGCCGGTCGGTCACGGCGTCAGGAGGCCTGAAGGGCAGTCTGGCGCTCCTGGAGCCACCGCGAGAAGCGCGCCGACGAGAAGGTGCCTCCCAGGAGCGGGTCCAGCCCGGCGGGGCCGGCCTCGCGCAGCGAGCCTGCGCGGCCGGCCTCGGTGTCGAGGCCGGGATCGAAGGGCAGCACGCCGAGCAGCGGCACGGGCGACAGCCGCGCCAGGATGCGCGGGTTCGTCACGGCGTCCAGGCCCGGCTCGGCGGGGAAGCCGCTGATGACCACGCCCAGCACGCGCAGCCCGCGTCGGTGAAGCGCGTCGAGGGTCAGCAGCGTGTGGTTGAGCGTGCCGAGCCCGGGCCGTGCGGCCACCACCACCGGCAGGTTCAGCAGCGCGGCGAGGTCGCCCATGTCGACGCCGTCGGCGAACGGCACCAGCAGCCCCCCCGCGCCCTCGACCACCACGTAGTCGTGGCGTCGGCGAAGCGCCGCGAACGCGCCGACCACCACGGCCGTGCTCAGACGTCGCCCCTCCAGCTCGGCCGCGACCGCGGGGGCCAGCGGGGCCCGCAGCGTGTACGGGCAGATCGCCCCGTCGGGCTCCGAGGTACCCAGCACCTGCTGCACGAACGCCGCGTCCGTGGTGATGTTGCCGTCGTCGCCGGTCTGGGCGGGCTTCAGGCCCACCGCCCGCCGCCCCTGGGTCTGGGCCGCCAACCCGAGGGCAGCGGCCACCACGGTCTTGCCAACGCCGGTGTCGGTGCCGATGACGAACACTCCGGGTTCGTTCAGCACGGCTGGGCGACCTCCTGGCGGGCCGCCCGCAGCGCGCCGACGGCCCACTCGAGGTGCGAGGGCTCGTGCGAGGCCATCACGGTCAACCGTAGCCGCGACGTGCCGGGCGGGACGGAGGGCGGCCTGATGGCCGGCGCCCACACGCGCTCGCGGCGCAGCACAGCGGCGGCCGCCAGCGCGTCGGCCGCCCCGCCGATGACCACGCCCACCACGGCCGACTGGCTGGGCAGCACCGAGAAGCCGAGCGCGGTCGCCTCGTCGGCCAGGCGCCCGGCCAGCTCGTGCACCCGGCGTCGGCGCCAGGGCTCGTCGCGCATCACGTCCAGCGCCGCCAGCGCTGCGCCGGCCGCCGGGGGTGCCAGCGCCGTGGTGAACACAAAGCCCCGGGCTCGCGTCCGAAGGTAGTCACAGAGATCGAGGCTGCCCGCCACGTACCCGCCCTGCGCGCCCAGCGCCTTGGACAGGGTGCCCATCACCACGGGCACCCGGCCCTGGAGACCGAAGTGCTCGATGGCCCCGGCGCCGCTCTCGCCCAGCACGCCCGTGGCGTGCGCCTCGTCGACCATCAGCGCGCAGCCGTGGCGCTCGGCGATGGCCACCAGGTCGGGAAGCGGGGCAAGGTCGCCGTCCATGCTGAAGATGGTGTCGGTGACGATCAGCCGGCGCCGCCCCTGCAGCCGGGACCGCCGGCCGTCCTCGCGCACGGCGCGCTCCAGGGCGTCGGCGTCGGCATGCGGGTAGCGCACGACCTCGGCCCTCGACAGCCGGCAGCCATCGATGATGCTGGCGTGGTTGAGCTCGTCGCTGAAGACCACGTCGCCCGGGCCGGCCAGCGCCGGGATCGTGCCCAGGTTGGCCTGGAAGCCCGTCGGAAAGACGAGCGCGTCGGCACAGCTCTTGAGCTGGGCCAGGCGGAGCTCGAGCCGGCGATGCAGGTCGAGGCTGCCGGTGACCAGCCGGGACGCGCCGGTGCCGGCGCCGTACTGCTCGAGGGCGGCGCGGGCCCCGGCGGTGACCGCCGGGTGGCCGGCCAGGCCGAGGTAATTGTTGGACGCCAAGAGCAGGTGCGACGCGCCGTCCACCACGACCTCGGGCCCCGGCGGCGACGCCCCGTAGGTGAGCTCGCGCAGCAGGTCCGCGTCCCGCAGCTCGGCGAGCGCGGGCGCCAGCCAGTCGAGACCGGTGCCCATCACCCCAGCTCCTCGCGGATGCAGGTGCCGATCACCTCGACCAGGCGCTCCAGCTCGTCGGGGCTCATGGCAAGGGGCGGCATCAACACCAGCACGTCGCCCAGGGGCCGCACGATGACGCCGTGGTCGACGGCCCTCCGGCAGATGCGGTCGCCGGTCCGACGCGCCGCGGGCAGCGGCTCCCTGGTGTGGAGGTCGGCGACCAGCTCGACCCCCACCATCAGGCCCTCCTGGCGCACGTCACCCACGTTCGGCGCGGCGGCCACGTGCCGGTCCAGCAGCTGGCGCATCAGCTCGACCTTCGCCGGGAGCCCCTCGATCACGGCCTCGTCGGCGAAGACGTCGAGGCTGGCCAGCGCCACGGCCGCCGCGAGCGGGTTCCCGGTATAGGTGTGGCCGTGGTAGAAGGTGCGGCCCTCGTGGGGCTCGCCCAGGAAGGCGTCGTAGACGTCGTCGCTGGTGAGCACCGCCGACAGCGGCAGGTAGCCGCCGGTGAGCCCCTTCCCGAGGGTCATGAGGTCGGGCTCGACCCCCTCGGCATCGCAGGCGAACATCCGGCCGGTGCGGCCGAAGCCGGTCGCCACCTCATCCACGATGAGCAGGACGTCGTGGCGGTCGCACGCCGCGCGCACGCGTCGAAGGTAGCCCTGCGGGTGGGTCAGCATGCCGGCGGCGGCCTGGATGCGGGGCTCCACCACCACGCCGGCGAGGCTTGCGGCGTGCTCCGCGATGGCCGACTCCATGGCGCCAGCGGCGGCCTCCTCGTAGTCGGCGACGCCAAGGTCGTTGGGGCGCCGGTAGGCGTTGGGCGTGGGCACCGCGACGGTGTCGAACAGCAAGGGCCCGAAGATGCGGTGGAACACGTCGATGCCGCCCACGCTCACGGCCCCGACCGTGTCGCCGTGATAGGCCTCGTCGAGCTTGAGGAAGCGACAGCGGCCGGACACGCCGCGCAGGGACCAGTACTCGAAGGCCATCTTGATGGCGATCTCCACGGCGCAGGCGCCGTCGCCCGCATAGAAGACCTTGCGCAGCCGCTCGGGCACCAGCTCGACCAGGCGGCCGGCCAGCTCGGTGGCCGGGACGTTGGCGAGCCCCAGCATGGTGCAGTGCGAGAGGCGCCCGGCCTGCTCGATCAGGGCGGCGTCGAGCCGCGGGTGCCGGTGGCCGTGCAGGTTGGCCCATAGCGAGGCCACCCCGTCCAGGTAGCGGTTGCCGTCGCTGTCGATCAGCTCGCAGCCCTCGCCAGCGGCAATCACCAGCTGGGGCTCCGCGCACCAGGAGCGCATCTGGGTGAACGGGTGCCAGACGTGCCGACGGTCGACCTCCAGCAGGGGGTCGGTGCCGGCGAGTGCGCTCACTCGCGGCGCCCGCCGGTGACCGGCAGGCCGAGGTCCTCCACCATCCGCACGTCCTCGGCCGCCGGCCGCCCCGCGGTGGTGAGGTAGTTGCCCACGATCATGCCGTTGACCCCGCCCACCAGGCCCAGCGCCTGGGCGTCGCGCAGCACCAGCTCGCGTCCGCCGGCGTAGCGGATGATGATGTCCGGGAAGATCAGCCGGTAGATGGCGACCGCGCGCAGGGCGTCGGTGGGCTCGAGCGGGCGCTGGCCGGCCCGCGGCGTGCCCGGCCGAGGGTTGAGGAAGTTGAGCGGGATCTCCGAGGGGCCCAACTCGCGCAGCTGGTAGGCCAACTCGAGCCGCTGCTCCCACGTCTCGCCCATGCCCAGGATGCCGCCGCTGCAGAGGTTCATGCCGACGTCGGTGACCAGCCGGCAGGTCTCGGCGCGCTCCTCCCAGGTGTGGGTGGTGACGATCTCGCCGAAGAAGCTGCGCGCCGCCTCCAGGTTGTGGTTGTAGCGATACACGCCGGCGTCCCGCAGCGCGTCGGCCTGCTCGCGCGTCAGCAGGCCCAGCGAGCAGTTCACGCCCAGGGAGGTTTGCTCGTGGATGGCCTCGACCGCCTCGAGCACCTGGTCCATGAGGCGGCGGTCCGGGCCGCGCACCGCCGCCACGATGCAGAAGTGGCTGGCCCCCGACGCCTCGGTGGCCCGCGCCGCGCCGAGGACCTCATCCAGCGGCAGGAAGGCGTGGCGCTGGGCCGGCGAGTCGAAGTGCATGGACTGCGAGCAGAAGGCGCAGTCCTCGGGGCACCCGCCGGTCTTCGCGCTGACCAGCGACTCCAGCTCCACCCCGTCGCCCCACCAGCGGCGCCGCACCTCGTGGGCCAGCGACAGCAGGGCGGGCAGCTCGGCCGTGGGCACCTCCACGAGCTGCCGTGCCTCCTCGAGTTCGATGGATCGCCTCGCGTCCAGAAGGTCGTCTGCCAGCCGCTCGACGATGTCCATGCCATCCCCCCCCGTTGGTGATCTCGTCACGGGGCGACGCTATCAGCCGTGACGACCCCCGCCACCCGGGATGGCGTCGGAGGGGGGCGTTAGGGTTGCTCCCATGCGTTTGTCGATCACATTCCTGTTGACCGCGGTGGCCCTCTGCGGGGCCATGGTTGGCTTCGACCGGCGTCGCCGGCGCTCACGCAGGGGTTGGAGCGCGCGGTGCCGGCGCTCGTGCGGCTCGTCCTGGGCCGGCGCGAGGCGCCGCATGCCCCGTCTCTAGCCCTTCTGCCGCCGAGAAGCCTCCGCTAAGCGGTCTCGCCAGCGCGCCCGGCAGGACTCGAACCTGCGACCTGCCGCTTAGAAGGCGGCTGCTCTCTCCAGCTGAGCTACGGGCGCTCGTGGCCTCACGCTAGCGCAGCTGTCCGGCGGGATTCGGCCACTTGGCGCCGGCCCAGCACGAAGGCGTGGGCCCTCAACGACCGGGGGCCCCGTCGCGGGGCCCCCGTGAGAGAGAAACCACCTTCCGGCCCGAGGCCGCGCACCGCCGCGGGGCGGCCCGGAACGAGCTGCGGCCCCGCCCCCCCTTGGGGAGCGGGGCCGCGACAAACGACCCTCGCCGAGCGGTGTGCGCCTAGCTCAGGTACTTGGCGGTGTCGATGCCGTGCTCGGCCATCAGCTTCTCGAAGGTCTCGCGCATCTCCTCGGGGTAGTCGGGGAGACCGCCCTCGGCCACGACCTCCTTGGCGCGCGCCTTGATGGCGGGGCCGAAGTCCCAGTCTTCGTCGGCGATGAGCCGCTCGACCTCCTTGGCGGGCCAGGACACGATGCCCGGGTCGCGACTGAACTTGGCCGCGAGGTCGTCGAGTTCCTTCATACGGCCCGGAAGCGGCGCCTGCTCCTGCAGCATGCCCTTCTCGCGCAGCGCGTCGTCGACGGCCGGGTCGGGATACAGCGGCATGCCGTAGGCGCCGTCGTGGAACAGCTTCTCGAACTTGATGCGCGGGCGCTGACCGCCAGCCTTCGGGTCCTCGAGCGGGTAGCCGATGGCGTGGGCCCAGGTGAACTTGAGGTTCGGAGCAAGGCCGAAGGCTTTCTCGACGCCGCCCGGCTTGCGGCCGAAGGCGAGCAGGATGTTGCCGAGGCCCAGCGAGGTGCCGGCGAGCACGGCGTTGCCGACCGCCTGGCCGCTCTCGAAGCGGAGCAGGATCTCGGTGCGCTCGGTCGGGAAGCTCATGAGCCGAGGCATGGTCTGGGTCATCGTGAACTCGTAGTTCCAGCCGTGGTACTTGGTGAGCGCGCCCACCAGCGCGAGGCTGGACAGACCGTCGTTGGCCCGGCCGTACCAGGCGTTGAGGTTGGTCAGCCAGAAGATGAGGTGGGAGCACTGGTTGATGATCTGGACGTTGAAGCCGGAGACGCACTCCTCGATCTCGTCCCAGAGGTCGCACGACTCCTTCTGGACGACAATCGCCTCCGTGGCGTTGATGTTGCCCTGACATGAGGCCAGTCGACCAGCCTGGAGGATGGCCTGGACCTTCCAGTCCTCGACCTTCTTGTCGGGGTCGAAGTAGCGAATGCTCCGGCGGTCCCCGATTGCCTTGAGGACGGAGCTATCGGAGATCTGAGCTGCTGTGACGGACATTGACCCCCCTGAGTGTTCTCGGATCTGCCGGCTTGCGGGTGGCGCGGGTAGCTCAGCCTGACCCGCGACGCCCGGAATCTACACCGGAACCGGGGGCTGTGGCGACAATCGCAAGCTCGAATCGGGGCAACTTGCCCTGAGGCGGGCTGCGTCCCGGCCGCTAGGGTGCCGCCCCATGCCAAAGTTACTGTTCGTCACCGTGCCGACCGACCAGGTCATGAACAAGGCGGGCGACAGGGTGCGCTTCCCCGGCACCGACGCCGCAGTGGACCAGTTGAGCGAGGCCGGCTGGGACGTCGAGATCGTGGAGCCCACATGGCCCAAGCCGCTCGAGGCGGCCCAGGGCTCGAAGCCCGACGCCGTGCTCGTCAGCTGCTTCAAAGCGGTCCCCCGCTCCCGCGACGCCGCGTCCATGCTGAGCCGCATGGTGGACGGCCTGCCCGTCTACACCGTGGGCGTGCTGCAGAAGGACGACGCTTTCCGCACCATGGCCCCCGACGCTGGCGTGCTGCGCAACATCGGGGAGCTCCCGCTCACGGGCTGAGGCCCTCAGTCCTCCAGGTAGGCGATCGTCGCGCCCTCGCCGCCCTCGTGCGGGGGAGCGCCCGCGACGCGATCCACCAGCGGGTGCTCGCGCAACTCCTCGCGCACCGCGGCGCGCAGCGCCCCGGTGCCGAGACCATGGACCACCCGCATGAACGGGATGCCGGCGGCGGCGGCCCCGTCGATGCCGCGGCGCACCGAGGCGCGAGCCTCGACCGCCCGCTGGCCGCGCACGTCAAGCTCGCCCGGCGCCGGCTCCGACGGCTGTGACGCCGGGGTGGAGGCGGACTGCCGCGGGGGCCGCTCGACGTCCGGCACCAGCCGCGCGGCGGGCACGCGGAGCCTGGCACCGGGGCCCTGCACCTCGGCCTCGTCGC
>JAUVPZ010000019.1 GCA_030598395.1 Miltoncostaeaceae bacterium | reverse complement strand
TGGCTCGCTCGGCCCAGCCCTCGACCTCGGGCCAAATGTCCTGGTCGCACTCAAACTCCACCACGGTCGTGTCGCTCATGGGGCCCCTCCGGCAGGCGATGTGCGAGGTGGCACTCTGATCCCCCGCCTGCTCCACCGCAAGATGTCCACGCTCAGGGCGCGCCACGGCGCCGCGGGCCGCAGACCTCGAAGGCTTGCCCGGCATCGACGGCAGCGGGTAGGCTCGTCATCGCGTATGGCGCTCCATTCGATCGCCACACCCTGGACCCAGAGCCTTCGACGCGTCGGCGGGGCGGCCGTCGCCGTCATGGCAATCTCGGCGGTTTCGGCTGCGCCGCTCGTCGCGGCCCCGAGCCCGCCCTGGACCGCCCCGGTGCAACTCTCCAACCCCGCCAAGCCGCTGGCGGGCCCGGCGAGCGCGGCGCTCAACGGCTCCGGCAATGGGACGGTGGTGTGGGTGGAGTGCGCCGTAGCTGGGCCGGGCCCTTGCCCCGGCCCGGTCGACATCGCCTCGATCACGCTCCGCGGCGGCGCGTTCCTGGCCCAGCGACGCGTCGCCAGCAACCAGCCGCTGATCGCGCGCATGATCCTCCGCAACGGAGGCCCGCCTGGCGTTCGCCGCGATGCCGGGCGGTTCATCGCATCCTGGATGACGCCAGGGAACCGGTGGCGCGAGTCGCGCGCCCGCCTGGGCGGGCTCTGGCAGCTCCCGGGGCCCTCGGTGCCGCCGCTAGGCGGCGGCGCGTCGGTCGCCTGGAACGCCAGTGGCGCTGCCGTGTCGGCCTACGTCGAGGGAGGACGGCTCGTCGTCGACTACCGACGCACGCGGGCCGGACCCTTCCAGCGAGTCCTGGCGCTCAACCGCGCGGTGACCAACCCCGTGGAGATCAACTCCATCCCCCAGGTGGCCATCGACCGAGTCGGCAGGGCCGCGGTGATGTGGGCTGGCCGCCTCGAGACGATCGCCCCGGTGAACGCGGTGCGGGTGTTTGTGACCGATCTTGACCCTCCTCCTCCGGGCCGCCGACGGATTCCCAGGCGCACGCGTCCGCTCTCGGGAAGTGTCGCCGCGGCGAACGCCGCGCTCGGCTCAAACGTCCTCGGCGACCTCGTGGTGGCCTGGAACACCTGCTCCAACAGCAGCTTCACTGGCGCGCCCGGCACCTGTACGGGGCAGGTGGGCGTCCAGGCCAGAACCCGGCGTGCGGGGCAGCGCAGGTTCGGTCCTCTCCAGACGGTCGCGACCGGCTCTGGCGGCAACGCAACCGCGCCGGGCGCCACGTTCGCGCTGCGCCGCCGCCCGGTCGTCACCTGGACCGACGGCGCCGCCGTCAGGGCAGCCAGCGCGACCCGCGCCGGCGGTGGTGTGGGCAGTGGCTTGTTTGGTGGCCCCGTCAGCTCGGGCCCGGCCAGCCGGGTCGGCCCAATCGGCGCAACGTTGTTCAGCAACCAGACGGGCGTGGCGGCGCTTGGCTGGCTGGAGCGCGACCCCGACGGCATCCGGCAGGTGCCCATGGCCGCGGTGCTGCAGCGCAACGGCTTTTTCTCGAACCCGGCGGCGCTCGACGCGCCGGGGCAGATCCTGACCCCGCCGTTGTTCGCCGTCGGCCCGCGCGGCCACGCTCTGGCGCTCTGGACCACCCTTACTGGCGCATTCACGCCGACCCTGAACGTCTCGCGCGCGCGGATCAACCGCTAGAAGCGGCACCCAGCCGGGGCCCGGCCGTTCAGCCAGCCACCGCCGCTTCGGTGGGCAATAGGTCGAGTTCGGTGACGATGTCGATGGAGCCCGCCACGGAGCGGGCGTTCGGGCAGTGGTGGGCGTGGCGCGCGAGGGCCCGCTCGGCGGCCTCGCGCTGCGACTCGTCCGCGCGCAGGTGGTAGACGAGCCGGATGCGCCGAAGGCGTAGCACGTCGTCGTCGTCGACCACGACCTCGCCGGTGGCGTCGCCGGTCAGCCGGTCGCCGGTGGCGTCGATCTTGCGGGCCCGGAGCGCCCCGCCGAAGGTGCCGATGAGGCAGCCGGCGATCGACGCAACCAGGTAGTCGAGCGTTCCGGGATGGACCTCGACGCTGCCGGGCTCAAACCCGTAGTGCTCGCCCTGCCAGCCGGGAACGCCGAACGTCACCTCCTCGCCGGTGGTGTGCATCAGCGCCTTGCGAATTGGCGGGTTGTCGCGGGTGAGGTGGACCTCCACCAGATTGACCCTCTGGTCGCTCATCAAGAACTCCTCGTCGGGCGTCGATCGAACTGCCGCCAGGCATATTGCCAGCATCCTCAGCGGGGGTCACGCTCGGGCGCAGGGCGGTCGATCGGTTAAGGGTGACGCCAACCCAGACCCCCCGCCGTCGCCCGTGGCTGCGGCCTCTGCGGCGGCGGCGGCCGCGCGGTCGACCTGGCCTGCCCTTGCACGGTGATGCGCGACACCGCCGACCCCGGCTGCCACCATGGGCCCCATGTGGCCCCTTCGGCGCCCCACCGGCCCGGACGACCGCGACGTCACGCGTGCCGACTCGCCGCCGCTCGTGGCGGCCGCGTGGGAGGCCGGCGTGCGCGATCGGCGGGTGCTCGACGCCATGGCGGCCACCCCGCGTGAGGGCTTCGTGCCAGCGTCGTTGGTCCGGATTGCCGACAGCGACCGGCCCCTGCCCCTCCCCAACGGCCAGACCACCAGCCAGCCCTCGCTGATCGCGCGCATGGTGGAGTCGTTGGGCCTGGGCGGGTCGGAGAACGTGCTCGAGGTGGGCGCCGGCCACGGCTATCAGACGGCCCTGCTGGCGCGCCTCGCCCGCACCGTCTGCAGCGTCGAGCTGTTTCCCGACCTGGCGGAGGACGCAGCCGCCAACCTGCGGCGCCAGGGGCTCACCAACGCCGTGGTCCTCGTGGGGGACGGAGCGCACGGCGCGGCAGCGCACGGCCCGTTCGACGGCATCGTGGTGTCGGCCGCGGTCGCCGAGGTGCCGCCCCGGCTTTCCGACCAGCTCGCGCCGGGCGGGAAGCTGGTGCTGCCGCTGGGTCCGGGCGGACACGAGCGCGTGGTGCTGTTCGAGGAGCACGACGGCAACCTGCGATCGCGCGAGCTGATCACGCTGGCCCGCTTCGTGCCCCTCCTGCCAGCCGAGTAGGGACGCGGGATCGGCTCAAGAAGCCGCCCGCCCGCTCACGCAGGCGTCGGCGCAGCGCCAAGCGCCACAGCCACGTCAGCCGCAAAGCCCTCGAGCGACCGCTGCGCGGTCGCGAGATCCTGGGCCTGCTCCACCAGCCGGATGAGCTGGCTGGCGATCACCACGCCGTCGGCGATCTCGCCGATGGCCGCAGCCTGCCCGGGGGTGCGCACGCCGAAGCCCACGGCCAGGGGCGCATCGATGTTGGCCCGTGCCCGGCCGAGGAAGGCGCGCAACTCGGCGTCGACGGCCACCTCGCCTCCGGTGACGCCGGTGACCGCCACGCAGTAGACGAACCCCTGCGCGGCGCGGCCCACCGCGGCAAGGCGCGCGGCGGCGGTGGTAGGCGCGACCAGCGGCACCAGGGCAACGCCCGCCCGGCCCGCTGCGTCGCGGATGTCGCCGGCCTCGTCCACCGGCAGGTCGGGCACAACGACCCCGGCCACCCCCGCGCGGGCGGCGCGCTCCAGGAACGCCCGCGGGCCGGCGGCCAGCAGCACGTTGACGTAGCTCATCAGCACCACCGGCGGGCCGCCGTCGAGCGCGCCAGCGATCTCGATGACGTCATCCGGCCGGACCCCACGGTCGAGCGCCTCCTGGCCCGCCGCCTGGATGGTGGGCCCGTCGGCCAGCGGGTCGGAGAAGGGAATCCCCAGCTCGAGCACGTCGGCGTGCGGCGCCAGCGCTCGGGCGCATGCGAGGCTGGCATCGGGGTTGGGAAAGCCGCCCATCACGTAGGGGATGAACAGCGGCCGCCCGGCCCCAGCGAACGCCGCGTCGAGCCGGGCCGCGCCGTCAGGCATCGATGCCCAGCGCGGCGGCGGCGGCGTCGACGTCCTTGTCGCCCCGCCCCGAGAGGCACACCAGCAGCGCGCCGCGGGCACCCAGCTCGGCGCCCTCGCGCGCCACGAAGGCCAGCGCGTGGGCGCTCTCGAGGGCAGGGATGATGCCCTCGGCCCGGGCGCACCACGTGAACGCCCGCAGCGCCTCCTCGTCGGTGGCGCTGACGTAGCGCACGCGGCCGGCGTCGCGCAGCGCGCTGTGCTCGGGGCCCACGCCCGGGTAGTCGAGCCCGGCGCTGACCGAGTGCGCCTCAACCACCTGGCCGTCGTCGTCCTGCAGCAGGTACGAGTATGACCCGTGGAGCACCCCGGGGCGCCCGTGGCCCAGCGACGCACCGTGGCGGCCGGTGTCCACGCCCTCGCCAGCGGCCTCCACCCCCACCAGCGCGACCTCGTCGTCGCCGAGGAACGCGCGGAACGTGCCGATGGCGTTCGAACCGCCGCCCACGCAGGCGATGACCGCCGCCGGCAGCCGTCCGTCCTCGGCCAGCACCTGCTCGCGCGCCTCGTCACCGATCACCGACTGCAGGTCGGCCACGATCTCCGGGTACGGCGCCGGCCCCACGGCCGAGCCGATCACGTAGTGGGTGGCGCCCACGTTGGTGACCCAGTCGCGGATGGCCTCGCTGGTGGCGTGCTTCAGCGTGCCGGTGCCGGTGTCGACGGGGCGGACCTCGGCGCCCAGCATGCGCATGCGGACCACGTTGAGGCGCTGGCGCCGCATGTCCTCGCGCCCCATGTAGACGCAGCACTCCAGGCCGGCCAGGGCGGCCGCGGTGGCGGTGGCCACGCCGTGCTGGCCCGCGCCGGTCTCGGCGATGATGCGCCGCTTGCCCATGCGCGAGGCCAGCAGCACCTGGCCGAGTGCGTTGTTGATCTTGTGCGCTCCCGTGTGACAGAGGTCCTCACGCTTGAGGTAGATGCACGGCGCGCCGGACGAGCGCTCCAAGCCGCGCGCGCGGTACAGCGGCGTTGGACGCCCCACGTAGCGGCTCAAGAGGCCCTCGAACTCGGCGCGAAACGCCGGGTCGTCGGCGAGGCCGCGGTAGGCCTCGCTGAGCTCGTCGAGCGCGCCGATGACGGTCTCGGGCACGAAGCGCCCACCGTATTCGCCGAAGCGCTCGCGCAGCTCGCTCATGCGGCGCGGCTCGCCCAGCCGCCGGCCGCTCTGATGAACGCCTCGACCAGCGCGGGGTCCTTGCGCCGGGGCGCTCGCTCCACGCCGCTGCTCACGTCGACGTGGCTGGGCCGCACGCGTGCGATCGCCGCCGCCAGGTTGTGGGGTGTCAGGCCACCCGCCAGCGCGAACGGGCGCCCCAGGGGCGTGCCCTCGAGCAGGTCCCAGTCGAACGTGTGGCCCGTGCCGCCCTGGCGACCCGGCACCGAGGCGTCCAGCAGCACCAGGTCGGCCTCGCTGTCGCGGGCGCGCCGAAGCGCGACGGGCCCGTCGACGCGGAACCCCTGGATGACGGGAACGCCGGTGGCGGCGCGCACCGCCGCCACGTCGACCTCGCCGTGCACCTGCACCTGGGTGAGCCCGATCTCACGAACCAGCTCGGCCGCCTCGGCGGGCGAGGGGTCCACCATGACCCCCACGCGCGCGACGGCCGACGGCAAGGCGTCCATCACGGCGCGGCCGTCCTCGACGCCGACCCGCCGCGGGCTCTCGGGCGCCAGCACCACGCCGACGGCCCACACCCGGCCGGCCCAGCCGGCCAGGTCGGCCGGGTGGGTGACCCCGCAGATCTTGATCAGCGGCGGGGCGCTCAAGCGCCCTCCCCCGCCCCCGGCCGCCAGCGCGGCAGGCACATGCGCAAGACGGCCCCCTCGCCGGGCCGGCTCTCCACCTGGAACGTGCCGCCCAGCATCTCGGCGCGGTCGCGCATACCGCGCAGGCCGAAGCGTGTCTGCACGTCGCCCGCCGCGCCACCCAGGACGGCCGAGGGGTCGAACCCCGCCCCGTCGTCGGCGACCTGGAGCGCAATGCCCTCAGGCCGCTCGCGGACCTCCACTACCGCGTGGCGCGCGCCACCGTGGTGCCGGGCGTTTTCGAGCGCCTCCTGGAGCACGCGGTAGAAGGTGATGCGCTGGGTAATCGACACGCCGTTGACCGGAAACTCGCCGTCGAAGCGCACCTCCACAGCGCAGTCGGAGCGCGCCTCGAACGCCGTGACGGCGTCCTGGAGGATGTCGGAGAGCCGCCGGCCCTCGAACTGCGCGGGGCGTAGGTAGCCGATGATCTCGCGCATCTCGTGCAGCGCTCCGCCCAGCGTCTCGTAGATGCGACCCAGGGCCGGAACCAGCTCCCGAGGCAGCGCCGCGCCGGCGGCGGCGTCGGCGAGATCGGCCTCGAGCAGCTGCACCTCGAGCAGCGCCACGGACAGCTGCTGGGTGGGGCCGTCGTGGATGTCGAGGCCGATCCTGCCGAGGATGCGCTCGTCCCGCTCCAGGATCTGCGCCATCGCGCGCTCCAAGTCCTCGCGCAGGCGCGCAACCTCGAGCGCGGCGCCAACGCTGGCGACCGCGATGCGGGCCACGTGATCCCAGGTGCCCTCCGGCGTCCCACCCGGGCCGCCCACGATCAGCACGGCGCCGCCACCGGGGGCCCCGCTGACCGGGAGAGCCAGGGCGGTGTCCCCGAGGGTGTCGCCCACCGACTGAGGCCGCTCGGCCGCGGCCTCCTGAAGCAGCGCCTCGGCGCCTCCGACCAGGCGCTGAGCGACCGAGTCGGGCACCTCGTTCTGAGCCACCACGCGCGCAGCACCGTCGCGGCCACACGCCAGGACCGCACCGTACCGGCCGCCCATGGCCTCCACCGCGGCGGCCAGGGCCGCCACGAGGCGGTCGGCGCCCGAGTCGGCACGGGCAAACGCGCGGAGCGCCACGGCGGCCTCGATCGGGGGGAGGTCGGCCGGCCCGCTCATCGCGCAAAGCCTACTCGCCGCCTACTAGACCTCTCCCGCTCAGAACTACCAGGCCGTATAGGCGAAGCGAGGCCACCGTGGACGTAGATTGTCACGGGTCGGAACGCGGTGACAAGGCCCCGCCCGAAGCCGAGGACGATGCAATTGCTGCGCGTGATGCTCGCCGACGACAACGTCCGCTTCCGCACGCTGCTGCGGCGGCTGCTCGAGCGCGACGCCGAGATCGCGGTGGTCGCGGAGGCCGGCACCGGCGCGCAGGCCCTCGACCTGGCCGCCGAGCACGCGCCCGACGTGGTGGTGATGGACGTGTCCATGCCGGAGCTCGACGGCGTGAAGGCCGCGGCGGCGCTGAAGGGGCGCGCGCCCCAGACCAGCGTGGTCATGCTCTCGGTGTACCAGGGCGACCGCGAGCTTGCCGCCAGCCTGTCGGGGGGAGCGTCCGAGTACCTGGTAAAGGGGGGACCGGCCCACGAGATCGTGAGCGCGATCAAGCGCCACCGGCGCGCGGTAGACCAAGCCCCCGCCTCGCCCTCTGGGCCGGTCTAGCCGGCGCGCACCGGCGCCGGAGGGCCGCCTGCGGTCGCCTCCGCCCGGCGGAACAGCCTGACGCCGGCCTCGTCGAGCACCAGCCGCCAGGCGGGGTCGCGCACAACGGCCTCAACTCCGAGCGCGTGCTCGATTGGCCGCAGCGTCCTTCGAACGCCGCCCGAGCGATCGGGCCGGCGCACGTCCACCAGAATCCAGCGCGCATCGTCGATCTCGGGGAACAGGTGGATCCTTCGGCGCGCGGACAGGTGGGCGCCCGCCGAGTTGGACGCCGAGACGGGCGCGTCGGGCGGCACCATGGCCACCGCGCGCGCCATCGCCTCGGCGCTTGCGTCGCGGGTGAAGGCGTGGTGCGACACGCCGTTGTAGCCCACCGGCAACTCGCGCCACAGCGGCAGGGGGCCCAGCAGGACCCCCGCCGCCACGACGGCCCCCACCGCGACGACGGCCACCGGGCCCGGTCGCCCGAACGCGAACGCGAGCCAGGCGGGGCCCTCCCGCGCCCGCAGACGCGCCAGGCCCAGCGTGGCACTGGCGATCAGGAACGGCGCGAGCACCGCCGCGTAGTGGAACTGGATGGTCTGCGGGGGGCCGCCGGCCGCCAGCAGGTTGATCACGAGCTGCGGAATCGCCCCGGCCAGCAGCAGCGGCGCGAACAGCGACAGCGCGAGCAGCGGCAGGAAGAGGGCCAGCACGTAGAGAGCCCGGTGGGGCGTCGCCAGGACCTCGACCGCCTCCCACGGGCGGGTGAGCAGGGACGAGAGCACGCCCCCCTCGCCCTCGCCCAGGGCGTCATAACGTCGGATCTGCGGGTTGCCGCCGGTCAGCGAGAAGCGCGGGATGATGACCGCCACGGCAACGGTGACCCAGACCGCCGCGGCCGCGGCCATGATGCCCGCCGCGCGTCGTCGCTCGGGGTGCCGCACCGCCATCCACAGCGCGAGCACGATCAGCGCCAGCCCCACCTGCTCCTGGGTGAGCGCGGCCAGGGTCCCGCAGGCCGCCAGGGGGACGTACGCCCCAACCTCCGCCGCCCAGATGCAGAACAAGAGAAGCGGCGCTGCCAGCGTGACCGGGTGGAAGTCGAACAGCGTCGCGAACTGCAACGGCGGATACAGCAGGTAGACGGCCGCGACCGCCGCCGCGAGGCGGTCGTCGCCCAGCCAGCGGCGACCCAGCCAGAACGCCGGGAAGGCGCCCGAGGCGACGATGACCGCCTGGGCCACCAGCAGCGACTCCGGGCCGGACCACAGCGCGTAGAGCGGCGTCAGCACGACCAGGATCGGGTCGACGTGGGCTCCGAGCCGCGAGAACTGTTCGCCCCCGACCTCGGTGCTCTCCAGCAGGCGCCCCTGGAGCGTGCTCCAGATGGCCTGCTCCATGTTGCCCAGGTCGAACCGACCGCTGGCGAACGCGCGGTGGCGCACGATCGACAGCCACGAGAAGACCGCCGCATATGCCAGCGCCATCAGGCCGACGGCCAGGGCCGCAGGGGCGCCGCCGTGCTGCGCGATGGCGCGCCTCGCGCCCCAAAGGCCCACGAGAAGACTGTAGCGGCGGGGCGAGGGGTCAAGCATCGCCGTCGTTGCGCCGATGGGGCCGGTGATGGCCACTGCCAACGTCCGCACGCCTGTCGCGACCGCGAAGTCGCCGCTGCGCGTGGCGATCGCCGACGACCACCGCCTGATGCTCGACGGCATCAGGCGTGCGCTGGAGGCGGCGCCCGACCTGAAGGTGGTCGGCGAGGCGATGAGCGGCGGCGAGATGCTGGCCCTGGTGCCGCGGGTGCGCCCGGACGTGGTGATCCTCGACCTACGCATGCCCGAGGGCGACGGCATGAGCACCCTTGCGGCGATCCGCAAGGACCACCCGGACATCAAGGTGATCATCCTCTCGATGTTCGAGGACCCGGAGCACATCGACCGGGCCCTTGGCCAGGGTGCCTCGGGCTACGTGGTGAAGTCGATCAACCCGCTGGACCTGCCGGCCGCGGTCCGCCAGGTCATGGAGGGCACGGTCTACCACCCGCCAGGGCGCAGCGGTCAGAGCGGTGCCGGCGAGGGCCCGCCCGGTGGTCTCACAGAGCGCGAACTGACCATCCTTCGGCTGGTCGCGGAGGGCCTCTCGAACCTGGACATCGCCAGCCGGCTGTACGTCACCGAGCAGACGGTGAAGTTCCACCTGTCGAACATCTACCGCAAGCTCGGCGTGGGCAACCGCACGGAAGCCACGCGGTTCGCCTACCGCAACGGCCTCGTCGAGTAGCCGGCCGTCCCGCGGCGCGCTGCCGCCGTCCGGCCGCGTGTGCGAGAATCGTCGTATGAGGCGGCAGTCGCACACAGCCTGGCACCCGGGGTCCGGCGACGATGGCGAACCTTCCCAAGATCCGTCGCAGCCCGCGCGACCCCGTCGCCGACGCGACGGCCGGTAGCCCGCGCGCGGACATCCAGCGCATCGAGGCCGCCGGCCTCGCCTGGCTGAACATCGAGGCGCCGACCGAGCGCGAGACGGACTGGCTGGCCGAGCACTACGACTTCCACGCCCTCGACTACGAGGACGTGCTCTCGCGTCGCCGTCAGCGCGCCAAGATCGACGAGTACGCCGACTACGTCTTCCTGGTGCTGCACTTCCCGCGCTTCGACAAGAGCACGGGCCGGCTCCAGGCGGCCGAGCTCGACGTGTTCGTGGCCGAGGGCCTGCTGATCACGCTGCCCAAGGAGCCACTGAAGCCGCTCAGCGCGCTGTGGTCGCGCTGCGAGGCACGCGAGGACGAGCGCCTGCGCTACATGGGCAAGGGCTCGGGCTACCTGCTGTACGAGATCGTCGACGCGATGTTCGACTACTGCTTCCCGATCCTCGACAAGATCGGGTTCAAGCTCGACGGCCTGGAGGACGCCATCTTCGAGGGCCACTCCGACGAGGTCGTGCGCGACATCTCCAACGTCAAGCAGGAGATCATCAACTACCGCAAGATCGTCAAGCCCCAGCGGCCCACCCTGCGCATGCTCGAACGCCACACCCAGCGCTTTGCCCCGCAGGACCTCGAGCTCTACTTCGACGACATCGTCGACAAGAACGAGCGCATCTGGGACCTGCTCGAGAACTACAAGGAGGTGGCCGAGGCGCTCGAGGCCACCAGCGAGGCCGTCGTCACCCACCGGCTCAACGAGATCATCAAGGTGCTCACCATGCTGTCGGCGGTGGTGCTGCCGCTGGGCCTCGTCGCGGCGTTCTACGGCATGAACGTCGACTCGCTGCCGGTGGCGCGGTCGGGCGTCTGGTCGGTGCTCTTCGCGCTGGGGATCATGGCGGTGGTGGCCGGGTCGATGATCGCCTGGTTCAAGCACAAGCGCTGGCTGTGAGCCGGCGCCCCAGCCCGGGGCCCGAGCTCGTGTGGGCGCCCTGGCGGATCCAGTACGTCAAGGACGAGAGCGCCGGGGGTTTCGAGGGTCCCGAGTGCGTGTTCTGCGACCTGCCGGCACAGCAGGACGATGCGCGCAGCTACATCCTGCACCGTGGCGCCCGAGCGTACGTGGTCATGAACCTGTACCCGTACAACAACGGGCATGTCATGACGGTGCCGTACGAGCACACCGACACCTTGAGGGCCCTGGACGGGGAGACGCTGGCCGAGGTGATGCAACTCACGCAGCGTGCCCAGGCCGCGCTGGAGGAGGCCCTGCGCCCGCAGGGCTTCAACCTGGGGATCAACCAGGGCGCCGCGGCCGGCGCCGGTATCGCAGATCACCTGCACCTCCACCTGGTGCCGCGGTGGGTTGGCGACACCAACTTCATGCCCGCGCTGGGCGACACGCGCGTCATCCCCCAGCACGTCGACGAGACCTACGCGCTGTTGCGCGGCGCCTTCGTCCGATGACGCTCCACCCGGGGGTCTTCAAGGCCTACGACGTCCGCGGCCTCTACGGCGACGAGATCGACGAGGAGGGGGCCGAACGCGTGGGCCGCGCGTTCGTCGGCGTCACCGGGGCGCAGCGCGTGGCGGTCGGGCACGACGTGCGGCTCAGCTCGCCGTCCATGGCCGACCGCTTCGCGGCGGGCGTGCAGTCGGCGGGCGCCGACGTGGTCGAGCTGGGGCTCGCGGCCACCGAGATGGTGTACTTCGCGGTCGCCGAGGGCGGCTACGACGGCGGCGCGGCCGTGACCGCCAGCCACAACCCACGGCAGTACACGGGCGCCAAACTCGTGCGGGCCGGGGCGCTGCCGCTGGCGGGCGACGAGGGCATCGGGGAGGTGGGCCGCCTGGCCGCTGCGGACCGGCCGGCCCCGGCCGCCACGCCGGGGAGGCGCAGCCGCGACGACGGGCTGCTGCCTCGCTTCGTCGAAGCCTGCCTGGGCTTCGTGGACCCCGACGCCATCACGGGGCTGCGCGTGGCCATCGACGCCGCGAACGGCATGGCGGGCGTCTACCTCCCGCCCGTGCTCGAGCGGCTCGACATCGACGCGGTGCCCTTCTTCCTCGACCCCGACGGGCGCTTCCCCAACCACGAGCCGAACCCGCTGCTGCCCGAGAACCGCACGTTCATCGAGCGCGCGGTCCGCGAGGAGGGCGCCGACCTGGGGCTGGCCTTCGACGGCGACGCCGACCGCTGCTTCTTCATCGACGACACCGGGCAGTTCGTGGCGGGAGACTTCATCACCGCCCTGCTGGCGCGCCACATCCTGGCACGCGAGGGGCCGAACCCCGTGATCTACGACGTGCGAGCATCGTGGGCGGTGCGCGAGGTGATCGAGGCGGCAGGCGGCACCCCGGTGGAGCACCGGGTGGGGCACGCCTTCATCAAGACCAGGATGCGCGAGGTAGACGCCCTGTTCGCCGGTGAGGTCAGCGGGCACTACTACTTCCGCGACTTCTCGTACGCCGACACGGGACTGGTGCCCGCGCTGCTGGTGCTGGAATTGCTGGCGACGGGCGGACGGCCGCTGTCGGAGCTACTGGCCGACCTTCGCGAGCGCTACCACGTCAGCGGCGAGATCAACTCCACGGTCGACGACGCACCGGCGGCGATCGAGCGCCTGCGGGCGCGCTACGCCGACGGCCACCAGGGCGAGCTCGACGGGCTCTCGGTCGCGTACGACGACTGGCACTTCAACGTTCGCCCCTCCAACACCGAGCCCCTGCTGCGCCTCAACCTGGAGTCGCTGGTGTCCGAGGCGGACATGGAGCGCCGTCGGGACGAGGTGCTCGAGATCATCCGCGAGTGACCGAGCCGATCGCGGTCCTCGCGGTCGAGGATCTCGAGGTCCGCTACCGGGGCGGCCCCCAGGCCGCCGTCGGCGGCGTCTCGCTCACGCTCGAGCCAGGCGCCGGCCTCCTGGTGAGCGGTGACGCCGGCGCCGGCAAGACCAGCCTGCTGCGGGGAGTTCTGGGCCTCACGCCGGCCACGGGCACGGTGCGCGTCGGCGCCGAGCAGATTCCCGGGCCGGCGATGCGACGGTGCGGCTACGCGCCGCAGTCGGACCGGTTTGCGGAGGGCCTGAGCCCGCGCGAGATCGTCGGCCTTGTGGCGAGGCTGCGCGGAGCGCCCGCCCCGGATGTGGACCGCTCCCTCGACGAGGCGGGCATCGCCGAGCCGCTCTGCGACCGCCCCGTGCCCCGCGACACCGACCTGCCCCACGTCGCCCTCGCGTGCGCCACGGTGGGCGATCCCGACCTGCTGCTGCTCGACCAGCCCGCCGACGACGCGGTGACGCTCGCGGCGGTGGCTCGTGCGAGGGGGCGCGGCGGCGCCGTGCTGGTCGCCGTGCGCGAGGCGGGCCCCGACCTTCGCGCCGCCCTCGGCCCCGCCGAGCTGCGCCTGGTGGACGGACGGCCGGCGTGAGCGGAGCACTGGCCATGATCGGCGGCGGCGTGCAGCGGCTGGCGCGCCGGCGCTGGCTGTGGGTGGCCGCCGCGGGTGGGCCGCTGGTCGTGGCCATCATCGCCGCGGTGGCCGCAGGAGGCCGGGCGCCCGCCGTCGGCGACGACCTGCGCGCGGGCGTGGCGTCCCTGCTGCTGCTCGGCGGTCTGGCGGCGGCGCTCGGCCTGGGTGGGGCGACGCTCAACCGCGACGCCGACCGCGGCTATCTGGGGCTGCTCGCGGCGACGGGCGTGGGCCGGCCGCCGATCGTGGTGACAACGCTGGCGGCGCGGCTGGTGGCGCTGGCCGCGTTGCTGGCAATCTGGGCCGTGGCCGCCCAGGTCGCGAGCACCGCGCTCGGCCGCGGGCTGGACGGCCCCCTGATCGTGCACACCCTCGCCATGGCGGAGCTGCTGGCGCTCACGCTGCTGGCGGCGGCCGCCGCCAGCTCGGTGGTCGGTCCGGCCGCCAGCGCCGTGGCGGGCGCGGCCGTCTTCGTGATGGCGCAGGCGGTGGCCAACCTCAAGGCGGCGGCCGACGATGGGGTGATCGGCACGGCGGCCGGCCCCGTCAAGGCGCTCCATGCGGTGTTCCCCCGCGCGGTGACCTCGCCGATGATCGCCGACCTGCAGGCGCGCGACGTGGCGGGTGCGGCGGCGCCGCAGATCGAGATCAACCGCAACCTGGTGACGGTGCCGCCGGCCGGGGCGGGCACCGTTCTGCTGACCCTGGCGTGGTTCAGCGTGTTCGCCCTGCTGGCGGTCGCCGGCTTCCGCCGGCGGACCCTCTAGTGTCCTGTCTCAGAGGTTCGTCGCATGTTTCGCGCGCGAATCCCGACCGAAGCGAGGACGCAGGGAGGCCCGATATCGGTGGATATCGGGGCGACCGAGGACACCGCATGGCGACGGGATGCAGCCGCGAAACTGCGCACGTATTCCTGAGACAGGACACTAGTAGGCCAAACCCCGGGTCACTCCACCCGGCTGTCGATCGGCGCGCGCCCGGAGAAGCCCGATTCGAGGTCGTGCCAGAAGCCGATGCGCTCCTCGCCGAACCTCCAGCACAGGTAGACGTCGCGGCCGTCGCGCCTGCCCGGGAAGTCGCAGATGCCAGAATCGACGTCGCGCACCACGATGCTCCAGGCCTCCACCTGCTTGAGCCCCGCGCTGAACGCCAGCGCCGCCTCGGCGAAGCGGCTGCCGTCGGCACCGCCGCCGTTGCCGGGTGCGCGCTCGCCCAGCGCGGCCATCAGCTCGGGGTCCACCAGCACGGCGCGCGCCTCGCGCAGCGCTTCGATCAGCTCACCGAGCTGGCCGATCAGCTCCTGGGCCTCGCGCAGCGTGTAGCGGCGCGCGCCGGGGGCTACGCCGCGACCTCGTCCCGCGCGACCCGCCGGTAGAGCGTGTCGCGCTCCACCGACTCGCGGCCGCCGGCACGGATCAGCTGCTCCATGCGCGAGATCGACAGCCCCAGCGGGGTCTCGACGGTGGTGGCGTGCGCGATGCGCTCCTCCGTGAGCGTGCCCGAGAGGTCGTCCAGCCCGAACGACAGCGCCTCCGAGGTGATCTCCTCGCCCAGCATCACCCAGTGGCCCTTGATGTGCTCGAAGTTGTCGAGGAACAGCCGCGCCGCGGCGATCGTGCGCAGCTTCTCCTCGCGGGTGGGGCCCGGCAGGTACGGGAAGTCGGTGTTGCCCGGCAGGAACGGCAGCGGGATGAACGCCTGGAAGCCGCCGGTTTCGTCCTGCAGGTCGCGCAGGCGCTGCATGTGCTCGACCTGCTCGGCCGGCGTCTCGAAGTGACCGAACAGCAGGGTGGCGTTGGTGCGTAGACCCTGCGAGTGGGCCTCGCGGTGGACGTCCAGCCACACCTCTGCCGGCGCCTTGCGGTCGGCGATGATCTTGCGGACGCGCGGGCTGAACACCTCGGCTCCACCACCCGGCATGGTGTCGTGGCCGGCCGCGATGAGCCGCTCGAACGCCTCGCGGTGGCTCACCCTGGACACCTTGGCCACGAAGTCGACCTCCACGGCGGTCAGCGCCGTGAGCGACACCTCGGGGAGCGCCGACTTCAGCTCGCTGAACAGCTCCTCGTAGAAGGGCAGGTCGTATTCGCGGGTCATGCCGCCCACGATGTGAAGCTCGGTGATGCCGAGACCGGCCAGCTGGGTCGCGCGCTCCACCAGCTGGTCCACGCTGTACGCGTAGGCGCGCTCGTCCTGCTCGGTCCAGACGGCGAACGCGCAAAAACCGCAACCGACGACGCAGATATTCGTGGGGTTGAGGTGCGCGTTGACGTTGTAGGTGATGCTGTCGCCGACCCGGCGCCGCACGAGCGCGTCGGCGGCCGCGCCCAAGAGCTCGAGCGGCGCGTCGGCATAGAGGGCCGTCGCCTCGTCGGCGCTGATGCGCTCTCCCTCGGCGGCCCGGGCCAGGATCGCGTCGATCATCGGCGCCACACTATCAACGCCAACGGCACTGGGCGACGCGCTTGATGCGCGCGCCGGCGCCGGTACCCTTCAGGAGTGGCTGAGCGCGCGCTCAAGGAGTGGGGTGTCACCGTGGAGGCGCTGCTGGACGGCGCTCAGGTGCTGATCGTGCGCAAGGGCGGCATCGGCGAGAAGCGGTTCGAGCTGCCTCACGACCGGTTCTTCCTCTTCCCCACGTACGAGCACCAGCGCCCCGAGCTCATCAAGCCCGAGCAGCGCGGCACGTTCGCCGCGCCGCTCGCCCAGCGAGACGAGCCGGCGCGGCTGCCGCTGCCGGCCTACGCCGAGCTGCACGCCGCCCACCCCGTCAGCGACGACGCGGCCCTCGCCGCCATCGACCCGCTGCACATCCTGTCGCCCGACTACGCGGCCGAGCGTCTGCGCTGGCGGCGCAAGCACCCGCTGTGGGCCGCCGTGCTGCGCGTGTGGCGGGTCGACCCGGCACCCGTGCTGGAGGTCACCGCCGAGCACGGCGGCTGTGTCAGCTGGGTCGAGCTGCCGGACGCGATCGCGGCGCCGGGCGCTATGACGCCGGCCCTCGACGACGTCGCCTTTGCCGACGCGGCGGGCCGCGTGGAGCAAGCCCTGGCGGCAGCGCACCCGGCCTGAGCTGGGTCCCCTGATAGCGTGGCCGTCGTGAGCCACGTGCAGGTGTTCGACGACCTCCTGGCCGATTTACCCTCCGACTGGGCCACCTTCGAGTGCTTCCTGGCGCTGGACGACCCCAAGCGCCTCAACGAGGCGCGCGTCGCGCTGGCCCGCGCCAACGGGCGCCCCGTCTACGGGCCCGGCGATCACGACTTCGAGATCACGGTGGCGAACACCCACGGCCACGGCGCCCGTGCCGGCGTGGTTCGCTCGGCGCTTCGCATCCTCGACCACGACGGCATCGAGGGGCACACCTGGGCGGGGGCCGCCACCAGCGACCTGCGCCCGGCCCCGCACCACCGCTACGGGCCCTAGCCGCGAGCCGCTGATGTACAGGGACGAGGCCGACCTCCAGCTGCTGGCGGAGCTGGCGGGCGTGCTGGACGAGACGGTGACCGCCAACGGCCTGTCGCCCGGAACCTACGTGGTGCTGCGCGCGCTGGTGGCCACCGAGGCGGAGCCCGCGCCGCTCACCGCCATGGCCGAGCGGTTGCGCGCCGAGCCCGACGAGGTGGCATCGCTGTGCGGCCGCCTGGTGCAGGAGGGGCTCGCCGAGACGCGTCCCAACGGCGTCGTGGCCAGCGAGGCCGGGATGCGGCGCGTCGAGCTGATCGACGCGGAGGCCAACGAGGCCATGCGGGCCTACGTGCTGGAGCGCCCCCACACGGCGACGGTCTACGGCCTGGTGGCCGCCATGCAGGCCGGCCGGTTCACGGTCGTCGACCTGCTGGAGCTGCTGGCCCAGGGCCCCTCGGACGCGGAGGAGTGATCAGAACCGCTTGACGGTGGGCTGCTCCTCCATGACGTAGCGCCGCACGCGCGGCTCGCGGTCGGTGCGCTGCGCCAGCTCGGCGAGCACCGCCTGCACCTCGGGCAGCTCGCCGTAGGCCCGCGCGTCCTCCTCGCGCTCCCACTCCGCCAGACAGCCGTACTCACCAGCCTCATCGTTGAGGAACAGCACGTGCCGGCGGCTGCCGATGGCCGCCTTCGCCAGACGCTCGGCGAGGGACCGGGCATCATCGGCCGATCCGGGGCCGAGACGGAACGACACCTCGGTGCCGTGTGAGGTGTGCGGTGGTGGCGAGATCGGCATCGTGGTCGCGGCGCGCGGCGCGAAGCCGATCGGCGGTCAAACGAGTGCCGGAGGGCCGATGCGCTACCGCAACATACCTGGCAGCGACGTCACCGCCTCGGAGGTGGGCTTCGGCCCCCGGAGGCGCATGGCGCTCGGCTGAGAGCAGCGCCAGATCGCCCCAGCTCAATCCTCCCCCAGCGGCGTGAGGTGGGCCGCCGCGATCTCGGCGGCGGCCTCCCGGCAGCCGGGCAGGGCCTCGGCCAGCTGGTCGGCCAGCCGCGCGCCGGCCCCGGCGGTCGCGGCGGCCTCCTCCAGCGCGCGCAGGGCGTCCACCAGCTCGGAGGGCAGCCGCTCCTGAGCCTGGACCATGGGCTCGGACGCCCGCACGAACAACGCGTAGGAGCGGTGGAGCTCCTCCTGAAGCCGCACGGCGTGGTCGACGTCGGCCAGCGCGGCCAGCTCGCGGCCCGGCACCCCGCGCCACTCGGCCAGGGCCAGCGCGCGCTGCCCGACCAGGCCCAGGGCGGCCGTCACCTCGGCGTCGCCGGCGCCCACCGCGAGCGCCCGGCCCGCGGCGCTCGCCAGCCCGTGCAGGCGCTCGGGACTCACGAGGGCCTCCAGCCGCTCCCACAGGATGCTGGCGGACGCCACCTCGCGAACGGCCGCCTCCCGAGACTCCACCGCCAGGTCGCCGCGCAGACAGAGGAAGGCCGGCCCGTCGAAGGCCACCAGGTAGGCGCGCCGGCCGGGAGCGGCCTCCACGGCGCGCAGGCCCAGGGGCTCGCGGCCGCCCGCGGCCAGGGCCGCAGCGTGGGCCGACCGCAGGGCAGCCAGCAGGGCGTCGGCCCCGTCGCCGCTCACGGTCGGGCCCCCGCGCCGGCCGTCGTACACTCCCGGGGGTGTCCGCACCCCGCAGAGCCCGGGTGGAGCTTCCGTCCGCGCCGCAGCTGGCCGACGCCCTCCGGGCCTCCCTCGCCGACCGGCCGGCGCGCCTGGCGCCGGGCGCGGGCCGGCGCGCCGCGGTGCTGGTGCTGCTGTACCAGAGCGAGGGCGGGCCGCACCTGGTCCTGACCAAGCGCACCGAGACGGTGGCGCACCCGGGCCAGGTGTCCTTCCCGGGCGGGCGCTTCGAAGCCCAGGACCTCACGCTGCGGCGCACCGCCGTGCGTGAGACCGAGGAGGAGGTGGGCGTGGACGCCGGAGCCGTGCAACTCGTGGGCCGACTCGACGACGTTCCCACGTTCGCCTCCAACTTCGTCATCAGCCCGTTCGTCGCCGTGCTCGCGGGTCGCCTTCGACCCGTGCCCGACCGCGTCGAGGTGGCCCGCGTGATGGAGATACCGGTTGCCGACGTGCTCAGCGCCGACGCACGCCTCCCCGACAACCCCGGTCTGGCCGAGTTGCGGTACCCGCTCGACTCGGAGGACGTCTGGGGCGCCACCGCCCGCATCCTGCGCGACTTCGCGGACAGGGTGCGCACGGCGGTGTCGGCTACTCAGGCGGCGCGAGCCCCGAGCTGAGCGACCGGCTGGGCGGCAGGTCGGCCCGCCGCAGGCCGGCGGTCTCGCCGTGCGTGCCCAGGCGCTCGAGCGCCTCGATGTGCCCCTCGAGCTCGGGAACGCGAGCGTGGTCGGGCGGAAGCGCGCCGAGGTAGGCCCGCACCCGGGCCAGGATCTGGAATGCGAAGTGCGGCGTGGCCGCCCCCACCAGCTGCGCCAGCTCATCTTCGTCGGGCAGATCGTAGACGTGCTCGATCACCGGCACGGCCGCAGGCTAACAGCGGCAGTTAGGATCGGCGAATGGGGCATGCCCGGCGCCGGATGCTCGGTGTCTACCTGGAGCTCCGCGTGGTGCCGGTGCTGCTGTGGTCCTACACGGCGATCACCGTCGGTACGGCGCTGGCCTGGCACGAGGACGGCCGTCTCGAGGTCGTCGGCTACCTGGTGGCGATCGGCGTGGGCGTGCTGCTGCAAGGGCTGGTGGCCCATTCGGTGAACGAGGTGGTGGACTGGCGCTCCGGCACCGACCGCGATCCGGCGCCGCGCGTCATCAGCGGCGGCAGCAAGGTCATCGCCTCGGGGCTGCTCACCGAGCGCGAGTTGCGCTGGCTGGGGGCGGCGGCCGGCGTGGCCGCGGCGGCGCTCGGGCTGGTCGCAGCCGCCACCTGGGGGTGGGGCCTGCTGGCGTTCGGCGCCGCCGGGCTCGCGGGGGCGGTGCTGTACACGCTGCCCCCGGTCCGCGCCGCCTACCGGCCGTTCGCCGGAGACACCGTCGCCTTCGCCTGCATCTGGGCGTGCACCGCGGGCGCCTACGCCCTTCAGACGGGCAGCGTCTCGGGCGCCGCGGCGCTGGCGGGCATCGCCTACGCGGCCTACTGCGTGGCGATGCTGATGATGCACCACTACCTCGACCGCGAGCCCGACCGCCGCGCCCTGCCGCCGAAGCGGACCTCGGTCGTCCTGCTGGGCGCCTCGGCCCGACGATACGCGCTGGCCTGGGCCGCCATCGCCACCGCCGGCTTCACCCTGCTGGCCGCCCTCGTCGATGCACGGTTCGCGCTGGCGGCCGGGGCCTTTGCCGTGGCCCTCGTGCTGCACGCCGTCGTACGCACCGACGACCCGGCCAGCGTCACCCGCGCCGAGCTCGGGGTCATCATCCTCGGCCTGATCGGCGGCCTCGGCGCATCGGCGCTGGTGGCCCCGCCGCTCGCCTGGGCGCTGATCCCGGCGGCCGTCCTGGTGCCGCTCGAGCTCAAGGTCTCCGGGGCGGCCCACCGGGAGCTGCTGGCACGTCGCGAACGGCTGGCAACAGCCGCCCCCCCGGGGCCGAAGACCTGAGGCGCGAAAGCCCGCTCCGAGCGATTTTCGGTGCCGGAGCCGGGTCGCGAAGTGGCCGCGGTCGGTGGGCTATCATCGCCCGCGGCGCCGTGAACGGTGGAGGTGACCCGTGGCCATGAGGGATGACGACAAGCTCGTGCGCCAGCTGTCCCTGGTTGCCTTCCTCATGTCGCAGCAGCGACCGGTCACCGCTGGCGAGATCCACGAGGCGGTGGAGGGCTACGGCGGCATGAGCGAGCAGGCGTTCCTGCGCCGGTTCTACGCCGATCGCGCCGAGATCGAGGCGATAGGGCTGCACCTGTCGGTGGAGCGCCCGGGCGACGACCCGTTCCAGGGCGACCTCTACGCGCTGCCCTCGGAGAACTTCTACCTCGCGCCGGTCGACTTCGACGAGGCCGAGCTGTCGACGCTTCAGACGTGCCTGTACCTGCTCGAGGGGCAGTTCGCCTATGCCGAGCCGCTGCGCCTGGCACTCCAGCACCTCACGCTGGGGCGGCCCAGCCCCCTGGACGACCACGCCGCGCGCACCGTCTCGGTCAACCTCCTGGGCGGCGACTACTCGCCCGAGGTTGCCAACCACCTTGCCAAGATCGAGTCGGCCATCACCCGCCGAAAGACCATCCGCTTCACCTATTACACCATCGGGCGCGACGAGCGCTCCGAGCGCGAGGTCGACCCCTACAGCCTGCTCTACAAGGGCGGCATGTGGTACGTGGTGGGCCACGCGCACGAGCGCGAGGCGATCCGCATCTTCCGCCTGTCGCGCATCCAGGGCCGCATCACCTTCAAGACCCGCGCCGAGCACGACTTCCCGCCGCCGCAGGACTTCGACCTCTCGCCCTATCGCGACCGGGCGCCCTGGCAACTCGGAGACACCGAGCTGACCGCCGCGGTCGAGCTGACGCCCACCATCGCGTGGTGGGTCGAGCAGATGTTCGGCGGCTATGGCCAGCTCGAGGCGCGCGACGACGGCTCCGGCATCTTCTCCACCCCCTACAGCAGGAGCTCCGAGCTGCTGGCCTTCGTGCTGGGGCTGGGCCCCGAGGCCGAGATCGTGGGCCCCGCCGAGCTGCGCGAGGATGCCATCACGGC
>JAUVPZ010000144.1 GCA_030598395.1 Miltoncostaeaceae bacterium | reverse complement strand
GACCTCCTGATCCGGGGCAGCTTTCGCTACGCGGACTCTGGGCATCGCGACGTGACCCACCTGCGCTGGTTCACCTCCGACGACCTCGAGGCGGCGCTGCTCGGCGCGGGCTTTCAGGTGATCTCCCGCGGGCACCCCCCGGTACGTCCCGCGGCACGTCTGCTGGAGTGGCTGACTCGGGGCCTCTCGAGCGAACTGCTCGTCTACCAGATCTCGGCGCTGGCGGCTCCCGACCCGCGCGCGACGGCGTAGGCGCGGGGCCCCATGACGGGCGCCATGCTGGACGCGACACCGCTCGCGGCCGCACACGGCTTGAGGGGGATCGGGGCCGTGGTCCGGGGCTTGCTGGACGCGTTTCGCGCGTTGCCCGAGGATCGTCGCCCCATGCTCCTGTTGCGCCGCGGCCAAGAGGCGCCACGCGGCTTTGCGGCGCGCGTGGTGCTTTGGCCGCGCTGGCAGCCGTATCGCGCTCCCGACCCATGGCCACCGTGGGTGGAGCGCCGGCTTCGCGGGGCGGCGGGCGTCTTCCACGCGACCCAGCCCTCGCTGGTGCCGTCCGGCGGGCGCGTGGTGGCCACCTGCTACGACATGATCCCGGCACGGTTTCCCGCCTGGTTCCTGCACGGTCCCGGGAGGGTCGCCGAGCGACGGGCGTACCGCCGGTTCGCACGACGACTGGCTGGAGCGACTCTGGTGTGGGCGATCTCGGAGGAGACGCGACGCGACGCGGTGCGCCTGGCCGGAGTGGACGACGGGCGCGTGCGGGTCGTACCCTTGGCGCCCGCGCCGCTCGCGCGACCGGAGGGCGCCGTGCCCGACGGCTCGTACGTGCTGTTCGCCGGCGGGTCCGAGCCCCACAAGAACGCGACCCTGGCCATCGAGGCGATCGCGCAGACGCGAGGTGCGGTGCGGTTGGCAATGGTCGGAGCCTGGTCTCCGCGTCGAGCCGAGCGCTTGCGCCGCAGGGCGCGCGGCCTCGACGCCGCCGAGCGGGTGGAGTGGCTCGGCTGGGTGCCACCCGGACGTTTGGCCGCGCTGCGAGCCGGCGCGGTGGCCGCGCTCGTGCCCTCGTGGGCGGAGGGCTTCGGCCTTCCGGTGCTCGAGGCGATGCAGGCCGGCCTGCCCACGCTGGCGAGCGACGTGCCGGCCCTCCGCGAGGCCGGAGGCGACGCAGCGATCTATCTGCCGCCCGGGCGCCCCGAGCCGTGGGCGCGGGCCATCGAGCGGCTGACCGAGGACGGCACGGAGCGCGAGCGGCTCGCCACAGCCGGGCGGGTGCGCGCGGATCTGTTCAGCTGGGAAGCGACCGCCCGTGGGGTGGCCGAGCTCTACGAGGAGGCCGCCTCGTGAGAGTCGCCGTGGACTGCCACATGGTCGCCCAGCCGGGCGCGGGGGACGCCGGCAACGGACGCTACGCGTCTCTGCTGGCGGGCGCGATGGACGACACCGCGACCGCCCGCGACCACGTGACCACCCTTATCTCGCGGGACGAGGCCTGGGAGGAGGTGGGGCGCATCGCCGCGGCCCGCGTGTCCCGCAACGACTGGTGGCGGCTCGGGCGAGACGCCGAGCGCACCCTCTTGGCGCTGGGCATCGACGTCGCGGCCTTCACATACATCGCTCCCCGTCGGACGCCCTGCCCGGTGATGCTGGCCGTCCACGATCCGTCGTTCGTGACCCACCCGGAGTGGCTCGGCCGGAGAGCACGCGCGGTGTTGGGCGCAATGGTGCCGCGCTCGGCCCGGGCGGCGGCCGTCGTGCTGGCCCTCTCTCAGACCGCGAAGGCCGATCTGTGTGCGGCGCTGTCGCTCGACCCGGAGCGCGTCGTCGTGGTCAGCCCCCCGGCGGCACCGTCCTTTTTTCCCGCCGAGCGGGCCGCGGAGCGCGTGCGCGAGCGCTTCGGTCTGGACCACTACGTGCTCGCGGTGGGCGATCTGGGTCCGCGCAAGAACCTGCCCGCGCTGGCGGCGGCCGTTGAGCAGTTGGACCGGCCCGGGCTGGAGCTGGCGCTGGTCGGATCCCCCGGGCGCGACGGCCACCGCATCGCCGCGCGCGCCGGGACGCGCTGGCTGGGGCGGGTGAACGACAAGAGGCTGGCCGATCTCTACCGCGCCGCGGCGGTCACGGCCTGCCCGTCGCTCTACGAGGGCTTCGGCCTTCCGGTGGTCGAGGCCCTCGCGTGCGGCAGCCCCGTGGTCGCGAGCCGCCGGGGGGCGATGCCCGAGGTCGCGGGCGACGCTGCGATCCTGACCGAGCCGGCGCCCGGTGCCATCGCCGAGGGCCTCGCGGCCGCCCTGGAGCCCGACACGGCCGCGCGCCTCCGGGCAGCGGGCCCGGCGAGGGCGGCGGCGTACAACGCAGAGGCCATGGGGCGAGCGGCCTGGGGCGCCGCGCGCGCCGCCCTCACATGAAGATCGCCCTGCTCGGCACCCGGGGAATCCCCGCCGCCTACAGCGGCTTCGAGACCGCGGTCGAGAAGCTGTCGGAGCGTTTCGCCGCGCGCGGCCACGAGGTGGTCGTCTACTGCCGGCCCCACATGACCGACCGGCGCGACACCCACCTGGGTGCCCGGTTGGTGCACCTTCCGACGGTGCGCAACAAATATCTCGACACGCTCGTCCACACCGCGATCAGCACCGGCCACCTGCTCGTGCGAGGCCGCCCGGACGCGGCCATCTACTTCATCGGCGGCAACGCGCCGGCCGTACCCGTAGCCCGCTTGGCGGGCGTGCCGTCGGTGTTCCAAATCGACGGCCTCGACTCCGAGCGGGCCAAGTGGCCCCGGGCGGCCCGCGCACTGCTCCGCGGCGTCGAGCGCATCGCCCCCGCGGCCGGCACGATCACGATCACCGACTCCGAGTCGGTCGCCGCGAGCTTCGAGCGGCGCTATGGGCGGCGCGTCGCTGCCGTTCCCTACGGCGCGGAGCTCGCCGACGTGGGCGACGCCGGCTGGTGCCGCCGCCTGCGGGTCGAGCCCGGTCGGTTCGTGCTGTTCGTTGGGCGCCTGGTGCCGGAGAACAACGCGCACCTCGTGGTCGCGGCGCACGCCGCGCTCGGCACGGATTGGCCGCTCGTCATCGTGGGCGACGCCCCCTACAGCGACCGGTACATCGCGGGGCTCCACGCCGCCGCGGGTCACGACGTGCGCTTCCCCGGCTACGTCTTCGGCGACGGCTACGCGGAGTTGGTGCGCGCGGCGGGGGTGATGGTGGCGCCCACCGAGGTGGGGGGCACCCACCCCGTGATCATCGAGGCCATGGCCGCCGGCGCGGCGGTGCTCGTGAGCGACCACCCGCCGAACCTGGAGGTTGTGGACGCCGCGGCGGCGACGTTTCCCCTCACCCGGGGAGCCGATGGTCTGGCGGAGGAGCTGGGCCGGCTGATCGATGCT
>JAUVPZ010000091.1 GCA_030598395.1 Miltoncostaeaceae bacterium | reverse complement strand
GGTAGGTCGTCGCGTTGCCGAGGCCGATCGCCAGGAGGCCTCCGGCCGTCAGCAGGGCGCCGCCCAGGATCAGCGGCATCGAACGTCCCCGCCCGCGCGCCCTGAGGCGGTCGCCCCACACGCCGACGCCCAGCGGGACGGCGAAGCCCGCGACGGCGTTGACCAGGAGCACCATGCCGATCAGCCCCGGTGCGGCCTGGATGCGCTCGAGCAACACCGGGAGGTAGGTCGTGACGACGGCGCGGCCTAGGCCGGCGCCGACTGCGGCGGCGGAGAAGGCGATGAGCGAGAACAGGCCGAAGGACGCGGCGCGCGTTGCGCGGCGCCTCGTCGGGAACGCGATGTCGAGTGGTGCGACGGCGGTGCTCATGACGGCACCACCATCTGGAGCGCGCGCGGCAGCGACCACAGCTCGACCGGGCCCGTCCCAAGGTTGGTCGAGTCGGCGATGACCGGCGAGGCGCCGTCCGTCGTGATGCGGACACGCGCCGATCGACGTGCGCGATCCAGCGGCGGCCGTAGGCGACCCTGGCGGAGGTCGCGCATCATCCGGACGACTCCCACGCGGCCGCGGGGGCCGAGCGTCACGACGTCGAGCAGCCCATCGTCCGGGTCCGCGTGTGGAGCAACGCGGAGGCGGGGCCCGTACCACGGCAGGTTGGCCACGAACATCTGCGAGACGCGAAGGATCTCGGACTCACCGTCGAGCTCCAGCTCGAGGCGGGTGGCCCGGTGCGTCGCCAGGGCGCCGAGGCCCGCCATCACCGCGGCGGCGGGGTGGGCCGAGTTGCAAGCCCGAAACCGCTCGCGGGCGCGGGCCAGATACCCCACGCTCACACCCTCGACCGCGACATACTCGCGGGTGGGCGTGCTCGCGACGATCAGGTCGAGGGGTCGCGCGCGCCCTCCCACCGCGACCCGGACCGCCTCCGCCGGCGAGAGCGGGATGCCCAGGCTGGACGCCACGTTGTTGGCTCCGCCGACGGGGATCAGGGCCATCTCCGGATGGGGCCGGGGGATGTTGGCCGCGGCGTGGACGGTGCCATCGCCGCCGACCAGGACGACGCGGCGCTCGGGGTCCCGCGGCCAGATCTCGGCGAACTCGTCCGGGCTCCCGGTGCATGCCGTCGCGGCCCGTCCGCCCGCCTGGCGGATCATCGACGCGACGTCGTCGATGAGTCCCGGGCGGGCGCCGCTGGCGTTTCGGTTGCCGATCACCAGCAGGTGGGAGACGCTCGTACCGGCGACGGAACGGGTGCGAGACCTCTGGTGAGCGTGCATCGGTTCCGCCCTTCGACATGGGCCAACAGGGGAAAGGTCGGCCGCTTAAGGTAGGAGTCGTCCGACCGGCAATTTTGTTTCACGGTGGTGAGACGAGCGTGCGCGACTCTCCGGCCGCTCGTCGGCAGCCGCGTTCGCATCGCCGCCGTCAGAGCTGCCTGGGCTGCCAGGCCTCGACGCGCTCGGTCAGGTTGACGAGGGCGCTCGCGATCGCCGCCTCGTTGCCCCTGTTGATGGCGGTGTTGAGCCGTCGAAGCGCCCGGACGACCTTCCGTCCGGCAGGCCCGGTCAGTCGCCGCCGCTGGCGCTCCACCACCAGACCCTGGACACGGTACTTGCGCATCGACGCCAGCGTCCGCGCGAACGCGAGCGTCTGGTTCCGGAGCCTGCCGAGGAGGGCACGCCTGGCCCGGCCGGAGGTGCCCTCGAGGCGTTCGAGCGTGCGGCCGTAGGCCGACAGCACGCGACCGGTCCTGACGACGTCGTCCAGGTAGTGGGACACGGAGCGCACGGGCAGGGGGCGCTCCACGGCCGCCGCCTGCGCGGCCTGCGAGGTGGTCGGCGGCGTCGCCCCGACGGTGGCGCTCATGACAAGGGCCAATCCGATGGCAAGCCCCAGGACGCATGCTCGGAGGGCGGTCACGGCCCCCACGCTACCTTGAAGGGGCGAACCTTTCGCGGGGTCAAACCTCACGACGCGCACCGGGAGCCGTGACGCTCAGGCGCCGGTCGCCACCTCCGCGAGCGGCCGGGGGCGCTCGATGAGCAACCAGCCGAGAGCGAGGACCACGAACGCCACCGCAGCGGCAGCGCCGAACAGGGCGCCGAAGTCGCCTCCGCCCGAGAGTATGGCGCTGAAGACCGCAATCCCGATCGTGCCGCCGATCATCTGCGACGTGCGGCTGATGCCACCGGCCTCGCCCTGCATCGCCGGCGGCACGGTGGCCATGATCGCCGACTGTGGGGGCGTGAACGTGAACGCGATGGCCGCCCCCCAGAGGACGAGCGCGGGCACCAGGGGCCAGTACTCGTCCTGGGTCGTGGCCAGCGCGATCCCCGTCAGGGCGATGCCGACGCCGGCCAGGCCGGCCAGGATTGGCCGCCGTGGCCCGAACCGGTCGCTGGCCCGCCCGGCCAGCAGCGGCGAAACGATGGTGGTGACCACGCCGGGCAACAGCGCGAGGCCGGCCACCAGCGGGCTGAGTCCCAGCTCGTCCTGTAGGTAGAGGGCGAGAAAGACGACCGTGGCCGACATGGCCATCTGGCCGGTGAAGATGGCCAGGTTCGAGCCGGTGAACGTGCCGCCGCGGAACAGCCGCACCTCGATGAGCGGCTCGGTCGCCCGAAGCTCCCGGGCCCAGAAGATGGCGATCGCGATCGCACCGAGGCCGAGCGAGGCGAGGGTGGCCGGCGAGTCCCAGCCCCACGTGGAGCCCTGCATCAGGGCGAGCACGATCCCCGACAACCCGACCACCAGCGCCGCGGTGCCCGGCAGGTCGATGGGCGGTCGCTCCCCCGCGCGGGCAGGCGCCCGCCAGACGGCCATGATGACGCCGATCACTGCCACCACCACCGGCAGGTTCACGAAGAAGATCCATCGCCAGGACAGCGCCTCGCTCAGCGCGCCGCCGACCACCGGCCCCAGCGCCAGGGCCGCCCCGCCGCAGGCGACGTAGACGCCGAGCGCCAGGCCCCGCTGCCGGCCGGGGAACACCGTGGTGACCATGGCCAGCGACGTGGGCAGCATCATCGCCGCCCCGAGGCCCTGCACGGCGCGGGCGCCGATGAGCCAGCCGGGGTCCTGGGCGAGGCCAGAGGCCAGCGACGCCAGCCCGAAGACCACGGCGCCGCTGACGAACGTGCGACGCAGGCCGAAGATGTCGGCCAGCCTCCCGGCCGCCGCGACGAAACCGGCCAGAACCAGCAGGTAGGCGTTGACCACCCAGTGCGAGGCGACCTGGGACGTGCCGAGGTCGTCGCGGATCGACGGCAGCGCCACCCCGACGACGGTCTCGTCGAGCGTGAACGCCGCAAGCGCGGCGCCCGAAGCGGCGAGCACCCACCACTTCCGGCGGCCGTCGTTCACCCAGGCACCCTAGCCAGGCCGGGCCGCCCCCTCGGGCGCGCTCGACCGGAGCCGGCCTACACCAGGCGGCGGTCGGCGGCCCAGCGGCTCAGCTGGTGGCGGCTGGTGAGCTGCAGCTTGCGCAGCACCGAGCTGACGTGGTGCTCCACGGTCTTGGGTGAGATGTCCAGGCGCCGGGCGCACTCCTTGTAGGCGAACCCGCGGGCGATGAGGCGCAACACCTCGCGCTCGCGGGGGGTCAGGCGGCCCAGCTCCGGATCGATGTCCTCGGGACCCTCGCGGAAGGCGTCCAGCACGAAGCCCGCAAGCCGTGGCGAGAACACCGCGTCGCCGCCGCGCACGCGCTCCACCGCGTCGACCAGGTCGACGGGCGCGATGGTCTTGGTGACGTAGCCGCGGGCACCGGCGCGGATCACGGCGATCACGTCGGTGGGCTCGTCGGAGACCGACAGGGCGAGGAAGGCGGTCTCGACCTCGGCACGCCTGACGGCGTCGATGACCGCCCGCCCGCCGCCGCCGGGCATGTGCACGTCGAGCAGCACGACGTCGGGGCGCTCGCGGCCGATCGCCGCGACGGCCCCGTCGACGTCGGTGGCGGTGGCGACCACGTCCAGCGCCTCCGCGAGCTCGGCCCGCACGCCGGCCACGAACAGCGGGTGGTCGTCCACGATCACCACGCGCGTACGGGTCACGCCGTCCATGGGACCTCCATCTCCACCTCGGTGCCCTCCCCTGGCGCCGAGCGCACCCGCGCGTCGCCACCGTAACGGCGCAGCCGCCCCACGATCGAGTCGCGGATGCCGTGGCGATCCGGCGCGACGGCGCCGGGATCGAAACCGCGCCCCTGGTCGCGCACGTAGGCCGACGCCCGGCCCTCCTCCACCTCCACGTAGACGCTCAGCGAGTCCACGCCGGCGAACTTCGCCGCGTTGACGGCAGCCTCGCGCACCGCCGCGAGCAACGCCTGGAGCGGTTCGGACCCAGGGGCGTCGCCCACGCAGACCGCGTCCACCGAGACATCGTGGAGCTCCTCGACGTCGGCCGCCATGCGCTCCACGGCCCCGCGCACCGTCTCCTCGCCGGCCGCCGCGGCCGGGAACAACCAGCCGCGCAGCTCGCGCTCGCCGCGGCGGGCCAGCCGCGCCGTGGTGGCGGCGTCGCCCGCCGACCGCTGGATGAGCGCCAGGGTCTGGAGCGTGGAGTCGTGGATGCGCGAGGCCATCTCCTCGCGCTCCTGGGCGCGGATGCGCTCGGCCCGCTCCTCCGTGAACCCCCGCGCCAGCCGGATGATCCACGGGGCGAAGATCAGGGCCAGGCCGATGGCCGTGGCCGCCACCGCGAGCACCACCTCCTGCGCCGCGGCCAGGGCGTCGAGCGCGGCCAGCGTCCCGGCGATCCCGAGGCCCACCAGCACGACGCCGATGATCAGCCGGGCCGCTGCGCCGGGACCGCCGAGCGCGGCGCCAAGCGCGCCCCCGGGCGCCGACCCCGCGATGCGGCGCCACCATTCGTGCTCGCGCGGCTGCAGGTGCTGCCAGATGACCGCGATGCCCACGGCCACCAGCAGCGCCGGCCACGCGATGTCTGCGTCGTAGGGGGCGATCGCGTCGACCGCCAGCAGGGCGCCGGCGGCGGCTGTGACGATGGCCACCAGGCGGAACACGCCGGTGACCGGGCCCGCGGCGCCGCTGGGCTCGCCGCGCGCCACCCACAGCGCGGCGTACAGGATGACCCCGGCTCCGCCGGCGAAGGCCAGGGCAACGAACGCGGCGCGCACGATCCAGGGCGAGATCCCCAGACGGGCCGCAGCACCCGCCGCCACCCCGCCGATGAGGCGTCCCGGGGAGCCGGCTGCGGCCGGCCGGGCTGTCGCTGAGCTGCCCATGGCGATGCGCCGATGATCGCACGGGCGGCTCCGCGCGACGATCCGAGAGAGCCCCGGTGCTGGCCCGGCACAGTCCCCCCGGGGCATCGGGGTGATCCCCCATGGACCCAGTCCGGAACCCCGCGCACAATGCAGGCCATGCACACACTCACTGGAACCCCACGCGGCGCCAGGCGCCGCGCAGCGACGGACGACGCGTCCGCGAAGGGCAACCGGGTCACCGCTATGGCGCGCTCGCGCCAGAGGGTGCTCGGCGGCGTCGCGGCCGGGATCGCCCGCCAGTTCAACATCGACCCGCTCGTCCCGCGCATCGGCTTCATCGCGCTGGCCCTGTTCGCCGGCGCCGGTGCGGTGCTCTACCTCCTGGCGTGGCTCGCGTTGCCGAGCGAGGACGGTCCCGCCGCCCTCGACTCGGTGTTCGGCGACGGGCCCCGCCGGGGCGTGGTGGCGGTCATCGGCCTCGTGCTGGTGGCGGTGGGCGGTGCGTTCCTGGTAGCCGGCTTCCCGGGCCTCGCCGGCGCGGAGCTGAGCATCGCCGTCTACCTGATCGGGCTGGGCCTCGGGGCGCTGTGGTGGCGCCGCGGGGCCACCCGCCCGTCCAGGGCGTCCCGTGAGGGGCGACCGGCCGAGGCGACGGCCCCCCCGGCCGCAGCCGCGCCCCCCACCACGCCGCCGCCGTCGACCCCGGCCGTCGCCGCACCGAGCGACGGCCGAGGTGGGCGGACCGCGGTGTTGACCGTCGTGGCCGCCGTGCTGCTGGTGCTCGCGGCAGTCGCCGTGCTGGTCGCCGCGGGGGTCGACATCTCGATCCAGTCCGCCGCGGCCGTCGCCGTCATCGCCGTCGGCGGCGGGCTGGTGGCCGCGGCGTTCATGGGCCGGGTTCCCGGGCTCGCGACGCTGGGCGTCCTGCTCGGCCTGGGGCTGGTGCTGCTGACCGCAGTCAACGTGCCCTTCAAGGGCGGCGTGGGCGAGGCCCGCTGGGCGCCCACGCACGAGGATGAGCTTCGGGACGAGTACCACTTCGGCGCCGGCGACGCGGTGCTGGACCTGAGCGACCTCGACCTCCCGCCCGGACACCGCGAGGTGACGGCAACGGTCGGCGCGGGCAACCTGTCGGTGCACGTCCCCGACGGCGTCGCCCTCGACGTCGAGGGCCGTGCTGCAGCCGGCGACGTCGAGGTGTTCGGCCGCCGCGACGACGGGCTCGACGCCTCGGTGCACGGCGTGCGTGAGCCGTTTCGCAGCGACAGCGAGCTTGCGCTGGACCTCGAGGTCGGCTTCGGCAGGCTGCAGGTCCGGTGACGTTCCCCCGCTACAGCACCCTGGTGATCGGCGTCGCCCTCGCCGCGATCGGCGTACTCGGCCTGCTCGACGCCGAGGGCGTGATCGACCTCAACGGCGCCACCCTGCTGGCCATCCTCCTGGTGGGGCTGGGCGGGGCAGCGGCGCTCCGCGCGGCGCGCATCGACCGCGCCGCCGGCTAGCACCCGGGGGGCACAACTAGCATCGTGCCCGGTGATCCGGGCATGAGCGAACCGCGGTCGCGCGCCCAGGCACGCTTGGAGCGCCACGCACGGAGGGTGATCCGCGCCCGCTGGTGGCTCGT
>JAUVPZ010000089.1 GCA_030598395.1 Miltoncostaeaceae bacterium | reverse complement strand
TGAGAGAGGCGACGGCGGGACTCGAACCCGCGAATAACGGTTTTGCAGACCGCTGCGTTAGCCAGCTTCGCCACGTCGCCGGGAAGAGCGGATGAAGGGACTCGAACCCTCGACCTTCTGCATGGCAAGCAGACGCTCTAGCCGACTGAGCTACATCCGCGGGGCTCGCTTCAGGATACCGCCCGCCTCGGGGCTCGGCAATCGGCGCTAGAGCGAGCGCCAGGGATCGGTGGTGCCGGCCGCGAACCGCGTCTCGACCCCCCGGCCGTCGAGTTCGGCCGCCAGCCGCCGGCTCCAGCGGCGCATCGCGATGCCCTCCACCACGCCGTGAGGCAGACCGACCAGGGCCAGCCCGCCGGCCCGGTCGGCGTCGTGGTACCTGAGGTCGCACGTCACGTAGGCGTCGGCGCCGGCCTCGCGCGCTGCCTCGATGAGCCCCGCTCCGGAGCCGGTGCAGCACGCGACGGTCTGCACGGCCCGCTCCGACGGGCCGGCGCAGGTCGCCGGCGCGCCGTCGAACGCGGCGGACGCGGTTCTGGCGAGTGCCTCCACGGTGCTGGGCGCCACGCGGCCCACCCGGCCCAGCCCGCAGCCCGGGTCGGCCTCGGACGGCTGCAGCGGCCGCGTCGCGGACAGGCCCAGCAACCCGGCCATCTCGTCGTTGAGGCCCCCCGGAGCCGCGTCCAGGTTCGTGTGCGCGGCGATCACCGCGACGCCTGCCTCGGCGGCGGCCAGCACGGTCTCCCCTGCCCCGCCGTCGGTCAGGGCCGCCAGCGACGGGAAGATGGGCGGGTGGTGCACCACCACCGCCTCGAAGCGGCCGTCGCGGGCCTCGTCGAGCACCGAGCGGCGCAGTTCCAGGGCCACCAGCGCACGGCGCACCGGGCGGGCGCGCCGGCCCACGATCAACCCCAGGTTGTCCCACTCGGCCGCCAGCGCGGGCGGCGCCAGCCGCTCGACCGCAGCCAGAAGCTCGGCGACGGTCACCGCATCAGGCGACGGCTTCCTCGCCCTGCTGCGCCTGCTGGGCGATCGACTCGACGAGATGGGGCGGCACCTGCTCGTACCGGGCGAGCTCCATCGTGTAGTCGCCCCGCCCACCGGTCATCGCGCGCAGGTCGGGCGCGTAGCTGAGCAGCTCGGCCATGGGCACCTCGGCCCGCACGACCTCGCCACCCGGTCCGCCCTCGATGCCCAGCGGGTGGCCGCGCCGTGAGTTGAGATCCCCCATGACGTCGCCCACACAGTCGCCCGGCACGGTGACCTCGACGGTCATGATGGGCTCCAGCAGCACGGGCTTGGCCTTGGCGATAGCCGCCTTCAGCCCCACCGATCCGGCGATCTTGAAGGCCATCTCCGACGAGTCCACGGGGTGGTGCTTGCCGTCGTAGACCGTGACCCGCAGGTCGACCAGCGGGTAGCCGGCCAGCCCACCGCGCCTCATCGACTCGACGACGCCCTTCTCGACGGCGGGGATGAAGGGCCGCGGGATGGCGCCGCGCACCACCTTGTCGACGAACTCGAACCCGCCGCCTCGCGGCAGCGGCTCCACCCGCAGCCAGCAGTCGCCGAACTGGCCGCGGCCGCCGGTCTGCTTCTTGTGCTTGCCCTCGGCCTCGGCCTTGCCCGCGATGGTCTCCAGGTACGGGACCTGCGGCGGCTTCAGCACCAGGCTCACGCCGAAGCGGCGACTGACCCGCTCGGCGATGACCTCGACGTGCATCTGCGACAGCCCCGCCACGATCAGCTCGCCGGTCTGCTCGTCGCGGCGCAGCTGGAGCGAGGGGTCCTCCTCGGCCATGCGCCGCAACGCCGTGTTCATCTTGTCCTCGTCGGCCTGGTGCTCGGCCTCGACGGCGAAGCTCATCACCGCGGACGGGTACGCCACGGGCGGCAGCTGCGCCCGGGGGCCGCCAGAGGCGAGCACGTCGCCGGTGGCCACCTCCTTCAGCTTCGCCACCGCACCGATGTCACCCGGACCCAGCTCGCCGAGCGCCACGTGGTCCCTGCCCTGCAGCGTGAACAGCTGTCCGATGCGCTCCTTGTCGCCGGTGCGGGAGTTGACGACCTGGGTGTCGCCGGAGAGCGTGCCCGAGAACACGCGCAGCAGGTTGATGCGCCCGCTGAACTGGTCGGCCAGGGTCTTGAACGTGTAGACCACCGCCGGCCCGTCCTCGACCGGAGCGAGTTCGAGCGGATCGCCGGTCTCGGAGTCCACAGCGGCGCGGGGAGCCACCGAGGTGGGAGCGGGGAGTCCCTCCACGAGGAGGTCGAGGGCACGGTCGGCGCCCGCCGCCCCCCACGTTGCGGCCGTGCAGACCACCGGCACCACGCGCCCTTCCGCAATGCCGGCCACGATGCCCGCGACCAGTTCCTCGGTGGTGATCTCCCCGCCTTCGAGGTACTTCTCGATCAGCGCGTCATCGCCTTCGGCCACCACGTCGATGAGCGCCTCGCGCGCCGCCTCGGCCTCTTCGAGGAGGTCGGCGGGGATATCGCCGGTCTGACCCACCCGGGACTCACCGTCGTAGGTGGTGGCCGTCATCGACACCAGGTTCACCACTCCGCGGAAGTCGTCTTCCTGGCCGATGGGCGTCTGGATGGCCACGGCCTTGGGGGCGATCTCCCGAAGCGACGACATCGCGGCGTCGAAGTCGGCCCGCTCACGGTCGAGCATGGTGATCGCGGCGGCCCGCGCCAGCCCGGCCTCCTCAGCCCGCGCCCACAGGCGGGCGGTCTGCACCTCGACGCCGGCGGTCGCGTTGACGGCCATCAGCACACCGTCCACGGCGGCCATTGCCGAGATGGCGTCGGCCAGGAACGAGGGCTCGCCGGGGGTGTCGATGAGGTTGACTCGCGCTCCGGCCCACTCCACGTGGCACAGCGACGCCGAGATGCTGGTGGTGCGGCGCTGCTCGTCCTCGTCCCAGTCCGAAACCGTGGTGCCCTCGACCACCGACCCCAGGCGCGAGGTGGCGCCCGCCGCGAACAGCATCGCCTCGACCAGACTCGTCTTCCCGCTGCCGCGATGGCCGACCACCGCGACGTTGCGGATGGAAGAGGGATCGGGGTGAGCCATTCTCCCGCCTTGCTCATGACCTGGCCGGGCCCCGGAGTCTACGGACTACCGGTCCGGGGCGGCGACGCTCACGCGGCGGAGTCGGCGGGGTCGGCCACCGACCGCGCGCCGGCGCGCACCGAGCCGCGCAAGCGCAGCACCGCCTTGGTGTGCAGCTGGCTTACCCGGCTCTCGGTGACTCCCAGCACCTCGCCGATCTCGCGCAGCGTGAGCCCGTCGTAGTAGTAGAGGGCGATCACGATCTTCTCGCGCTCGGGCAGCCGGGCGATGGCGTCCCCGAGGGCGTCGCGGGTCTCGTGGCTGTCGAGGTCGCTCGCGGGATCGGCGGCCCGGATGTCGCCGATGGTGTCGATGAGGGCCAGCGCGTCGCTGTCGGCGCCGACGGCCCACATGTCGTCGAGCGCGACGATCGACGAGTTGGAGATCTGCGTCAGCGTCTCGTGCAGCTCGCCGACTCCCATCTCGAGCGCCTCGGCCAGCTCGGCGTCGCTGGGCACGCGCTGCAGCCGGTGCTCGAGCTCGGACGCGTTGCGCTCGATCTCGCGGGCCATGCTGCGCACCGAGCGGGGCACCCAGTCCTGGTGGCGCAGCTCGTCGATGACGGCGCCCTTGATGCGCGACACGGCGTAGGTCTCGAACTTGACCCCGCGGTCGGGATCGAAGCGCTCCACTGCGCCGATCAGGCCGACCAGCCCGTAGGAGATGAGGTCAGACTCCTCGACGTGCGCCGGCAGGGCGCTGCGCATCCGACCGGCCACGAACTTGACCAGTGGCGCGTAGGTGAGGATGAGCCGCTCGCGCGCGGTCGGGTCGCCAGACGCCTTGAATCGCCGCCACAGCGCGCGGAGCTCCTCGTCGCCGCGGGCGCCTCCCTCGTGAGTGTGAAGTTCGAGGGCCATCGGAGTGCGAAAATTGTAGGGCTCGCGCCGACCGGCGCGCAACGGCGCGGGGGGCTCATCCGCCCAGACGGATGGTCTCGCCCTCCCTCACCCAGTCGACCGGCCCGCCGAACGTCTGGGCGGCCGCCGCCGCAGTCTCGGCGGGGTCGAACTCCGGGTAGATGTGGGTGAGCGCCAGGGCACGCGCGCCCGCCGCCGCGGCGAGCGCCCCGGCCGAGGTCGCGTTCAGGTGGGGCACCGCGTCCGGCACCGCTCCGGTCCCGAACGAGCACTCCGAAAGCAAGAGGTCACAGCCCTCGGCCAGGGCGGGCAGCTCATCGCCCGCCGCGCAGTCGGCCGAGTAGCACAGCGTGGCGCCGCCCGCCTCGGCCCGCACTGCGTACGTGGGGGGCAGGTGCGGCACGGGCGCCAGCCGCAGCCTTGCCTCACCCACCTGCACCGTGCCGCCGTGCGGCTCGATCGTCTCGAAGTGCATCGCCTCGTCCCAACCGTCGTCGCCGCCGAACGCCACCAGGCGCTCCCGTAGTCCCGGCGGGCCGAGTACCCGCGCCTGCCGGCCGACGCCCGGCCCGAAGGCCATGTACACGCGCAGGGCCAGCAGGTCCGCAAGGTGATCGGGGTGCAGGTGCGTGATGACGATCAACTCGAGCGTCTCCGGACGCTGGACCGCGCAGAGGCGGTTCAGCGCGCCCGCCCCGAGGTCCAAGAGCACCGAGGTGGAGCCGGCGCGCACCAGGTGGGAGCTCTGCGCCTCGCCGGGCCGCCCGTAGGCGGCACCCACCCCGATCGGCACCAGCTCGAGAGCGGCTCCCACGGGTCACCATGCTATACCCGGGGCCGTGAGGCGCTGGGCATGGGTCGCCGTCCTCGTCGCGGTCCTCGTCGTGCTCGCAGCGGCGTGCGGCGGCGGCTCGGACGAAGCCGCCGGCGACGTGCCGCCCGCCGAGCGCCTCGAGCGCGCCGCCGCCGGCCTGGGCGCCGCCGACACGCTCACGTTCACCCTCGTCGGCTCGGCCGAGGCCGAGGGCCTCGAGCTGGCCCTGCCCGGGCTGGGCGGCACCATCCAGGGCGGCGAGGCCGAGGTCGACGCCGAGGGCGCGGTGGACCGCCCAGACCGACTCACGCTCACGGCCCAGGTCGACGTCGGGCCCCTGGCGGTGCCGGCCACCATCACCCGTATCGGCAACGACCTCTACCTCTCCGCCATCGGCCGGGATCTGGCCATCCAGGTGCCCGCGGGCCAGCTGCGGCGCATCGACCCCACCCGCCTCGCCGCCGCGCTCCTCGGCAGGGTGGCCGACCCGGAGGCCACCGGCACCGACCTGGTGGGGGACGTCGAGGCGGCGCGCATCGAGGGGACGCTGGACGGCGAGGCGCTGGCGCGCGACCTACGGGCGATCGGCCTCGAGGACGCGGCCGACGCCGTCGGCGGGGCGCTGGGCGACTCGCGCATCACCGCCTGGGTGGGCGTCGACGACAACCTCCTCTACCGGCTGCGCCTCCAGATCGAGGAGCGGGCCGCCGAGACCGACGTGGCGCGGGTCGGAGGGATCAACGTGGACCTCACCGCCGAGTTCCGCGACTACGGCGAGCCGGTGGAGATCGAGCCGCCCGCCAACGCCCAGCGGGTCTCGCCCGACGCGCTGGCCGAGCTGCTCGGCGCGATCGGCTAGCGCCCGTCGGCGTCCAGCGCGTCGACGTGGGCCACGTTGCGGTGGTCGAAGTCGTCGTCGCCGTGGGGCTCGTCGAGGAAGACGTCCAGGATCTCCCGGCCCACCGCGGGGCTGGTGGCGCGCAGCGACATCACCAGGACGTTGGCGTGGTTGTACTTGCGCGCCATCCGGGCGGTCTCGGGGTCGCCGCACAGCGCGGCGCGCACCCCGGGCACCTTGTTGGCCGCGATGGCCGCGCCGGTGCCCGACCAGCAGAACAGCACCGCCGTCTGGCAGTCGCCCGAGGCCACGCGCCGGCCGGTCTCGGCGGACACCTCGGCCCACTCGCCGCCGCCGCCGGCCAGCGGGCCCAGGAGCTCCACTTCGTGGCCAGCGCTCCGCAGGGCCTCCGTGACCTCCTGGGTGAGCGTCGTTGCCTCGTCGGCGCCGACCGCGATCCTCATGGGTCCCCCTCTCGCCCGCGTACCGTCGCGCCTAAGATAGCCGCGTGATCATCCGCGGCGGAACATTCGGCCCCGTGGCCACCAACACGTACGTGGTGGCCGAGCGCCAGGGCGGCGAGGCACTGATCGTCGATCCCGCCATGGGCAGCGCCCGCTGGGTGGAGGAGACCCTCGCGCGCTTCGAGCTCACGCCGCTGGCCGTCTACGCCACGCACGGCCACTGGGACCACGTGGTCGAGAACCACGTGTGGGCCGATCGTGGCGTCCCGGTGTGGGCTGGAGCCGGCGACCTCGACTGGCTGCGGGCGCCCGCGCCCTTCAACCCCGCGCTGTTCGGCAACCCGCCGCCCACTCCGGGCGTCGAGCCGGCGCGGCTGCTCAACGAGGGCGACGTGCTCGAGCTGGGCGACCTCCGCCTCGTGCTCATCGAGACGCCCGGGCACTCGCCGGGGTGCCTCGTGGCGCACGAGGCCGACCGCGGCGAGGCGCTGGTGGGCGATCTGGTCTTCGCCCAAGGCGTCGGCCGCACCGACTTTCCGCGCAGCGACCCGCAGGCCATGCTGAGCAGCCTCAAGCGCACGTTCGCGGAGCTGCCCGGCGCGACGCGAATCTATCCCGGACACGGGCCGTGGGGGGTCTCGCTGGCCGAGGCCGAGACCTTCGCGCGCATGTTCATGTAGGCGGGACAGCCTCGCCATGACCACCGCACCCGCACCGGCCCTCGACGAGGTGCTGCGCGCCCTGGACGAGGTCGAGGACCCCGAGCTCAGGCG
>JAUVPZ010000152.1 GCA_030598395.1 Miltoncostaeaceae bacterium | reverse complement strand
GCACGCCAGTTTGGCATACTTGGACCATGTCGCAGGCGTATGACAGCGCTGCCAGTCCACGCGGGGCCCGGCGCCTCGGGCCCGCCACGAGGGGAGGAGAGGACGATGGTCGTCGTTCGTGATGGCGACGCCGGCGCCCCCATCCGGTGGAGCTCGTGGGGCGACTGGCGTCGTGGCCAGAACGAGCCGGCGCTCGTCTGGCTGCGCCCGCTCAGCGGCCCGGAGCTTCCGCCGACCGCCACCTGGTGCGCGGTGTGCTGGGGAAACGGGCGGCTGTTCGAGATGGCCCGCAACGGCGAGGGGCCCATCCCGGTGGCCACCTGTGACGCGTGCGAGGGGTCCGGCGTGGCCCGGTGAGCTGCCCGGCTCGAACGAGAATCGGTCCAGAGACCGGGTCGTTTCGGGGCGCGGGGGCGCGCGGGGCGCTCGACGCGGTCTGCGCGCACCCTGAACGGCGGATAGCCTGAGCGGCATGCAGATTCGCTCCCTTCGTCGCGCCGAGCCGTTCGCCACCGCCGACGGCAGCACCATCCGCTCGCTGCTGGACCTCAGCACGGCGCCGGTGCAGCACCAGAGCCTCGCCGAGGCCACCCTGTCGCCCCGAGGTGCGACAGAGCGGCACTATCACCGCCAGTCGGAGGAGATCTACTACGTGACCTCCGGCCGGGGCGAGATCGAGATCGACGGGGCGCGCGCATCCGTGGAGCCGGGCGACGCGATCCTCATCCCGCCCGGCGCCTGGCACCAGATCACGGCGTCGGGGGATGGCGACCTGACGTTCCTGTGCTGCTGCGCCCCGCCCTACCGCCACGAGGACACGCACTTCTCGTAGGCTGCGCCGCCTCGCACCCACCCGGAGCCGGAAGGACACGTTGGCTGAACGACTGATCCGCCTCGGGCACAGCCCCGACCCCGACGATGCGTTCATGTTCTACGCGCTGGCCGAGGAGCGCATCCCCACCGGGAAGTTCCGCTTCGAGCACGTCCTGCGGGACATCGAAACCCTGAACGAATGGGCGGGCGAGGGCCGCCTGGAGGTCACCGCCGTCTCGGTGCACGCATATGCCTATCTGGCCGACGGATACCGGCTACTGCCGCACGGCGCCTCGATGGGCGACCGCTACGGGCCGATCGTTGTCGCCTCGTCCGCCCTCGACCCCTCCGAGCTGCCGCGCCTGCGCGTCGCGGTGCCCGGGCGGCTCACCAGCGCGTTCCTGCAGCTGCAGCTCGCGGTGGGCGCCATCGCCGACCCGCTGATCGTCCCGTTCGACGAGATACTGGACGTGGTCGCCGGGGGCTCGGCCGACGCGGGGCTCGTGATCCACGAGGGACAGCTCACCTACGAGCGCCTGGGCCTCGTCTCGGTGCTCGACCTGGGCGAGTGGTGGCACGAGGAGACCGGCGGCCTGCCCCTGCCGCTGGGCGCCAACGCGATCCGCCGCGACCTCGACGAGGGCGGCGCCTCATCCGAGCTGTCGCGCCTGCTCCACGCCAGCATCGCTTACGGCCTCGAGCACCGGGAGGACGCCCTCGCCTACGCGGAGCGCTTCGGGCGCGGCCTTGGCCGTGACCTGGCCGACCGCTTCGTGGGCATGTACGTCAACGACCGCACGCTCGACTACGGCGACGACGGGCGGGAGGCGGTTGCGGAGCTGCTGCGCCGGGGCCACGCGGCGGGCCTGATCCCGCACGCGGTCGAGCTCGACTTCGTCGAGTGAGCGAGCCCCGCAACTGGCAGGCCGAGATCGACCGCTGGACCGAGCGGTTCCGGGAGATCGAGGACCCGCCCCCGGCCTTCGCGGCGGCGCTGGTGGAAGGCTGGTCCGCCGCGGGACGTGCTGCGCTGGCCAGGGAGGCCGCCGACCACGCCGCAGAGCAGCGGGCGCTTGTGGACCAGTACGCCGCCGCCGGCATGGACCTGGTGCGCTTGGACTGCAAGCAGGGTGCGTGCGGCGTGTGCGCCAAGTACTGCGGCAAGGCATACTCCCGCGGCGGCGAGACGCCGGGTCTGCCGCCGCCGCCGCCCCTACCGATCTGCCCATCATGCCGGCACACGCTGAGCCTCCTGACCCCGTTCTACCTCCAGAGCCTCGGGCTGTCGCTGGAGGACCTCGTCGACGACGCCCAGCCCTTCGTGGACTGAACCGGCGCAGCGTCGCCCTCGAGGGCGCGGCCGTGCGCGCCACCATCGAGGAGGTCGCGCTCGCCGGCAGCTACATCCGCGGCTGAGCGCGTCGCTCGTTACGAGAGCACCACGTGGACGGCGCGCGCGGCGTCCGGTGGCACCTCCACGGAAGACCCCGACACGCGGACGGTGAGTGGCCCTCCGAAGGGCGCCCGCTCAAGCAGCTCCACCCTGGTGTCCGGCACCAGACCGCGCTCGGCCAGAAAGCGCAGCAGCGCCGGGTCGCGGTCGTCGCAGCGGCGCACCACGCCTCCGCTGCCCTCCGGAAGGTCCCACAGCGACGAACTGGGTTCGTCGGCGACCAGGCCCGACTCGGTGGGAATGGGGTCGCCATGCGGATCGCGCTCCGGATGGCCGAGCGTCTCGGCGATGCGCGCCGCCAACGCCTCCGAGACGTGGTGCTCGAGCACCTCGGCCTCACCGTGCACCTGGTCCCAGCTCATCCCGAGGCTCCGGGCGAGAAAGGTCTCGATGAGCCGGTGCAGGCGCACGACCTCGACCGCCACGCCGCGCCCCGACGGGGTGAGGTGGACGCCCTGCCGGCCGCCGCCCTCCACGTAGCCCAGGCCCTCCAGCCGCTTCAGCATGTTGCTGGCCGAGGGGGTCGTGACGCCCAGCGTCTCGGCGACCCGGGTTGTGGTGACCGATTCGTCCGCCTCGCCGGCAAGGCGGTAGATGGCCTTGAGGTAGTCCTGGACCGCCGGGCTCGGCTGCTCCACGCCCGCCCCTTTCCGTTGCCTGGAGATCGCGCACGGCCGGGTCTCGAGCTCGCCGCGAGGCGCCCCGGCGATGGTACCCGCCACCGCCAGGGGGCCGAACGCGGCCGGCCCACACATCTTGTGGGCCTTCTTAGAGGCCCATAACAAAGGGTTGGCACAGTGACCGCCGATGGCTACCACTCT
>JAUVPZ010000029.1 GCA_030598395.1 Miltoncostaeaceae bacterium | reverse complement strand
GTCTGCGCGACGAAGCGGTCGTAGCTGGCCTTGCGGCTCCCGTCCGCGCGGAGCAGGCCACCGGTCCAGAAGGGGTTGTCCTGGAAGTTGAACCACATCACGAGCTCGACGCGCGGATGGCGGGCGGCGATCGCGTAGGTCTCATCGACCCACGCCGCCTGCTGTGCCTCGCTGACGAAGTACCGGTGGAAGCGGTTGTAGGAGGTGTGGTACCCGGTTTCGGTGACGTACACGGGCGCGCCGCGCCGAAGCTTATCCAGGTGCCGAAGCACGCGGGACAGCGTGTTCCAGCTGGGAACGAAGAACGCCTGCGCTGGCGAGCCGATCGGGTACAGGTGGATGCTCGAGGCGTCGATTGGCGGGCGCTCGCGCGCGAGGCGCGCCGCGAAGTCGACGGCGCCCACCGAGAAGTCGCTGTCCGAGCAGGCGGCCGGGGTGCGCCCGGCGGGTCCCAGCACGCCGCCGACCACGGTGGCCCTCGGGCTCGCCCGCTTGATCTCGCGGTAGGCCGCGGCCAGCAGCGCGGCGTAGCGGCGGGGCGACTGGAGCACCACACGCCGGCCCAGGCGGCGGCACTGCGGCTGGTAGAAACCCGCGATGTTCGGCTCGTTCCACACCTCGATGCGAAGGACTGCGGGGAGCGTTCCGCCGCCCGGGTCCGGGTGGTCGCCGGAGTAGCGCCCCGCGAGCGCCGCGGCGAACCGGGCACCGTCGGCGGTGCGCGGGGCCGCGTTGGGTTCGCCCGTCGGCGAGGCCCACGGTGGGGTGTGGTAGAAGTCGACCACCACGCCGATGCCGCGGTCGCGGAGGCCGCGCAGGATGGCGTCGTAGCGCGACCAGTCATAGGCGGGGTCGTCGGGGTCGCGGGGGTTCGCGGGCCGCCTCCGCGCCACCCGGCTCCACAGGACGTCCACCCGGGTGACCGGCGTGCCCGTTGCGGCAAGCAGGTCGAGCCGCGCCTCGAGCGCGGCGCCTTCCAGGCCGGGCAGGACGTCGTCTTGGACCCCGGGCACGGGTGCGCCGGGCGCCGTCGCGGTGCCCAGCGCCACCAGCAGGACGACGATGACGCCGACGAGCAGCCTCACCGGATGCGTCCGATCCGAACTACCGTGCGGCGCCCAGCGGGCCGGCGGACCCGCTCGAACCAGGCCACCCGCAGGCGCGCCGCCGCCACTGCCGCCACCGCGCCGCGGGCACGGGTGACGACGCGCAACCGGCCCCGGCCGGCGGCGAGCACGGTCCGCCCTGTCGCCGCAGCCACGGTTCCCTCGCCAAGCCCGACCCGGGGCACGCCGCGCCCGCGCCAGATGGCGCGCGCCCTCCCCCGCAGCCCGTCGACCCGCACGAGCCCCACGGCCGATCCGAGGCGCACCGCCACGACGACCAGCCCGCGGTCGGCCCAGACCCGGAGCGCCGGACCGGAGAGGCCAACGCGCCGCTCCAGAGCGACGCCCGAGGCGACCGGCCGCCCCAGGCGCAGGGTCCTGGGCGCGTCGTCGTCGACCCAGGCGACGATGCCGGCGGCGATGGCGACCAGACCATCTTCGGGGCGGCCCGGGAACGGAACCTCCGAGGGCCGGGGGACGGCCTCGGCGGGATCGGCGGCGGTGAGACCCACCGTGCCGTCCGCGTGACGCACCAGGGTGCGGACGACGGCGCCGTCCGCTCCGGCGGCAAGCGGCGCCGGCGCATCGGCCCGGCCGTCGCTGTGGATCACGGTCTCCACGCCATCCTCGCAGCACCAGATCACGGGCGCGGCGAACCGCCGCGTGCCGGGGACCATCACGAAGCGCCCCCCGCCGTGGCCCACCACCTGGCCGGCCGACATCCGCGCGATCTGGGTGCGCACGGCGACCAGCTGCTCGACCTCGCCACTGAAGCGTCGCCGGGTGGAGTTCAGGCGCGCCCTGGCGCCGTGCACCCGGTAGTAGACGAACGGACGAAGGCCCGGCGGCAGGCGACCGGGGCTGGCTCGGGGGTTCAGGCGCACCGTCGCCGCCTCCGTCCAGACCAGGCTGTGGCCGCTGAAGTCGGCGTTGATGCCCAGCCACCCCTCGAGGGCGAGGGTCCGGGCGGCCCCGGCGGTGGCCGGCGCTGCCATGGTCGCGGCCAGGCACGCCGCGACGGCCGCCGCCGCCCTCACTGCGTACCGCGCAGCGCCTGCAGCGCCTCCCCCAGCAGTCCCTCGGACGCCTTGGCCAGCGACGGCGCCGCCAGCGGGGTGACGTTGGTGAGCTGGATGTGACGCGCACCGGCGGCGACGAACGCACCCAGCGTCTCCGCGACGTCGTCGGGGGTGCCGTGGATCACCGTGTCGCGCACCACGCCGGCCGGCACCGCCTCGGCCAGCGCCAGGGCCTCCTCGCGTCCGTACCGGGTGGGAAGGAACGAGGTGAGCCCGAAGACCCCCTCGCCCAGGGGGTGCTCGACGCCGTGGGCGGCGAACGCCTCGGCGGGCCGGGTGAGCGCGACGAAGCGCATGAGGAACGACGCGTCCAGCGCCTCCTCGGTGTCGGCCGCGCGTTCGCCCAGCACCACGCGGGCGTAGAGACCGGGGGTGACGTCGGCCGGATCGCGGCCCGCGGACCGCGCCCCGGCCTGCACCTGCGGCAGCCACCGCCGGTACTCGGCCGGGTCGGTGCTGAGCGGCAGCCAGCCGTCCGCGCTGCGGCCCACCAGCGCGAGGCCGCGCGGGCGGTGTGCTGCCACCCAGATCGGCGGCGGTCGGTCGCCGAGGGGTCTGAGGCCCAGCGCTCCGCCGCGCAGCGTGAAGAACTCGCCCGCGAAGTCCACAGGATCCGGTGACTCGAACAGGGTGCGCATGACGGCGAGACCCTCTTCCAGCCGCGCCAGCGGCCGGCGGTTGTCCAGGCCGAAGGGCTCAAGGTTCAGGGTCTCGCCGGTGCCGACCCCGAGCATGAAGCGCCCGCCGGTGACGTGGTCCATCGTGAGCGCCGTCTGGGCCAGCGAGGCCGGGTGGCGGCGCACCAGGTCGGTGACTCCGATGCCAACCCGGATCCGCTCCGTGGCCGCGGCCGCGGCGGTCGCCACCGGGATGGGGTCCACCCAGACGTGCGGCGACGGAGACGCCGCCGCCTGAGGCACGAGGTCCTCGGTCCAGATGGATGCCGGGAACCAGTGGAGCAGGTGGTCCGGCCACCACACCGCGTCAAAGCCCTGCGCCTCACGGCGGCGAACCCCTTCGACCACGGTCTCGATCGGGGGTCTGATGCCGCCCAGCGCTGAGACCTCGAGGTGTGCGGGCTCGGCCACCGGAGCAGGCTAGCGACCGCGGGGCCCGCGGTCACTCGTGGTCGGTGCCCCGCAACTGTTCGGCGGCGTGGCCGACCGTCGCCTGGATGGCGTTCCAGCCGTCTTCGCCACCGCCCGGTGAGCCCGGGAGGTTCACGATCAGCGTCCCCCCGAGGATGCCGGCGATACCCCGGGACAGGTCGGCGTGGGGCGTATGCCGCCGCGCCGCCGCCCGGACCGCCTCGCCCAGGCCGGGGGCCTCGCGCGTGATGGCAGCCCGCGTGGCTTCGGGGGTGCAGTCGCGCGGGCCCAGGCCCGTGCCCCCGGCGGTGAGGACGATGTCGGGCGGAGGTGCCACCAGCGCACCGTCCGCCAGACCCTCCAGCTCACTTCGAATGCGCTCGACATCGTCCTCGACCACAGTCCGATGCACCACGTCGTGGCCCGCGGCCTCCACGGCGCCGGCCAGACGCGGCCCGGTGACGTCCTCGCGCTCGCCCCGCGCCGAGCGATCGGAGACCGTCACGATGGCGACCCGTGCCGCGGTCATGCGGACGCGTCGCCCTTGGATTTCTCGAACAGGCGGACGTCCTCGATGAACACCGCCGGGTCAATCCCCTTCACGAGGTCGTACACGTTCAGCGCGGCGATCGCGGCTGCCGTGAGCGCCTCCATCTCCACCCCCGTACGGGCCTGTGCGGTGGCTCGGGCCACGATGCGCACCAGGCCCGCGCCAGCCTCGATGTCGACCTTCACGTCGACGGCGTCGACCTGCAGGGGGTGGCAGAGGGCGATCAGCTCGGGCGTGCGCTTGGCCGCAAGCGTCCCGGCCACCGCCGCCACTGCGGCCACGTCGCCCTTGGGAAGCTCGCCGGCCGCCGCCGTCGCGGCCGCGGCCGGCGTCATGCGGACCGTCGCCCCGGCCACCGCCGTCCGGCGGACGACCGGCTTGCCGCCCACGTCGACCATCCCAACGGCCCCGCCTGCCCGGGCGGCGCTCACGCCGGCACGACGCCTCGGCGGCGGTCGGCGACCCGCTTGCGCTGGATGTCCACCTGCTGGTGCTCCAGCCACTTGGCGACGTTGTTCTCGCGCACGATGCGCTTGATCTCGTTCTGGCGCCCCTCACGCTCGTCGGCGGGCATCACCAGCGCCTGGTAGATCGCCTGTGCCTGGGCCTCGACGTCGAACGGGTTGACCGACAGCGCGAACGCGCCCAGCTCCTCGTGCGCCCCCACGTTCTCGGAGAGGATCAGCACGCCGCGACGCTCGTTGACCAGTGGCGCCTCCTTGGCGATGAGGTTCATCCCGTCGTACACCGGGTTGACCAGCAACACGTCGTAGTGCTTGTAGGCGGCCACGGCCAGCGGGAGGTTGCTCTGGATTCGCAGGTCGATGGGCATCCAGTCGGTGTTGCCGTGCTTGGTGTTGATGTAGCTGACGACCTCGCGGATCTTCGCCAGGTACTCCACGTATTCGTCCACGTCCTGCCGTGACGGCTGCAGCAGGGCGAAGAAGGTGATGTCCTCCCGGAACTCGGGATGGCGATCGAGAAAGACGTCGTACGCCTTGAACCCGCGGAGCGTGTTCTTGGAGAGGTCGGTGCGATCGACGCGGACCAAGAGGTGCGCCCGGCGCCGCCGAAGGATGGCGGCCTCCTCCTGGGCCACCTCCGCGGAGGCGGCCAGGCGCTCGAATTCGGGTGCGTTGACCGAGATCGGATACGAGCGCACCCACACGTCGCGGCGGCCGTGACGCACCACCCTGTGGTCGAAGTCGACCCGCGCGTCCAGTAGCTCCTCGCAGCAGAGCATGAAGTTCCGAGCGTAGCGCGGCGTGTGGAACGCCACGATGTCGTTGGCCAGCAGCCCTCGGAGAACCGCCTCGCGGATGTGCGGCGGGAGCACCCGCCAGTAGTCCGGTTGGCTCCAGGGGATGTGCACGAAGAAGTGCAGGAACGCCGCCGGATGGGCCTGGCGGATGGCCTCGGGCGCCGTGTAGAGGTGGTAGTCGTGCAGCATCACGACCCGTGCGGGCGCCGCGTCGAGTTCCTCGATGACGGCGGCGGCGAAGGAGCGGTTCGCCGACAGGTAGCCCTGCTCCCACGCGTCCAGCTCCTCGCGACGAATGTCGGGCGCGTTCGAGAGGTCCCACAGGTAGTGCTGGATGAACCACAGCATCGGGTTCGCGACGACGTTGTAGTACTGGTGGTAGGTCTCGCGGTCGATGACCACGAACTTGCCGCGTGTCTCGACCCCCACCTCCGGGAGGTCGAACGGACCCTCGCTCATTCGCGCCACTTCGGCGTCCTCGTCCGACATCGCCGCCGAGATCCACAGGGCGGGCGTGTGGTCGGTCAGGCCGGCCAGCGCGGTGACCAGCCCGCCGCCGCTGCGCACCCGCTCGCGCGCCCCGTCCGGTGCGCGTGAGAACGTCACCGGCCCGCGGTTCGAGACGAGGATCAGCGGCTCCCCCGGCACGGTCGGCTCAGCCCGGGGACAGCCGCGTGAGGATGCCCAGCCAGTCGCGGAGCAGGCGGGGGGTGAGGAAGTCGTGGCGCACGCGCTGCTTGCCGCGCCGGGCCATGGCGCGTGCCCTGTCGGGGTCGCGCAGGTAGTCGAGTACCCGCGCCGCGCACTGCTCGGCGCTGTCGACCAGGAACCCGGTCTGGCCGTCCACGATTTGGAGCGGTATCCCCCCCACGTTGGCCGCCACGCTGGGCCGTGCCTTCCACAGCCCCTCGGTCACCGTCAGCCCGAACCCCTCGCGGATGGACTTCTGCACCACCACCGCCGCGTGCGTCTGGAACGCGTTGACCTCGACGGATCCGACGTTGTTGAGGTTGCTGAGGATGTAGATGTCGCCGTCGTCCGCCGCGTAGTCCAGCGTGCGCTGATAGTAGTCCCAGCCCTCCGGGTCGTCGGTGGCCATCGAGCCCACCAGAGCGAGTTGCAGCTCGGGGACCTGCTCCTTGACGATGCGGTAGGCGTCGATGACGCCCAGCGGGTCCTTCCAGGGGTCGAACCGCGACACCTGGAGCATCAGGGCGCGATCCACGTCCAGCCCGAACTGGTCGACGATGTACGCGGCGTCCTCCGGCGTAAGGGCCATGTTCTTGGGCGCCAGCGGGTCGATGGCCGGGGGCATGATCACCGGCTGGGGCATCCGGTTGCCCGGCGGGATGTACTGGGCCATGTGGAACACCGACAGGTCGTAGCCCTCCACCATCGGGAGGATGAAGTCGAGCACCTCCGGGTTGGGCGTCGACAGGTCGATGTGGCATCGCCAGATCCAGCGCGCGCCGTCAATCGGCGCGTGCTCGCGCATCAGGATGGGCTGCGGGTCGTGGACGATGACGAAGTCGTATTCCTCGGTGAGACCGCCCACGTTCATCAGGTTGTAACGCTCGAAGATGGTGCGCTCGTCGGCGGTGAGGACGTGGTCTCCGCCCTGCAGGCCATTGTGCAGCGCCTTGGTGACGTGGAAGAACTCCTCCCTGGCGTGCATGACCTTCCAGTCGGCGACGAGGCCTGCATCGTTCATCAGCGGCACCAGCGTGTAGAGGATCTCGGCGACGCCGCCGCCGAAGCTGGTGGCGTTGATGTGCAGCACCCGCTTGCCCTCGAGCGGCTGCGCGAGCGCGCGCACCTCCGCAATGAGGTCGCGAGACACGATGCTGTGATAGTCGGCAAGTGACTTGTGGCCGACGTTGACCGCGCGGAGCATGGGTGGAATCCGGTCTCTCTCGCAAGGACGGCGCCAGTTGCGGCGCCGACGTGCCACACTCTAACCGCCGCACGGGCGGCCGACGTTCGCCGCCGCCGGGCCGTGAGGGGCCCGACCTCCCATGCTGAACGCCCGCCTGTACCGGACCAGTTGGATCGTGGCCGGCGTCGCGCTGCTGGTTGCCCTGCTCACCCTCGAGGCCCCGCCCGCCTCGCCCGAGTCGGAGCTGCCGGCCGGCGTCGACGGCGTCGCGGCGCTCGAGCTCGCCCGTCAGCTGAACGGCGTCGCCCCGGAGCGCCCCCCCGGAAGTACGGCGGACCAGCGGGCGGCCCGGTGGGTGCGCGCGCGCATGGAGGAAGTGCCCAGCAGCGGGGAGGTGCAGACGCAGGAGTTTGTGGCGCGCACCGACAGCGGCCGGGTGACCCTGCAGAACCTGTACCTCGTGGTTCCCGGCGCCGGTGACGGCGCTGATCGTGGCGGCGTGCTGGTGGTGGCGCCGCGTGACACGCCGGCCGGGGTCCGGGCCGGCGCGAGCGGCACGGCGCTGATGTTGCGCGCGGCGCGTCTGTTCGCCACCACGGCCCACAGCAGGCCGTTCCTGTTCGTCTCGACCGACGGCTCCACCATCGGGAATGCCGGCATGCGCTGGTTCCTCTCGCGCTTCTCGTCCTTCCGCATTGCCGCGGCCGTCGTGCTGGACGATCCGGGCGCCTCCATCGGCAACGAGGTGCACCTGTGGTCGCGCGGCAGCGATGGCGCCGCGGCCCTGGGTCTCGCCCGGATCGCCTCGGACGCGGCGGAGCCGCTCACCTCGGACGCCGAGCCGTCGCTGGGCAGCCAGCTGCTCGCGCTGGCCATGCCGCAGAGCTTCGGGGACCAGGCGCCGGCTGTGGGCGCCGGCATCCCCGCGGTCACGATCAGCAACCGCCGGGACTCCCCGCTGCGCGCCGCGCCGGACCCGACGCCCGAGCGGATGGCCCAGACGGGCGACGCGCTCGTGCGCCTGCTCGGGGCGATCGACGCCTCGACCGAGCTGCCCGCCCCCACCCGGGCAATCGCGATCGGCGGCCAGGAGCTGCGGCCTGCGGTCGCGCGCGTCGTGCTGCTGCTGCTGGCGCTCCCGGTGCTGGCGGCGGCGGTCGACGTCTTCGCCCGGATGCGTCGTGGCCACGTGCCGCTCGCGCCGGGCGCGCGTGCGCTCGGCGGGCGCATCGTGCCCGCTCTGGCGGTGGTGGGCGTGGGGTACGCGCTCGTGTTGGGAGGGCTGCTTCCAGGGACCGCGGCGGGCGCGCCGCCGCTCCCCGCCGCCGTGCCGTTCGATGCCCGGTCCGGCCTGGGGCTGGCATTGGCCGGCGCGGGCGCGGTCGTGGCGTGGGCGCTCATGCGCCGCCGGGGGCTGGGCGTCGAGGCTCCGTCGGAGGCCGCGGCGGCCCTGGTCGTGCTGGCCGGACTCCTCGTGGCCGCGTGGATCGTCCGTCCCTTCGAGCTGGTGCTCGTGCTCCCCGCCGCGCACGCGGCCCTCCTGGCGACCGCGGCGCGGCGCCGGGCCCACGTGGTCGCCCTGGTGTTCCTGGCGCTTACGCCGCTGCTCGCGCTGGTGCTGACGTTGGCAGCCCAGCTGGACAGCAACCCGTTGTTTGCGTCCTGGTACGCCTTCGCCACGTCGGTCGCCGGCGCCCGGGGCCCGGTGGGCGTCATCCTCGGCCCGGTGCTGGCCGCGTGTGTCTGGTCCATCGCCGCCCTGGTGGTGTTCCGCGCTCGCAAGGGGCTCGTCGTGGCGGCCGCCCCGCAGCGATCGTCCGGCGCCTCGCGCCGTGGTCGCACCCGCTCGCCCCGACCGACCGCCGACCGCTGGTAGCATCGCCGCGAGTGGCCGCTCGCATCGCCTCGGTGTCGATCGTGGTGCCGGTGTACAACGAGCGGGAGTCGATCGGCCCGCTCGCCGAGGAGCTCCTGAACGTGCTCCGGACCTCGGGTCGCCGGTTCGAGGTCGTCTTCGTCGACGACGGCTCGACCGACGGCAGCCGCGAGCTGCTGTCCGACCTGGCGCTGGCGGAGCCCGAGGTGGTGGTGGTCCAACTGCGTCGGAACTTCGGCAAGGCCGCCGCACTCACCGCGGGGTTCCGCGAGTCCGACGCCGACGCCATCGTGACCATGGACGGCGACATGCAGGACGACCCCGCCGAGATCCCCGGCCTGCTGGACGAGCTCGAGGCCGGCGCGGATCTGGTGAGCGGCTGGAAGACGCAGCGCCAGGACGCCTGGAGCAAGCGCGCCGCCTCGCGTCTGTTCAACGGCGTCACCTCACGTGTGAGCGGCGTCCAGCTCCACGATCTCAACTGCGGCCTGAAGGCCTACCGCGCCGAGGTCGTGCGGGCGCTCGCGCTCACCGGCGACCAGTACCGCTACATCCCGGTGCTGGCAGCCAACGAGGGCTTCCGGGTGAGCGAGGTGCCGGTCAACCACCGTCCCAGGCTCCACGGCCGCAGCAAGTACGGTCCCGAGCGCTACCTCCGCGGCTTCCTCGATCTCCTCACCATCTGGTTCCTGGGGCGCTTCCGGGGTCGGCCGATGCACCTGTTCGGCGGCATCGGCATGCTGTTGCTGGCGGCTGGAGTGATCATCTGCGCGTACCTGTCCGTGCTCTGGTTGATCGGCGAGGGCATCGGCGGCCGACCGCTCCTTCTCCTCGGCGTGCTCCTGATCGTCGTCGGAATTCAGCTGATCACGATTGGTCTGGTCAGCGAGATGCTGCAGCGCTACCACGTGCGCCCGGAGGTCGAGGAGGCCGAGTCCAGGGTCGAGCGGACCGTTCGCAGCCGCTGAGCGCGCGGGCGATCCTGTGGCTCGGCACCTACGAGCGTTCCTATCCCCGCACGGCCGTCCTCGTGCGGGGGCTCCGCGAGCTGGGCGAGCCGGTCGAGGAGCGCCATGAGGACGTCTGGGAGCGGGAGCGTCACAAGGCAGGCGCGTTCCTGGCACCGGCGCCGCTGGCCCGCGCCGCGGGCCGCTACGGTGCGGCCTGGGCGAGGCTGGCGCCGGCTGCCGTCTGCGGACCGCGCCCACGCGCCGTGGTCGCGGGGTATCCCGCCCAGCCGGACGCGCTTCCCGCCTGGGCCTGCGCGCGCGCGCGACGCTGCCCGCTGGTGGTCGACATGATGATCTCGATGGCCGACACGCTGGGCGACGACCGTGGCCGCACGGCCGGCGCCGCGTCGGCCGTCCTGGCCGCCCTGGACCACCTGACGCTGCGTGCCGCCTCGCTGGCCATCGCCGACACGGCCGCGAACGCGGGGTTCCTCGCCGACCGGTTCGGCGTTCCCCGCACCACGCTCGCCGTGGTGCCAGTGGGGGCCGACCCGGACCTGTTTGCTCCACGCCCTGCGCCGCCCGGCCCGCCGCTGGCGCTGTTCTACGGCAAGCTGGCCCCGCTGCACGGCCTGCAGACGGTGCTCGAGGCGGCGCGCCGGCCGGGCGTGCCGCGGGTGCGCCTCATCGGTTCCGGCCAGCTCGGGCCCTGGCTGCAGCGCGAGCTGGCCCGCGACCGGCCGGCCGGCCTGGAGCACGCTCCGTGGGTGCCCTACGAGCGCCTCGGCGACGAGCTCGCGGCGGCCTCCATCAGCCTCGGTGTCTTCGGCACGTCCGGCAAGGCGTCCAGGGTCGTCCCGAACAAGGTCTGGCAGTCCATGGCCGCGCGGCGCGCGGTCGTCACGGCCGACACCCCGGCCGCGCGCGAGGTGCTGCGCGACGGTCGGGACGCCCTGTTGGTGCCGGCCGGGGACGCCGGGGCGCTGGCGCTGGCCCTGCGACGCCTGGCCGACGACCCCGAGCTTCGTGGCCGCCTGGCCGAGGGCGGCAGACGGCGCTACGAGGAGCTTGGGACCCCGCGCGCCGTCGCCGGGCGGTTTTGCGATGCGCTGGCGGAGGTCGGGGGGTGAGCTGCTCACCTCAGACCGCCTTCGGCGCTCACGACTGGGGGTCGGCGCCCGAGCTCTACGGCCCTCGTCACGACTACCGCGAGGCGCTCATCCTGCGCCGGCTGCTGCCGCGCCTGCCCGGGCCGCAGGTCCTCAACGCGGGCGCCGGCGCGGGGAGTCTCACGCACCGGCTGCTTCGGGCCGGCTGCGCCGTCACCTCGATCGACGCCAGCGGCGAGCTGTGCCGCCGCCTGGCCGCCGAGCTTGCCGGCACGGCGGCAGGGGCCCGCGTTCTTCGCTGCGACGTGGTCGACACGGGCCTGCCCGACCGCGCGTTCGACGGTGTCGTGTGCGCTGAGGTACTCGAGCACCTGGCCGACGACCGGGCGGCGCTCACCGAGTTGGCCCGGGTCCTTCGACCCGGCGGCCTGCTGTTGGTCACCGTGCCGGCCGGTCCGTTCCGCTACGACTGGGTGGACCTGTGGGCCGGTCACCTGCGCCGTTACGAGCCCTCGGACCTGGCCGGCAAGATCACCGGCGCCGGCTTCGGGGCCGTCGAGGTGGACGGTTGGGGCTTCCCGCTTTCGGCCGCCTACCACCGCTGGGTCTACCGCCCGGCGCTGCGCCGTCGCCTCGCCCGCGCCCGCGGGCCGGGCGGCGCGCCGCCGCGGGCCGCCCGCACGGCCGTGCGGGCGGCGCTGGAGCTCGACTCGCTGTTCCTCGGTCGCACCCGGGGGGCCCTGGGCCTGATCGCCACGGCGCGACGGGCCGGGTCGTGACCGGCGGCGAGCTCGCCACGCGCGCGCCGGCGAGCACGCGCGGCCGGCGGCTGGCAGGCCTCGCCGCCGGGCTGCTCATCCTGGGCTTCCTCGTCTACGGCATGGTGGACGGCTGGTCGCGCGTGCGCGACTTCGACTGGCAGCTGCACCCGGGCCTGCTGGCGGCGTCGGCGGCGGTGCTGCTGGCCTTCTACGCCACCAGCGGCTTGGCCTACGGCGCCATCGTCGTGCGCCTGCACCCGAGCGCCTCGTCGCTTCCGACCCTGGCGGTGTGGGCGCGCTCCCTGATGGGCCGCTACGTGCCCGGCAACGTGCTGATGGTGCTGGGGCGGGTCGTCCTGGCGTACGAGCGCGGAGTCCCACGGCGCGTCACCCTGGCAGCGACGGTCTACGAGCAGGCTCTCGCGCTCGGGGTTGCGGCGGTCGCCGGCGTGATCTTCGTGGTCGCCTACTCCGACCTCGGGCGCGGCGCGCGCCTGTGGTTCCTGCTCCTCATCCCGGCGGCCCTGGTGCTGCTGCACCCGCGGGTCTTCGGCCCGCTCAGCGCCTGGCTGCTGCGGCGGGCGGGCCGCGACCCGCTGCCGCGCCTGCTGACCGTGCGGCAGCTGGCGGTGCTGCTGGCCTGGTATGTCGGGGCCGCGGCGCTCCTGGGCCTCGGCGTGTGGCTTGCCATCAGTGGCTCCACGGGTGGCGAGCCCGGCGGGCCGCTGTTCGTCGGCACCGCCTTCCTGCTGGCGTTCGCCGTCGCGATGGCCGCGTTCATCTTCCCGTCGGGACTCGGCGTGCGTGAGGCCGTGTTCGCCGCCGCGCTCGCCGTCAACGTGCCGGCGAGCGTCGCCGTAGCCCTGGCGGTGGGCAGCCGTCTGTTCATCACCCTCGTGGAGCTGCTCTTCATCGGCATTCTCGTGACGGCGGACCGGCGCGCGTGACCACGGCGGCGGGCGACCCTCGGGCCCGCGCGGTCGCCAGGTCCGCCGCGCGGGCGGACGTGGCGCGGGCTGTGCTCTGGGTCATGATGGCCGGCTGGGCGGCACTGCTCTCGTGGCTGTCCATCGCTCGGCACCAGGCCTTCTCGACCGGGCGCTTCGACCTGGGGAACATGGTGCAGGCGGTGTGGTCGACTGCGCATGGCCGGCCACTCGAGACCACCGACGTCGCGGGCCGCCAGTTCACCCGCCTGGGCGCGCACGTCGACCCGGTGCTGGCCGTCTTCGCGCCCCTCTACCGGCTCTGGCCGGCTCCGGAGTCGCTGCTGGTCGCCCAGGCGCTGATCGTCGCCCTGGGCGCGCTGCCGGCCTTCTGGCTGGGCCGCCGCTGGCTCGGCGACGACCGCCTCGCCCTGGCGGTGTCCGCCATCTACCTGCTCTATCCGCCCTTGATGTGGGCGACTGCGACCGAGTTCCATCCGGTGACCCTCGCGGCGCCGCTTCTCCTGTTCTGCATCTGGGCCGCCGAAGAGCGCCGCCTCGTTCTGCTGACCGTCCTCGCGGTGGCCGCCGCGCTCACCAAGGAGCAGGTTGGCCTCGCCCTGGCGGTCCTCGGCGTGTGGATGTTCGTGCGCGGCAGCCGCAGCTACGGCGGCGCGCTCGCGGCGCTGTCGGCCGCGTGGGTGGCGTTCGCCGTGTTCGTCGTGATCCCCCACTACAACGACGGGGAGGGGAGCGCCTTCGTTGCTCGCTACGACGCCCTGGGCGACGGTGCCGGAGGCATTGCGGCCGGGGTGCTCTCGCAGCCGTGGACCGCGCTCGAGGTGGCGGCGACCCCGTCACGGGCCGGCTACCTCGCCGCGCTCTTGCTCCCGCTGGCGCTGTTGCCCCTCGCCGCCCCACTGCTGGCGGCCGCGGCCGCGCCCGCGATCCTGCTGAACGTCCTCTCCAGCTGGTGGCCGCAGCAGTCGATCGAGTTCCAGTACGTGGCGGTGATCGTCCCGTTCCTGGTCGCTGCATCGATTCTCGGCCTGGCCCGCCTTCGCCGGGCGACCCGGCCCGAGCTACTGCGGGTCGCCCTGGCCCGCCCCGGCCCGCTGGCCGCCGTGATGGTCGTGTGGGTCGGCGTCTCCGGCGTGGTGCTGGGGCCGCTCCCCTGGTACAGCGAGTTGCCCCTCGGGGCGCAGAGCCGGGCCGACCAGTACGTCCAGACCCAGCACAGCCGCGCCCAGGCCGCCGGGGTCGCGCTGATCCCCGGTGGCGCCGTCGTGTCGGCGGGGAACCAGCTGGGCGCGCACCTGTCCGCGCGCCGCCGCATCTACGCCTTCCCGGTGGTCCAGGACGCGGAGTGGGTGATCGTGGACCGTCGCCGGCCGTTCATCGCCGACCGCCTGTCGCCGGCGCTCCATCGCGCACACGTCCGCGACCTGCTGGCGGACCGCGCGTTCCGCCGCGTGTACGACCGCGACGGCGTGCTGGTGCTGCACCGGGCGGCCCGCGCGGCGCCGCGGTGAGGCGCCGAGCCCTCGCAGCGCTCGCCGTCGCGCTGGGCGTGGCGCTGGCCGCGCTCGCGGCGCTGCCCTGGTTCGCCTTCGAGCTGCCGGCGCGCGCGGTCGGCACCACCGGTCTCGCGGCGGGCGGGGAGCTGTGGCTGCTGCCCGTCGTGGGGCTCGCTGCGGCGGCCATCGCCGCAGTCGCCGTCGCGCGACCGCCACGGCCCCCGCACGCCGCCCTCTGGGCCGGCGGCGCCATCGCCGTCCTCGGCGTCCTGGGAGCGTTGTGGTCGCTCTTGGCGGCGCTGGACCCCCAGGTCGCGGCAGCGGTCGACGACGGCGGGATTGCCGTGCCGGTCGGGGCGCCGATTCGGCTTCGGCCCGCGGCAATCGTTGCGCCGCTGGTCGCCGGCGCCCTGTGTGTCACGGGTCTGGCGATGGCGTGGCGCCCGCGCCCGCGCTGAGCGCCACCCGCCCGGGCATCGCCCGGATCCCGTCGGCGTGGCAACCGGTCGCCGCCTGGGCGGTGTCTCGCCTGCTGGTGTTCGGTCTCGCGCTGGCCGGCGCGGGCGCGGCCGGCCCACCCGAGCGCGGCGTGGTGCCGGAGGTGCCGCCGGCGCTTGCCTGGTTGGGCGGCTGGGACACGACCTGGTACCTCGACATCGCAAGGAACGGGTACACGCACGATGTCGCCGCGGCGGGCGAGCAGTTCACCAACCTGGCCTTTTTCCCGCTCGTGCCGGCGATCGGGGCCGTCGCCACCGCGATCGGTGCGAACCCGTTCCTGGTCATCCTGGCCGCGTCGAACCTGGCGTTCCTGGGTGCGCTTGCCGGGCTCCACCGGCTGACCGAGCGGATGCGCGGGCCGGCGCTGGCGACCCCGGCGACGTGGTGCCTGGCCCTGGCACCCCCGGCCGTGGTCGCGTCGATGGCCTACACCGAGTCGTTCGTGCTGGTCCTGGCGCTCGGTGCGGCCCTCGCCGCCACCCGAGGACGCTTCGCGCTGGCGGGCGCCGCCGCCGCCGCCGCCGCGCTGACCCGCCCGCCCGGGATCGTGGTGGCCCTGCTCGTCGGGTTGCTGGCGTACGCCGAGCCCCGCCACAGACGCGCGCGCGCGCTGCTTGCTGGCGCCGCCCCCGCGATGGTGGCGCTCGCCGCTTTCCTCGCCTGGTTCTGGCTCGCCCGCGGGTCGCCGCTCCTGCCGTTCGAGGCCCAGCGCGCCTGGGACCGCGGCACGCTTGGTGTGGGGCTGGTGACGACGATGCCCGGCGAGCTGGCGGCGGCGATCGGCGCTGTCGTGCACCTCGACGTCACCGCAGCGTGGTGGGCGACGCTGCGCGACCTGGGCTTCGGGGTGCTCTACGCCGTGCTGCTGGCGCGTCTATGGCGCGATGAGGGGGGGCTTCGCTCGCCCTGGGTCTCCTACTCCACCGTCGCGCTTGCGCTGCCGCTGGCGAGCGGCAGCATCACCTCGCTGGCGCGGCTCGGGCTCATGGCGTTCCCGCTTGCCTGGCCGGCGGCGACGTGGCTGTCGGCCGGACCGCCCGCCCGTCGGCGCTGGGCGATCGCCGCCGCCGTAGCGGTCACCGTGGCCTTCACCGCGCTGCTGGCGATACGCTCGCCATGAGGGGGCGCGGTTGGCGGCGGGCTGGGTGGTCCGTGCGCCGCCGGTCGGCAGCCCACCTCGCCGCCCAGCACCGTTCCGACGAGGGTGCCCAGGCGCACCGCGAAGCCCAGCCGGATGATCCCGGCCCGACGCACCCGCAGCTCCGTGCCCCAGCCGGGCCAGGGACCGGCGCAGGCCTCACCCCGCTCGATGCGCCAGTAGGGCGTGTAGCTGACGCGCAGCCGGTAGCGCCCGGGCCGCCGTGCGCGCAGCACGATGCGCTCGGACGTGAGGGACAACACCTTGATGGCGCCGGCCGGCGTGGCGATGGGCGTGGGGTTGGGCAGGCGGAACACCTGCCAGGGCCCCGCCCGCGTCACCCGTGTCAGGCCGGCCCCCGCACGCAGCAGGGCTGCCTCGCCGCGGGAGCTGCGGTCCAGCGGGTCATCGGGCAGGAACACGTACCGCACGCCCACACGCCGCAGCCAGGCGCGGTACTTGCCCGGGGTCAGCCGTTCGTACAGCACCGCGTTCTTGGGAAAGTCGTCCTGTCGGTACCAGCCGCGCGCCAGCGGCACCCCACGGCCGGCGAGGTGGTAGGCCTCCCAGTTGTCGGCCGTCGCTACGACCTCCACGCGGTAGTTGGGATCGTGGTGCTCCTCGAGGAAGGCCAGCACCGGGGCCCAGAAGGACTGCTGCGCCGCGCGGGCGGTGCTGGCGGTGCGCCACCCCGAGATCGCGGGCAGCGCCTGCCAGAGCAGCACCGCGCCCAGGGCGGCAGCGGCGATCGAGCGCGGACGGAAGCCTCGGGCGGCGAGCGGGATGAGCACCAGCGGCGCGCCCAAGAGGAGCAGCAGGCGCTCCACGTTGCCGCCCAGCGGCGAGGGGATCGCCAGCGCCGCCAGCGCCACCACGCCGTACGCCGCGAAGGTGGCGCGCAGCGGCGTTCCCCGCGGGACCCCGCGGCTGAGCAGGAAGCCGCCGGCGCAGAAGACCACCACAGCGAGCGCAGTCTCCGGCTCGAACGGGTAGCGACCTCCCGAGGTGAAGGCCAGCGATGCCAGGGCCTGCGCGGCGAGGATGGCGACCATCGCCGCCGCGGTCCACCGGTTGCGGCGGTCGCGCCACCACTGGGTGCTGGCGGCGGCCGCTGCGGCGAGGGCGATGGCCAGGAACAGCAGCGCCAGCGGGTGGGCCAGCGCCGCCGCGGCGGCGAGCAGCACGGCGGGAAGGCGGCGGCCCCCGACGAGCGCCGCAAGGCTCCAGACGG
>JAUVPZ010000060.1 GCA_030598395.1 Miltoncostaeaceae bacterium | reverse complement strand
GCTGAGGACCTACAATCGCCAGCGACGCCACAGCTCGCGGAGACCGGCCGCCGATCAGCCGTGTTCCTAACGTCTGTGGGCAGCGCAACTAGACGCCGTCAGGGGCACTAGTCGCGCCACTTAAGGCCGCCTTCCGCAAGACCGATATGGAAGCCGTCGACGGTTGGGAGGCGGGAGAGTGGCCGCAGGGATGCGGGATCCATCGGGGCCTGCCTCGCTCGAGGCGGTCGCCGACATCGTCGACACCCTGAACCGTCGCGACGGGGCCGACGGCCTCCGGGAGGCGATCCTCGCAGGCGCCATGCGCGTCACGGGGGCCCGGGCGGCGCGCCTGCTCGAGGCGGCCGTGGACGGCAACATGGCGACAACGGCCGAGCTCGGCCGGCCGGCCGCCCACGAGAGGGCCGATACCGTCACGCTCACCGTCGGCGACCGCTCGGTGGGACGGTTGCTCCTGTGGGGTGCCTCCGATGCCGGGCGGACGGTCGCCGCGCGGCGCATCCTCGTGCGCGGCGCGGCGCTGGCGCTCGACGCGGATGCCGCCCAGGCCGAGCTGCGTCAGGAGCGCGCCCTCGGGCGGCGCCTCGCCGCTGCGGTGGAGTCGCTGCGCTACCCGGCGGAGCCCGACACCACGGTGAAGGTGGTGCTCTCGCAGGCGCGCGGGCTGTTCAACGGCGACGCGGCGGTTCTGGTGGCAGCCGGCGAGGGGCCGCCCGTCGTGGCGGCACGCGAGGGAACCGATCCGCTCGGGGAGGCCGATCTGGCGGCGCTCTTGCCGCCCGAGCGCCGGCGTGGCCTGGCGGGCGGGACGCCCTGGTCCGGCACCCTCGCGGACGATTGCCCGCTGCGCGGGCGCGGCTTCGTGTCGGCTGCGTTGGCCGCCGTGGGCGGGGGCGCCTCGCTGGGGTACCTCGGGCTGCTCTGGAGGGGCCTGGAGCCGCTCGTTCCCCGCGAGCTGGAAGCGCTCGGCGACTACGCGGCGCACGCCGAGGCGGCCATGACGTCGGCGGTGCTGCAACGCGAGGTGCGCGAGCTCACCGCGCTGGATCCGGTCACCCAGCTCTTCAACGCCCGCTATTTCTCGGCGCGCGTCGATCAGGAGGCCCAGCGGGCCCAGCGGGGCTGCCAGCCGCTGTGCCTGGCGGTGCTGATGGTGGACGGAGCGGGCGACCTGCGCGCCGCCGGGCGCGGGGCTGCGGCCGACGCCCTGCTGGCGGCCCTCGCGCAGCATGTGGTCCCGCGCCTGCGCGCGAGCGACATCGGCGCCCGAATCGCCGAGGACGAGCTGGCGATCGTGCTACCCGAGGCGACCGGCATCGCCGGGTACGCGGTGGGTGAGCGGCTCCGAATCGCCATGCGCGACGACGCGCACCTCGAGGGCTGCACGGTGTCGGTGGGCGTCTCCTGCATGCCAGAGCAGGCCCATGACGCCGCCGAGCTGGTGGAGCAGGCACGGAGCGCGGTCATCTGGGCCCGCCGCCACGGCGGTGACCGGTCGTTCGTGTACGACCGCGGCGTCGCCGAGTCGCTGGTCGAGACCGAGCGCGCGGAGCGCGCCCGCGACGAGTCGCTGATCGCGAGCCTGTCGGCGCTGGCAGCCACGGTGGACGCCCGCCAGCCGGGCGCGCGGGGGCACTCCGACCGTGTGGCCCGCGTGGCCTCGATCCTGGCGGCAGAGGTGGGCCTCGCGGGGCCGTGGGCCGAGCAGGTACGGGTGGCTGCGCTGCTTCACGACATCGGCAAGGTGGGGGTAGACGATGACATCCTCGCCAGGGAGGGCCCACTCGAGCCGCACGAGCGCGACGAGATGCGACGCCACGCGGAGATCGGCCATCGCATGCTGGCTGGCGGCGTTCCGGAGCCCGTTCGCGAGTGGGTGCTGCGCCACCACGAGCGGGTCGACGGCACCGGCTATCCGGACGGGCTCGCCGGCGACGACATTCCGCTGCCCGCGCGCATCATCGCCGTGGCCGACGCCTACGACGCGCTGCTCTCGGACCGCCCCCGCAGTCCGGCGCGGGACGTCCACGAAGTGCTGGAGGAGCTCATGCGCGGCGCCGGAACGCGGTTCGACGCCGCCGTGGTGGAAGCTCTGGTCGAGCTGGTCCGCCGCGGCGAGGCGGCGCTTTCCGCCACGCTGGCGAGGGGGGCCTGATCGTGGCCACCGCCGCCGCGCCGGGCACGCCGGGCCCCGCCCCTCGGCGTCGCCGGCGGGGAGGGCCTGACTGCCCACGCCATCGCGGAGGCGGCCGCCCGGGCTGACCGATCGAGAGATCGAGGTCCTCCAGGCGCTGGCCACGGGATCGACGGCCAAGCAGGTGGCCCAGCGGCTGGGCTGCTCGGTGTCCACGGTGCACAGCCACCTGCACCGCGTCTACCGCAAGCTGGACGTGCCTGGCCAGGCGCATGCGCTGCTGCTGGCCCGCGAGCGCGGGTGGGTCTGACCGCGGGCCGTCAGTTCGACGCCAGGAACAACCTCAGCTTCGGTCCCAGGCCCTGCGAGCCCGGCCACTTGACGTTCACCACGTAGGCGTTTCTGGAGCGCACCACCCTGGCCCCGGTGATCGTGAATTGGCTGTTGAAGACGGGGATGTTCTGGAAGAACCCCAGGCGGGCGGTGCGGCCAGGGGGTGCCCTGAACACCACCGTGCCGAAGGCGTCGAAGCCGCGAAAACGCGTGGGCTGAGGCAGCACCTCCTCGCTGTCCACCACGAATGCGGGGTTGTCCTCGAGCTTGCGCACGGCGGTGCGGTTGCGGGCGTTCTGGCGGCGCAGCGCGGGCGACGCCACCGGGATGGCGTCACCGGGGACCATGCCAGCGACGCTGACTCGCAGCCTCGGCGGGTTGCCCTGACTCCCGGGGAACAGCACCTGCAGCACGTAGGCATTGCGCCGGGCGTTCACGTTGACCGAGGTGATCTTGAACGCGGTGTTCGGGTCGGGGATGTTGCGGAAGGCGCCGACCGCCACCTCGGTGCCGCGCGGCGCCTTCACCACCACCGTGCCGGCGGAGTCGAACATGCCCACCTGGCGGTCGGGGCTCGGCGTCACGACGCGCGTGCGCACCAGGAACTGCGGGCTGCGACGGAGACGCGTGATCTGGCGGAGGTTGATCGCGTTCGAGCGAAGAATGGACTCGCTCGCCACAGGAACGCCGCCGTTGGCCGGTTCGGCGGGCGCCGCCGGCACGGCGGCCACCATCGCCCCCGTACCCGCAGCCGCCAGCGCAGCCGACCAGACGATGATACGTCGCTTCATCCCATGCTCCCCCGAGTTCTCGTCGCCAGGAGCACATCACACACGCTGGCCCCCAGGTCCGCAACCATCGCGGTTCGGGTGCGAGGATGCCGGAAGCGCGGGGACGGGAGGTGAGCGATGGCGCGGGGCGCCCTGGTGGGGACGGCATCGTGGACCGACCCCGAGTTCATCAAGGCGGGCTGGTATCCGCCTGGCGTGAAGGACGACCCCGAGGGGCGCCTGCGCTACTACGCCGAGCGCTTCGGCATGGTCGAGGTGAACGCCACCTTCTACGCCCTGCCAACCATCGAGACCGTCGCGGCGTGGGCCGAGCGGACGCCGGGTGGCTTTCGCTTCCACGTCAAGGCGCACCAGGTCGTGAGCGGACACCCGTCCGACCCCGCCCGCCTGCCGCGCCCGCTGAGGGAGCTTCCGGCCACTCTCGACGGCCGCGGGCGGATCCGCCGGCCCTCGCGCGAGCTTCGCGACGCCGTGATCGACAGCCTCGTCGAGTCGGCTGGAGCGCTGGGCGGCAAGCTGGGCGCCATCCTGGTGCAGCTGCCGCCGTTCGTGGTCTCGGGGCCGGAGCAGCGCGAGGAATTGGGGCGCATCCTGGCCCGCCTGAAGCCGGCCCGTGCGGCGGTCGAGTTCCGTCATCGTTCCTGGGTGGCCGAGGGCGAGCGGGAGCGGGCGGTCGCGCTGCTGGCCGAGCACGACGCCGCCTGGGTGTGCGTGGACGCGCCGCGCGTGGAGGCGGCGTCGGCGCTGCCACCGATCGTGGAGCGAACCAGCGAGGCGCTGGCCTACGTGCGCCTGCACGGGCGCAACGCGGCCACCTGGACCACCGGCCGCTCGGTGGCCGAGCGCTACGACCACCTCTACACGGATGACGAGTTGGCCGAGTGGATCGATCCGGTGCTGGAGTTGGCCGAGCGGGCGCAGGAGGTGGCCGTGGTGTTCAACAACAACGCGAGGGATTACGCGCTCAGGAACGCGGCGCAGTTTCGTGAGATGCTTTCCGCTGCAAATCGCTGATTCTCGGACGCATGGGCTCTATCTTGGAGCAACTTGCATTCCAGGACATCGCGGCGCATTTTCGGGCATCATTTGCCCAAGATTTGCCCGGGCCACCTGCCGTCAAGCGTGCCCTTGGGCCGCCTGGCCTCCAGATCTAAGGGCGGCTGTTTCGGCGCAGCCTGGACACCGGATCCCCTCGGGCTGTGCTGTCCCAGCCGGCCCATCCACCAAGCAGGCTCTGGGAGAGGGCGAACCGCCCTCGCATTCGGTAGCTCTCTGGCTGTGGTGTCCGCATGGGCGCGGCGCGGTAGTGCTGCTGGTCGAAGGTCGCGATCGCGGGGCCCGCAGACAGGCGCGGTCAGGTCGTTCGGCACGCTCGGAGGGGGGGTCAGCGGCGCGTTAGCGTGAGTGGGCATCCGGGCCTTTCGTGGCTGCGAGTTGTGGTGACCCACAGCCTCTCGGAGGCCCGGATGCCTCGTCAGGTGTTCACAACGTCTATGGGCGGCTCATCTAGTCGCGGAAGCGGCGCAGCTCCTCCTCGAGGCGCTTCGCCTCCTCGGGCGTGGGTGGGCGCGGGGTCGCCGGCGCCCGCGAGCGGCGGGTCCACACGCGGGCGATGATCGGGATGGAGGCGAGCCCCAGCGCCACCGCGATGGCCGGCACCAGCCATGCCACCAGATCGAAGCCCGACTTGGGCGGCGTGGCCAGCACGCCCGAGCCGAACTCGTCGACCAGGCCGTCGATGATCCGCTGCTTGGTCCAGCCCTGGTCAATGCGCTGGACGATGTACTGCTTCATGTCCTGCGCCACCGGGGCGTTGGATACGTTGAGCGGCGTGTTGCAGGTGGGGCAACGCACCTCGCGGGCAACGTCATTGACGCTGACAGCCGCGGCCGCGCCGGGCAGCAGCGCCAGGACGACGACGGCGACCAGCGCGAGGGAGGCGAGGCGCCTCACAGGACCTGCTCCAGCGGGCGGGTGAGCTGCTCCGGCCGGGTCACCGGGCCGATGTGCCGGTGCGCGATGCGGCCCTCGGCGTCGAGGATGAAGGTCTCGGGCAGCCCGGTGACCTCGAACGCGGCCTCGGAGTCGCCGCTGCCGTCGCGCAGCGACGGGTACGTGAGGCCGAACTGGCGGATGAAGCCCAGCGCGTTGTCGCTGAGGTCCTGGGTGTCGAGGCCCAGCACCAGCACCCCGCGGCCGCCATAGCGGCCTGCGATGTCGTCCAGCAGAGGCGCCTCGTCGCGGCAAGGCGGGCACCATGAGGCCCAGAAGTTCAGCACCACCGTCCGGCCCTCGAGGTCGGCCAGGGCCACCTCGGACCCCTTCGGGCCCACGCCGTCGGCGGCGAACAGCACGGGCAGGGTGAGGTCGGGCGCGTCGGGCCGGTCGCCGGCCGCCAGCGCGTCGTTGATGCTGGTGCCGGTGCCGCTGTTCGCCAGGCCCACCACGAGCAGCGCGATGACCGCCACCGCGGCGAGCCCGGCCGCCGCCGCGCCCAGTGTGCGCCGCCGATCCCAGCCGCCGGCCTCCGGTTCATGCGGCTCGCTCACCTCGCTGATGCTAGTGGCCCGCCGCCGTGACGGATGCCCCGGGCGTCGCGCCGCACGACCGGCTCAGCCCAGCAGCGCTCGGATGGCGGCGCCCGGATCGTCCGAGCGCATCAGCGTCTCGCCCACAAGGATGGCGTCGATGCCAGCGCTCTCCAGCCGCTCCACCTCCTCGCGCGAGCGGATGCCCGACTCGGCGACCACCACGCTGCCGGCGGGCACGTCGGCCAGCAGGCGAAACGATGTCTCCAGATCGACCTCGAGGCTGCGCAGGTCGCGGTTGTTGATCCCGATGACCTCGGCGCCCGCCTCCACGGCGGCCTCCACCTCGGGCTCGTCGTGCACCTCGACCAGGCTGTCCAGGCCGAGGTCGGCCGCGGCGCCGATCATCTCCTGCAGACGCGCGCCGGGCAGGGCAGCCACGATCAGCAGGGCGGCGTCCGCTCCTGCCGCGCGAGCCTCGAGCAGCTGGTACGGGTCGACCAGGAAGTCCTTGCGGAGCAACGGCAGGTTGCACGCAGCCCGGGCCTCGGCAAGGTCGTCGAGGCTGCCGCCGAAGTGCCGCTCCTCGGTGAGCACCGAGGCGGCCGAGGCGCCCGATGCCTCGTAGCCACGGACGACCTCGCTGACGCTGGCGCCGGGGCGGATGGCGCCCACCGACGGGCTGGCGCGCTTCATCTCGGCGATCAGGCTGATGCCCTCGCTGATGAGCGCCTCGGAGAATGGCCGTCCGCGCGGAGCCGGACCCAGCCGCTCGCGCAACGCCGCCTCCGGGACCTCCCGCTTGTGGCGGGCGACGTCGGTCTGGACGGACTCCACCAGGCGGTCGAGGAAGGTGCTCACGGCTGGGACACTAGCCCGCGGCCTCGGCCGCGAGGCGGCGGCTCTCGTCGATGAAGTCCTCGAGGCGGTCGGCGGCGGCACCCGTGTCGATGACCTCCTCGGCAACCGCCCGGCCCTCGCCCATGTCGGCGGCGCGCCCGGCCAGCCACAGGGCCGCGGCGGCGTTGATGACCACCAGGTCGCGGGCCGGCCCGGGCACCCCCCCGACGGCGCGCCGCAGCGTGTCGGCGTTGCTCTGCGGCTCGCCGCCGCCCAGGGACGCGGGGTCGGCGGGCGGCTGGTAGCCCAGCTCCCCGGGGTCGAGAGCGAAGCGGCGCACCTGGCCGTCCACCACCTCCACCACGTCGGTGGGCGCGGCGGTGGAGACCTCGTCCAGCCCGTCCCGGGCCGAGACCAGGAACGCCCGCTCGCAGCCGAGGTCGCACAGCGCCCGTCCCATGCGCTCCAGCGCGCCCGCGTCCGAGACGCCCAGCAGTTGCCGCGGCGCGTCGGCCGGGTTCGTGAGGGGCCCCAGCAGGTTGAAGACCGTGCGCACCCCGAGGGCCCGCCGCACGGGGACGATGTGCTTGAACGCCGGGTGGTGGGCCGGTGCGAACATGAACCCGACGTTGGTGCGCGAAAGGCACCGGGCGATGGCGTCCGGGGCCAGGTCGATGCGCGCGCCGAGCGCCTCGAGCACGTCCGCGCTGCCGCACCTGCTGGTGGCGGAGCGGTTGCCGTGCTTGGCGACGCGCACCCCGGCCCCGGCCACCACGAACGCGGCGGTCGTGGAGACGTTGAAGGTGGAGGTGCCGCCGCCCGTGCCGCAGGTGTCGATGAACGGGCCGCCGGGGCCCTGCACGCGCTCGGCGTGGCGGCGCACCACCGACGCCAGCCCCGCCAGCTCGGCGGCGCTCTCCCCCTTTGCCCGCAGGGCGATCAGAAAGCCGGCCGTCTGCGCCTCGCCGGCCTGGCCGGACATGATCTGCTCCAGCGCCTCGGCGGCCCCCTCGCGCCCCAGGTCCTGGCCGCTCAGGAGCCGATCGATGGCCGAGGCGATCACCGGGCTGGACATCGCGGCGGCGGCGCCTAGTGCCCCGTCAGGGGACGTTGGCGTGTTCCGCCCGCGAAAACCCCGCGGGGCCAGGACGCAGTGTCATCGGCATGGCGGACCACATGGCGATGACCGAGGACGCAGCATCCGCGGAGGTTTGCAGCGCGGCGGAGCGTGGCGAACGTTTCCTGAAGGGGCACTAGACCTTCATCTCGAGGAAGTTCGACAGCAGGGCCTTGCCGGGCTGGGTGAGGATGGACTCGGGGTGGAACTGAACCCCCTCGACGGGCAGCTCGCGGTGGCGGATGCCCATCACCACGTCGCCGTCGCACCAGGCGGAGCGCTCGAGAACCGACGGCAGGTCCGGGTCGACCACCAGCGAGTGGTAGCGGGTGGCCACCAGGGGGTCGGGCAGATCGGCGAACACCGTGCGCCCGTCGTGGCGCACCTCGCTGGTCTTGCCGTGCACCGGCTCGCGCCCGCGCACCACCCGGGCACCGAACGCCTGGCCGATGGCCTGGTGGCCCAGGCAGACCCCGAGGATGGGCACTTCGCCGGCGAACGCCTGCACGCTCTCCACCGAGATCCCGGCGTCGTCCGGGGTCCTGGGGCCCGGCGACACCACCAGGTGGGTGGGCCGTTGCTCGCGCACGCCCGGCACGTCGATCTCGTCGTGGCGGAAGACCCGCACGTCGGCGCCCAGCTCGCCCAGGTACTGCAGCAGGTTGTAGGTGAAGCTGTCGTAGTTGTCGATCAGCACGACGCGTGGCACGGCCGCCACCTACCAGCCCGGCTGCCCGGCCGCGACCTCGATGGCCCGAAACAGCGCCGCAGCCTTGTGCTCGGTCTCCTCGTGCTCGCGGGCCGGCACGGAGTCGGCCACGATCCCCGCCCCGGCCTGCACGTGCGCCCAGCCGTCGTGGCACACGATGGTGCGGATGGTGATGCAGGTGTCCAGGTCGCCGCCCCAGCCCAGGTAGCCCACGGCGCCGCCGTACGGGCCGCGCTTGGTGGGCTCCAGCTCGTCGATGATCTCCATGGCGCGCACCTTGGGCGCGCCACTGAGGGTGCCGGCGGGGAACGTGGCCCGGAGCGCATCCGAGCCGCGGCGCCCCTCGGCCAGCCGGCCCACCACGGTGCTCTCGATGTGCATCACGTGGCTGTAGTTCTGAATGTCCATCAGGCTGCTGACCCTCACGCTGCCGATCTCGCAGACCCGGCCCAGATCGTTGCGCCCCAGGTCCACCAGCATCACGTGCTCGGCGCGCTCCTTCGGGTCGGCGATCAGCTCGGCGCGCAGGCGCTCGTCCTCCCCCTCGTCGGCGCCGCGCGGGCGGCTGCCGGCGATGGGGTGCATCTCCACCTCGCCGTCGGTCACCTTGACCAGGGTCTCCGGCGACGATCCGGCCAGCACGACGTCGCCCACGTCGAGGAAGAACATGTACGGGGAAGGGTTGACCGTGCGCAGCCCCCGGTAGACGGCGAAGGGGTCCAGGTCCAGCCGGGTCGAGAAGCGCTGCGAGGGGACGATCTGGAAGGCGTCGCCGGCGAAGATGTACTCGCGGCAGCGCTCGACGCCCTCCTCGAAGGCCTCCCGGGCCACGTTGCTGCTCACCTCGCCGAGCGAGGGCAAGTCGCGGGGCGGCGGAGCCTCGGGCACCGGGCCTGCCAGCCGCTCGCGAAGTTCGGCCATCTCGGCCACGGCCGCCTCGTAGGCCGCGGCGGGATCGGCGCCGTCCCCCAGACGGCACGGCACCACGATCGAGAGCGTGCGCATCAGGTGGTCGAACACCAGGACGGGGCCGGTGAGCAGCGCCACCAGGTCCGGGATGCCCCGATCGTCCGGCGGCTCGTCTGGAAGGCGCTCCACCCGCCGCACGAGGTCGTACCCGAAGTAGCCCACCGCCCCGCCCCAGAACGCCAGAGGCTCGGCAGGATCGGCCATGCCAACGCGGCGCACGGCGTCGTCGACCTCACCGAACGGGTCGGCCGCGTCCAGCTCGCGCTGGGTGCCATCGCTCCAGGTCTCGGTGAGCCGCCCGCCGGCACCCCGGATGACCGCCTGGGGGCGCACGCCGATCATGGAGTGGCGGCCCACCCGCTGCCCCTGCTCGGCGGACTCCAGCAGGAACGCGGGCCCGTCGTCGCGCAGCTTGAGGAACGCGCTGACCGGGGTCTCGCAGTCGGCGATGAACGTGTGGCACAACGGCACCTGGCCGTGCCGGCCGGCCATCTCGTGCAGGGCCGAGAGCGTGGGCTCCACGCGCAGGGCCTGGCCCGGCGCGGGG
>JAUVPZ010000172.1 GCA_030598395.1 Miltoncostaeaceae bacterium | reverse complement strand
GGCGAGAACGCGCCCACCGCGATGAGGTCGAGGTCGGCCTGCTGGCGCTGCGAGAGGGTGACGCTCGGCCGCCCACCCGGGGCCAGGTCGGGGTCGAGGCGGTGCACCAGCTCGCCGCCGTGCGGTGGGATGGGTCCCGGGGCGGGGCTCATATGCCCGCTCCGTCGACGTTGTCGTCCTCGGTCAGGTTCAGGAGGGTGTCGGCGCGCAGGCCGAGGCGGAGCGTCTCCAGCGGAATCACCTCGTCAGGGGGGATGTTCCCCAGGTTGACGTTGGGGCCGAACTTGCGGATGAACCAGACCTGCTGGTGCTTTTGGGGCGCCTCGAACAGGAGCTGGTTCGGGTCGACGGCATGCACGATCTCGTCGATGAGACCCATGCGCACCTCGCCGTCGCCGCGGAAGATACCCGCTGTGCCGCTCTCGCGCGCCTCGGTGATGACCTTCCAGGCGCCGGCCCGCAGCTCGGCCTGGATCATGTCCACCCACCTGTAAGGCGCGATCACGACGTCGATGTCCTTCGACCCGACCTCGCTCAGCACCACGAAGTCCTTGGCAAGGTCGGCGATGTGCTCGAGCTTGGCCTCGTGCGGCAGGGTGATCGTGCCGTCCGAGATCTCCACGTAGCTCAGGCCGAGGTCGCTCACCCAGCGGCGCCACTCGTCGGATTTCTGCTGGGCCACGCAGACCTCCCACAGCGTGCCGCCCAGCACCACCGGCACGCCGGCGTCGGCGTACATGGCGAGCTTCTCGCGGAGGTTGCGGCTGACGTACGAGGTGCCCCAGCCCAGCTTGACGATGTCGATCAAATCGCCGCAGGACTCCAGCGCCCCCTCCACCTCGGCGAGCGTCATGCCCTTGTCGATGACGTGCGTCAGCCCCACCTGGCGCGGCTTCGGCGGGCGCCCGGGCAGCGACAGGAAGTCGGCCCCCGGCGCCGCCTCCGGGCTGTCGGGCTGGCGCGTCTCGTCGGTGGTGCTCACCGCGCCTCCTCGGCGGCCGACTGCCCGGCCCGGCGGCCGAACACCACCGTGTCGAGCAACGAGTTGCCCATCAGCCGGTTGGTGCCGTGAACGCCGCCGGTGATCTCGCCCGCCGCGAACAGGCCCGGCACGGTGGTGGCCGCACGCTCGTCGATGGCCAGGCCTCCGTTGCGGTAGTGCAGCACCGGGTACACCAGCACGCGCTCCCTGGTGATGTCCACTCCGGCCTTGAGGTAGCGGCCGTGCACGTAGGCGAGGCGGTCGGCGGTGAAGCCGTCGCCGTGCTCGCGGTCGATCGCTGCCGTGTCGAGCCAGACGGCCGGCGCCCCCTCGGGAGAGGTGACGCCACGGCCCGCGGCCACGACCTCGGTGATTCCCGCCGCCACGACGTCGCGCGGCGCCATCTCGTCCACGAAGCGCTCGCCGTCGGCGTCGTGCAGGGTGGCGCCGTAGCCGCGGGTGGTCTCGGGCAGGGCGTAGCCGGCCAGGGCCGGCGGCCACACCGAGCCGGTGGGGTGTCGCTGCCAGCTGTCCAGCTCGCGTCCCTCGGCCCCGAGGCCCAGCGCCAACTCGAGCACCTCGGGCGTGGCGTCGGGATGATTGGTGCTGCCGATGCCCATGCGCTCCGCCTCGCCCCGGAGGCCGCCGCCCGCCGCCAGCACCACGGCGCCGGCGTCCACACGGACCAGCTGCCCGTTGCGCCCTGGCCGGACGGTGGCGCGCCAGCCTGCGGGCGATTGCCGCAGCTCGTCCAGGGCGGCCCCCTCGGCCAGCTCGATTCCCGCGTCGCGCACGCCGGCTCGCATGGCGGTGACCATCTCGGCGCCGGTGCGCTCGCCTGCCTGCAGCAGCCGCTTGCGGCTGGCCCCGCCGCAGCGCAACAGGCGCAGCTCGTCGTCGTCGCGGCTGAAGCCCACGCCGATCTCCTGCAGCCACTCGATGGCGGGCGGGCCCCCCTCGGTCAGCGCCCGCACCAGCCCGGGCCGCCCGTCGTGGTGCCCCGCGGCGAGCGTGTCGTCGTAGTGCGACTCGATCGAGTCGTCGTCGCCGATCGCGGCCTGGATGCCGCCCTGCGCACGTCCGGTGTTCGAGGCCCCCAGCGCGGACTTGGTAGTCACCAGCACCCGTGCCCCCCCTGCGTGGGCCGC
>JAUVPZ010000074.1 GCA_030598395.1 Miltoncostaeaceae bacterium | reverse complement strand
GGGGTCTTCCGGCCGCAGCCGCCAGCACGGCGACCGCCGCCGCCGCGAGCGCCAGCAGCACCTGGCCGTCGAGGGCCGCCACACCTCCGGGCGCCGAGGCGGCACCGGTGGCCAGGAAGCCCAGCGATAGCCCGGCGGCGTACGCCGCCAGCGCGCGGGCCGGCCGGTGCCCCCGCGGGCCGGCGACGGTGCCGAGGCCCGGGCGCGGAACCGTGCTGCGGGGGCGCGAGGGGGAGAGTTGCCGCGGTTCCAGAACGGTCATGCACCGCGACCGTAGGCGCGGCGCCGGACGCCACCAGGCGCTCGATGCCCCCGCGTGCAACGGCTGCGTCTCGCCCGCAACGTCGTCCCGGCACCGGCGCCTCCTCGCGCAACGGGCGTTGCGGGTTTGAGCGCAGCCGTGCATGTGCACGAAACGGGGGAAAAAACATTGTCGCGTGGGGACTGGTGGGGTACCGTGGGGCAACAATGGCCCGTCGGCTGCTCAGCGGAACCTACGAATGCAGCCTCGACAGCCGCTTCCGGCTCGCCGTTCCCGCGCGCCTCCGCGACCCCTTCGCCAACGGCGCCACGGTGGCATGGTGGCTGGACGAGTGTCTGGTGGTGGTGCCGCGCGCCGACTGGGCGGAGCTGATCGACCGGACGTTCGGCGCCCTCAACGTCCTCGACGACGACCAGCGCGACCTGCGCCGGTTCCTGCTGGCGGGCTCGTTCGAGCAGGATCTCGATCGCCAGGGCCGCATCCTGCTGCCGCCCGAGTTGCGCGAGCACGCCGGGCTGGACGCGCAGGCCAGGGTGGTGGGCGCCGGCGAGTATCTGGAGGTTTGGCAGCCGGAACTGCTGGAGGAGCGCTTCGGAGCGCTCCGCAGGGAGGGGGTGTCGGCCCGTGCAAAGCGCCTCGCCGATCGCGTCTCCTAGCCTGGGGCCGGGTCACGTGCCCGTGCTGGCCGACGACGTGGCGCGCCTCGCCGCCCCGCGTCGTGGCGAGACCATCGTGGACTGCACCTTCGGCGCGGGTGGGCACGCGCGGCGCCTGGTCCCCGCCCTCGGTGCGGACGGCCGCTACGTCGCGATCGACCGCGACCCCGAGGCCGGCGCGTTCTTTGCGGCCTTCGCCGACGACGTGGTGTGCGAGACCCGCTTCGTGCACGGCGACTACGGGGACGTCCTGCCGCGCCTCGACGGCCAGGGCCTTCGGGCCGACGTCGTGCTGATGGACCTGGGGCTGTCTTCGATGCAGGTCGATCGCCCGGAGCGCGGGTTCAGTTACTCGCGTCCCGCGCCGCTTGACATGCGCATGGACCCCCGCGACGAGCATTCGGCGGCCGACCTGGTGGCGTCCGCGTCCGAGGCCCAGCTGGCCGAGTGGTTCCGTCGCTATGGCGAGGAGCGGCATGCCCGGGCCATCGCGCGCGCGATCGTGCGGCAGCGGCGCGAGGCGCCCATCACCACCACGGCGCAACTGGTGGACACGGTGCGCTCGGCAGTACCGACTCCGGCACTGTTCGCGGGCGGCCACCCGGCCAAGCGCGTGTTCCAGGCGCTCCGGATCGCCGTGAACGACGAGCTCGACAGCCTCGAGCGCGGCCTGCGCGCTGCCTTCGGCCTCCTCGCGCCCGGCGGCCGACTGGTGGTGATCTCGTTCCATTCGCTCGAGGACCGCATGGTCAAGCGGTTCATGCGCGCGGTCTCGCGCCCGGCGGTGCCCGATGAGGTCCCGCTTCGCGCCCACGAGTTGGTTGCCGAGGCCGAGCTGCTGACGCCCAAGGTCATCCGGCCGAAACAGGCCGAGACCGACCTCAACCCCCGCTCGCGGTCGGCGCTGCTTCGGGCCGTGAGCCGTGCGGAGGCGCCGGCATGAGGGGTGGCGCCGCAGCCGCCCCCGCGCCGCGGCCCTCGCCACGGCGCCGGCGCGCTCCGGCCCGTGGCCGGCCCGCCCCTAGCCGCGCGGCTGCGCGGCGCCCACGCGTTCGGCTCGGGCTGTTGCTGGCGCCCATCATCGCCGTGATGCTGGGCGGCATCGTGTGGGTCAACGTGTCCAAGCTCTCGGCCACCACCGAGACCGGCAAGGTGGTGGAGAGCGCGCGCGCGGTGCAGGCCGAGACGGTGCGCCTGCAGGGGCAGCTCGAGCAGCGGGACGGCGAGGTGATCGACCGGGCCCGGGTGCGGCTGGGCATGGTGCCGGCGCCGAGCGACCAGGTCACCTACCTCGACGTTCCCCGGCCGGCCGGCGGGTGAGCCACCGCCCCCGAGGGCGGGGCGGGCGATCGCGCGGCCCGTCGGCGCGGCTGCGCCGGCGCCGCATCCAGCTGCTGCTGATGCTCGCCATGGGCGCGCTGGTGCTGCTGGGCGCGCGCGCGGGGTTCCTCGCGACGGTGCGCTCCGCCGAGCTCACCGAGCTGGCGGCGGGCCAGCAGCGCCGGGAGGCCACCGTGCCGGCGCCGCGCGGGGCGATCATCTCGCGCGACCGCAAGCGGCTGGCCGACGACCGGCTGGCCGTCAGCGTGGTGGCCACTCCCTACCTGGTGCGGGATCCCGACAGGGCGGCTGGGCAGCTGGCTGAGGCGCTCGGCCGCGACGTGGCCGACGTGGCCGACGCGCTCCAGGGCTCGGGCGGCTACGCGGTGGTGGCCCGCAACGTCGCGCCCGAGGCCGCCGAGCGGGCACGCGAGCTGGCGATCCCCGGCATCGCGTTCGAGGACACCTACGAGCGCCTGCTGCCGCGCGGGAAGGTGGCCGCCCAGCTGGTGGGCCTGGTGGGCGACGACCGCACGGGCCTCAGCGGCCTGGAGGCCCAGCTCGATGACCACCTGACCGGCGAGGCCGGGTACCGGCTGGAGGCGCGCGACCCCTTCGGCCGGCCCCTGCGCCGCATCAGCGACCGCGAGCCCGTGCCGGGCCGCAGCGTGCGGCTGACCGTCGACACCGTGATCCAGGATCGCACCGAGCGGATCTTGAGCGAGACCCGGGAGCAGTTCGGCGCGAAGGCGGCGACCGCCATCGTCATGCGACCCGCCGACGGCGCCATCCTGGCCATGGCGACCGTGCCGGGGTTCGACCCCGGCCACCGCGACCAGCTGCGCGACGAGCCCGACCTGGAGCGCAACCGTCCGGTGACCGACACGTTCGAGCCCGGGTCCACCTTCAAGGTGGTCACCATCGCCGGCGCGCTGGAGCAGGGGCTGGTGCAAGCGGACACCGCGTTCGACCTCCCGTCCACCCTCACCCGCTACGACCGCACCCTCGCCGAGGCCGAGCCCCGGCCGCCGGTGCGCTGGACCGCGTCCGAGATCCTGGCGAAGTCGTCGAACGTGGGCACGGTGCTGGTCGGTGAGCGGCTGGGCCCGCGGGAGGTCAACCGGTGGATCGAGCGCTTCGGCTTCGGCCGCAGGACCGGGATCGACTTTCCTGGCGAGGTGGCCGGCACCGTCCTCGCCACCGAGGACTGGTCCGGCACGTCCATCCTCAACATTCCCATCGGCCAGGGCGTGGCGGTGACGCTGACCCAGCTGGCCGCCGCCTATGCGGCCATCGCCAACGGGGGCCGTGCCGTGCGCCCGCACCTGGTGAGCCACGTCGGCAGCAAGCGGGCCGCGCCGTCGCGCGGGCCGCGCATCCTCACTGCGCGGACGGCGAACGCGCTCGACTCGATGCTGCGCGGCGTGGTGAGTGAGGACGGCACCGGCACGCTGGCCCAGGTGGAGGGCTTCGAGGTGGCGGGCAAGACGGGCACCGCCAACAAGATCGACCCGACCAGCGGCGCGTACGACGAGAACCGCGTGGTGGCGTCGTTCGTGGGGTACGCGCCGGCAGGCCGGCCCCAGCTCTTGATCGCCGTCGCCGTGGACGAGCCCGGCGGAGCGGCGGGAGGGGGTGCAGCGGCAGCCCCCGCGTTCGAGCAGATCGCAGAATTTTCCCTGCAAACGCACGGAATCTCTCCGTAGAAGGGGTCTGGTAGGTTGCGGGGCGGATGACGCTGCGAGAGGTGGCCGGGGCCGTCCCCGGCGCTCGCGTGCTCGGGCCCGGCGGCCAGGATGACGTGGCCGCGGCCGGCACGAGGGTGGACGAGGTGGCCTACCGTGCCGATGCGGCCGGCCCCGGGACGCTGTTCTGCTGCATCCGTGGCGCGGTCGCCGACGGCCATGACTTCGCGCAGCAGGCCGCCGCCGCCGGCGCGGCGGCCCTCCTCGTGGAGCGCCCGCTTCCTGTGGACCTCCCCCAGGTGCTGGTGCCCGACGCGCGCCTCGGCGCGGCCCTGGCGGCAGCCGAGGTGCTCGGGCGGCCCTCCGAGCGGTTGCGCGTGGTGGGCGTGACGGGCACGAACGGCAAGACCACCACTGCGTTCCTGATCCACGCCGTCCTCGAGGCGTCGGGGGAGCGCGCGGGCCTCGTGGGCACGGTGGAGGCCCGTGTGGGGGGCGCCGTCGAGCCGCTGCGGCGCACCACGCCGGAGAGCGTCGACTTGCAGCGGCTGCTTCGGCGCATGGCCGACGCCGGCGATTCGGCCTGCGCGATGGAGGTCAGCTCGCACGCGCTGGTGCAGCGGCGCTGCGCGGGCGTACGGTTCGCTGCCGCGCTGTTCACCAACCTCACCCGGGACCACCTCGACTACCACCACGACGTGGAGGACTATTACCTCGCGAAGCGTGCGCTGTTCGCCCGGCCCGCCGGCGAGGGCGACGACCCGCCCGCCGCCGTCAACCTGGACGACCCGTTCGGCCGCCGGCTCGCCGGTGAGGTCGACGCGCTGGGCTTCGGGTTGGCCGGTGACGCCGAGGTGCGGCCCGAGGCGTCGGGCGTCGGCGCCTCCGGGGTGTGGGCGCGGGTTCGAACGCCGCGCGGCCCGATCGAGGTCGAAAGCCCCTTGCGCGGGAGGTTCAACCTCTCGAACGTCACGGGGGTCGTGGCGCTCGGCGAGCTGCTGGCGCTGCCCCACGAGGCGGTGGCCGCCGGTATCGCGGCCGTGCGGGGGGTGGCGGGGCGCTTCGAGGCCATCGACGCGGGTCAGGACTTCCAGGTGATCGTCGACTACGCCCACACGCCCGACTCGCTCGAGAACGTGCTGGCCGCCGCCCGCGAGCTGGCTACGGACGCCCGCCTGGTGGTGGTCTTCGGCTGCGGCGGCGACCGCGACCGCGGCAAGCGGCCGCAGATGGGCGACGTGGCACGCCGGCTCGCGGACCTTGCCGTGGTGACCTCCGACAACCCGCGCGGCGAGGAGCCCGACGCGATCATCGCCGACATCCTGGAGGGCGCGCGCGGCGGTCCGGCGGAGCTGGAGGTCGAGGAGGACCGCCGGGCGGCGATCCAGCTTGCCGTGCGCCGGGCGCGCTCCGGCGACGTGGTGGTGGTTGCCGGCAAGGGGCACGAGCAGGGCCAGGAGCGCGCCGGCAGGATCACGCCGTTCGACGACCGCGACGTGTCCCGAGCGGCGCTCACCGAGCTGATCGGCGCGGCGTGAGGCTCCAGGTCGGTGAGCTGCTGCGCCACGTGGACGCCCGCCTGCCGGTGGGGTCGCCCGACACCGCCTTCGAGGGCGCCTACGTGGACTCGCGCTTCCCGGTGGAGGGAGCGCTGTTCGTGGGGCTCCGGGGCGAGCTGACCGACGGCGGCCAGTACGCTCCCGACGCGCTGCGCACCGGCGCCGCGGCGGCGCTGGTGAGCGAGTCGGCATGGTTCTGGATTGAGGGCGAGGCCGAGATGCTTCGCCGGCCGTTCATCGTGGCCAAGGACCCCCTGGCCGTGCTCCGGGAGGCCGGGCGCATGGCGCTGGAGCGCAGCGGGGCGCGTGTAGTGGCGATCACCGGCGCAACCGGCAAGACCACCACCAAGGACATCCTGCTCGCCATGCTGCGGTCCGCGGGCGCCGGGGCGGAGGGGACGCCGGGCAACCTCAACACCGAGATCGGCGTGCCGCTGACGCTGTGCGGGCTGCGCCCCGACCTCGACGTCGCGGTGGTCGAGATGGGCATGCGCGGCCCGGGCCAGATCCGCGAGCTGGCAGAGCTGGCGCCGCCGGACGTGGCCTGCATCACGAGCATCGGCCCGGTCCACCTTGAGCTCTTGGGCACCGTGGCGGCGGTGGCCGATGCCAAGGCCGAGATCATCGCGGCGCTGCGACCGGGCGGCACGGCGGTGGTGCCCGACGGCGAGGCGCTCTTGGATTCGCACATCGCGCGGCTCGACCCCGCGGTCGAGGTGGTGCGCTTCGGCGACGCCCCGGACATCGAGCTGGATCTGGGCCCGCTGTCCAAGGGGTGGCAGCTGTGCAACGCGGCCGCCGCGCTGGCCTGCTGCCGTGCCGTCGGTCACGCTCCCGAGCCCGGCGCCAGGGTGGATGTGCAACTGTCGGCGATGCGCGGCCAGGAGGAGGCGCTCGCCGGCGACGGCGTGATGATCGAGGATTGCTACAACGCCAACCCGCCCTCCATGCGGGCGGCTCTGGCCGACCTCGCAGCGCGATCCGGACGGCGGGTGGCGGTGCTGGCCGACATGATGGAGCTGGGCGACGACGAGGCTCGCTATCACCGTGAGGTCGGCGAGCTGGCGTCAGAGCTCCGGCTGAATCTCCTGGTCGCGGTGGGCGAGCGGGCCGCCGGCTACGCCGACGGTGCGGGCGACGTGGAGACGCTGCGGTTCGCCACCGTCGAGGAGGCCGTGGCAGGCGTGCCGGCGGCGTTGCGACCCGGCGACGCCGTGCTGCTCAAGGGCTCCCGTTCGATGGAGCTCGAGCGCGTCGCCCAGGCGATCCGCTCGGGGGAGGTCGGTTGCCCCGGGTCCTGATCGCCGCCATCGGCGCGGCGACGCTTCTCATCTTCCTCGGACCCAAGTTCATCGAGTGGCTCCGCGTGAACGAGGTCGGCCAGTTCGTGCGCCCGGCGGGGCTGATCCCGGAGGGGCACGCCGGAAAGCAGGGGACCCCCACGATGGGGGGTCTTCTGATCCTGTTCGCCACCCTGGTGCCGTTCGTGATCCTGTCGAGCCGCAGCACCGTGGCCGTGCTGGTGCTGTTCGCCGCGGTCGCAACCGGCGCGATCGGTTTCATCGATGACTACATGAAGGTGGTGAGGAAGCGTTCGCTCGGCCTGGCCGGCAAGTGGCGCATGGTGGGTTTGGCGGCGGTGGCGGCCGTCATCGTCTGGGTGGCCGTGGACGTCATCGGGCAGCCCACGACGCTCCAGGTCCCGATCTGGAACCAGGACATCCAGATTGGCATCGTGGCCTACTTCGCCGTGGTCTTCCTCGTGGTGGCGGGCGCCGCCAACGCCGTCAACCTGACCGACGGCCTCGACGGCCTTGCCGCCGGGATCGCCGCCGTCGTGCTGTTGGCCTACACCGCGATCGCGTTCGTCTCCGAGCGCACCGACCTTGCGATCTTCGGCGCCACGCTGGTGGGCGCGTGCCTTGGCTTTCTGTGGTTCAACTCGTTTCCCGCCCAGGTGTTCATGGGCGACACCGGCAGCTATGCGCTGGGCGGTGCCATCGCCGGCATGGCGGTGCTCACCAAGACCGAGATCCTGCTCGTGGTGATCGCCGCGGTCTTCGTGATCGAGGCCCTGTCGGTGATCATCCAGGTGATCGTGTTCAAGCGTTCCAGGCGGCGCGTGTTCCTGATGACGCCGGTCCATCACCACTTCGAGATGGCGGGCTGGAGCGAGACCAAGATCATCGTGCGCTTCTGGCTGATCGCGGCCATCTTCGCGGCCGTGGGCTTCACGCTGTTCTTCCGCGACTTCCAATTGTGAGCCGCCGCCGCCGCGCGCTCGTGGTCGGTCTGGGCCGTTCGGGGCGCGCGGCGGCCGCCCTGCTGGCGCGCCGGGGCTGGGACGTCGTGGCGGTCGACTCCCGCCCTCTGAAGGCGCCGGAGCTGACCGCAGCCGGCGTGGAGGTGCGCGCCGCCCACGCAGGCGCCGTGGCGGACGTGGACCTGGTGGTCAAGAGCCCGGGAGTGCCGGGCGCGTCCGAGCCCGTGGCCGCCGCGCGCGCGGCGGGTGCGCCCGTGTGGAGCGAGGTGGAGTTGGCGGCCCGCGAGCTGCACAACCCGCTGATCGGGGTGACCGGCACGAACGGCAAGACCACCACGACCGAGCTCACCGCCCACCTGCTGCGGGCGTCGGGCATCGCCGCGCGGGCGTGCGGCAACCAGGGTGATCCCGTGGCCGCGCTGGTCGACGC
>JAUVPZ010000154.1 GCA_030598395.1 Miltoncostaeaceae bacterium | reverse complement strand
GCTCGTAGCCGATCCCGCGGCGCTGGGCCTCGGCCTCGTGCGCGTCGAACGCCTGCTCCAGCAGCGCCTGCGGCTCCACCTCCGCCCACTCCACGCGGAAGCGGTCGGCCTCGAGGCGCGCCATGTCCAGCAGGTCGTTGACCATGGCCTCCAGGCGCTCCGCCTCGCCGTCGATCGCCGCCAGCGAGCGCTGCACCTGGTCCTCGGGCACCACGCCGTCGGCCAGCGCGGTGGCGTGTCCACGGATGGCCGTGAGCGGGGTGCGCAGGTCGTGGGTGATCCGCATCAGGAAGTCCCGAGTGGTGGCCTCCCGGCGGGCCAGCTGATCCACCATGGTGTTGAAGGCCGAGCTGACCTCGTCCAGCTCCGCCGTGCCCCCAGGCTCCACCCGCGCCGTGAGGTTGCCCTCGGCGACCTCACGCGTCGCCGACTGCATGGCCCGCAGCGGCCGCGTGATGCGCCCCGTGAGGAACAGCAGCAGCCCCAGCGCCACCGTCATCCCCACTGCCGAGGCGATCAGCGCGCGCGACAGCACGTTCCACAGCGGGATTCCGAACTCGCCAGGCGGCCGCGACAGCAGGATGGCGCCGGCGGTCTCGCCGCCCACGGTCACCGGGGCGGCCGACGCCTGGGTGAAGCGCCCGGTCTCCGGCTCCTCGAAGTCGAAGCGTTGCACGCCCTCCTGCTCCAGCTGCTGGTAGTCCAGCCGATCCACGATGACGGAGGGGATCTTGGCCGTGGGCTCCTCGGCGCCCGGCGACAGCGCCAGGCCGGTGAAGTAGAGGCGGGTGTCGCGGCCCACCAGGGTCTCGGCGCCACCGCTGGGCAGGAACCGGAACACGCGCCCCTCGCGCGCCGCGCGCTCGGCGTCCTCGGAGATCAGCTCGGCCAGTACGACGGCCTGCCGGTCCAGCTCGGATCGGGCGGTGCGCTCGCTGCGGGCGCTGATCAGGCTGGCGCCCACCAGCGTGAACACCGCCGAGGCGACCAGCAGCCCCACCAGCGACGCCAGCGCCAGCCGCCCCCGCAGGGTCTGCCAGGGGCGCGTTCGTCTCCGGGGAGCTACCTCGACGCGGCCGGCACCTTGTAGCCGGTTCCCCACACCGTCTGGATCGGGCATTGCTCGCCAAGTTTGCGGCGCAGCTGCCGCACGTGCACGTCGATGGTGCGGCTGTCGCCGAGGAACGTGAAGCCCCACACCCGCTCCAGCAGCTGCTGGCGCGTCATCACGAGGCCGCGGTTCTCGAGCAGCGTGACGAGGAGGTCGAACTCCTTGGGCGTCAGCGCCACGCCCTCGTCGTGCACGTAGACCTCGCGGCCGCCCACCTCCACGCGCAGTCCATCGAGTACCAGCGTGGTGTCCTGGGGCAGGGGCGCCGCCGCGGGCGCCGCGTCGCTGCGTCGCAGCACGGCCCGCACGCGCGCCACCAGTTCGCGCGGGTTGAACGGCTTGGTGATGTAATCGTCGGCGCCGAGCTCCAGTCCGACGACGCGATCGATCGCGTCGTCGCGCGCTGTGAGCATGATGATCGGCAGGTTGCCGTCCTGGCGCAGTCGCCGGGTGACCTCGTAGCCGTCCAGTCCGGGCAGCATGAGGTCCAGCACGACCAGCTGCGGGTTCTCGGTCTGGGCCAGCTGCAGACCATCCTCGCCGCGCTCGGCGGTGATGACCCGGTAGCCGGACGCCTCGAGGTACATCTGCGCGAACGACGCGATGTTGGGCTCATCCTCCACGATCAGGATCAGCTCGCGGTCGTCGCCGGGCACCATCCCAAGCGATGCTAGTGGCACCGCCTCGCCCGGTCCAACCCCGAACCCCGGTTCGCCATGGCCCTCCTCCCGCGTCACGCCGGGCCGTTCGGGCCACGCGGCGGCGCGGCCGGCGTCAGGCGGCGCGTCGCCGTGCCGGGGGGCTCGCCCCGTCGGGCATGTCGCGAGCGGTGCCGTCACGCGCGGGTCTCCCGCGATTGCCGGGGGGAGAGGGGGCGATGCGCACCGGGCGGCGGCGCCAGCGCCGGCGCGGGCCGTCGTTGAGCCGGTAGAGCCCCCGCCCGCGAAGGCGCGCGAAGCCCCGGCCCGCGCTTGACAGGTTCACCCTCACGCGCACGAGCGTGACCCGCACCGCCGTCCCGCTGACGAAGAACCGCCCCGCCGAGCCGCGAACCGCGGCGCTGCCGCGCCGGTCGAACCGCACCGGCGTGCCGTCGAACGTGAACGTGGCGTCTCCGGCGCGGTCGCGCACCCGTATGCCGCCGCCACCCGCCACACGGGTGATCCCCCCGAAGGCGACCAGCCGGCCGTTCAGGATCACGCTGCCGGTGCCGTTGGCCTGAAGCTGTCCGGAGCGGGGCGGCTGGCGCGGTGGCTCACCGCCCCCCGGCCCGCCGGGCGGCAGCTGGGCCGTGGCAAGCGCGGGCATTGCCAGCACGGCCACCAACGCGGTCGCCAGGACGCCTCGCACCGTGCTCCCTCCATGGTTCGGCGGACACGCCCTGCGTCCACCCTGGTGGACGATCATCGTCGGCCGCCGGGATGAGGGTTCTCGGGTCGCCTCGTAAGACGTTTGCAGCAGACCTGTTCGAAATCTGTGAGCCCGAGCCGGCGAGGGGCGCCTCACGGGTCGAGCTTGACGTTCTCCTCCACCTTGACCGGGCCGCTCGGGGCGTCCAGCTGGACCCCGTCCTCGGCGGTCTCGCCCTCGGGCACCGGCCGCGGGCCGTCCCCGAGATATGCCCACACGATCTCGCCGCAGTCCGGGCAGGTGGGCAGCGACTTGCGGTTGTTGATCTGGAACTGGCACGCCACGCAGGCGAACAGGCCCTGCACCTTCTGGCCTCCGTAGAAGCAGGGCTTTCCGATGCGCGCCTCGGCCTGCTTGGCGCCGACGGCGGGGCTCAACCCCGGGCCGCCCGCCGGCTCGGCTCGGCGGTGCTGGTGCGGACCCCGGCTGCTCATGGTGCGTCCTCCCGCCGCGACGGCGAGCGGGGGCCGCTCACCCTCGAAGGCGTATCGTTGAACCCGACACGTAAGCCTATCGCGTGCCCG
>JAUVPZ010000122.1 GCA_030598395.1 Miltoncostaeaceae bacterium | reverse complement strand
GCCTGCGAGATGACCACGCGGTCCACGGCCGCGTTCACCGTCTCCTCGAAGCGCGACATGTGCACGCCCTTCTGCCCCGGGTCCAGGTCGCAGTAGCAGGCGATCTCGGCCTGGAACAGCTGTTCGGTGCCCCCGTTGCGGATGCGGATGGCCTTGGCCGAGCGGGTGACGCCGGCCTTGGTGAGGCTGATCGGCGCCGTCGGCGCCGACTGCTGCAGGTCCTCGGGGAGCGCGGTCGTCCGGGCGTGCATGGAATGCCCTTTCATCGGGGGCCTCCCGGGATTCTGAGGGGCGGAGGCCGGGCGCACAAGGGCGCCGGCCGCATCGTGTCGGAAGCGCACCGGGAGTCGCGGGGACGAACGGGAGGTCGTCGTATAGTCCGTCGGGCTGGCCCCCTGGGGAGGAGTCGATGGCCCAGATGCGCGACTCGCGATAGCTCGGTGACCGCGGGTGAATCGGGCCGGCCGCTGGTCACGGTCTTCTGCCGCGCCCCGGTGCCGGGCCGCACCAAGACGCGGCTCACCCCGCCGCTGGCGCCGGAGGACGCCGCTGCGCTCAGCCTGGCGCTGCTGCTGGACGTGACCGACGGCGTCGGCGACCCGGCGTGGGACCGGGCGGCCCTCGCCGCGGAGCAGGCCGAGGTGGGTCCGCTGTGCGCGCTCCTTCCAGCCGAGGTGCCCGTGGGAGTTCAGGGCCCCGGCGACCTGGGCGCCCGCATGGCCCGCGCGAGCGTCGCCGTCCTCGACCAGGGCCGGTCGGCGGCCGTGATCGTGGGCTCCGACTGCCCGGCGGCCACAGCCGGCCACGTGCGCGCGGCGCTGCGGGCGCTTCGGGGCGGCGCCGACGCGGCGGTGTGCCCGTCCGCCGACGGAGGCTACGGGCTGATTGCGCTGTCACGACCGTGCCCCGAGCTGTTCCAGCGCGTGCCGTGGAGCACGCCGCTGGTGCTCGAGCGGACGCGCCGGCGCGCCGGCGACGCCGGCATCGCGCTGGCCGAGGTGGAGCGCCTGGACGACCTCGACCGGCCCGGCGACCTGCCCGCAGCCGCCGCGGCCCTGCGGGCCGGGACGGCGGGGGCACGCACCCGTCACCTGCTGTACCGCCTGGGCTACGCCTGAGCGTCGTCGCCGGCGGGGGACCTCTCGCCGTCCAGCGCCACCGCCAGCACGTCGGCCAAGCGGTCGGCGGGCACCACCCGAAGGTCGCCCAGCAGCTCGGGCTCGACCTCGGCCAGCTGCTCCTCGCCGAGGCGCGGGATCACCACGGTGCCGATGCCCGCACGCCGGGCGGCGAGCACCTTCTCCTTGATGCCGCCCACCGGCAGCACCTGTCCGGTCAGCGTGACCTCGCCGGTCATCGCCACGTCCGAGTCGACCGGCTGGTCGCGCAGGGCCGAGACCAGGGCCGTGGTCAGCGTGACGCCTGCCGACGGACCGTCCTTGGGCACGGCCCCCGCCGGGATGTGCAGGTGCACGTCGTGCTTCACGAAGAACTCGTCGTCCACCTTCAGGCCCAGCTCGGTCTGATGGGCGCGCACGTACGACAGTGCCGCCTGCGCCGACTCGCGCATCACGTCGCCCAGCTGCCCGGTGACCACCAGCTTCCCGCTGCCCGGCATGACCTGGGCCTCCACGAACAGGATCTCGCCGCCGGCACCGGTGACCGCCAGTCCGGTGGCCACGCCGGGTTCGGTGGTGCGCCGCTTCACCTCGTTGTGGATCCGCTCGGGGCCCAGCAACTCGCGGGTGCGCTCGCCGCCGACCGTCTCGCCCTCCGAGCGGCCTTCGGCCACCTCGCGCGCCACCTTGCGGGCCACCGCCGCCAGCCGCCGCTCGAGCTGGCGTACGCCGGCCTCGCGGGTGTACTCGGCGATCACCGTGCGCAGGCCGTCGTCGGTCACCTCCAGCTGCGCGTCCTTCAGGCCGGCCTCGCCGCGCTGACGCGGCAGCAGGAAGCGCCGGGCGATGTGCAGCTTCTCCTCGTCGGTGTAGCCGGCGAGCGGGATGACCTCCATGCGGTCCAGCAGCGGTGCGGGCACCGTCTCGAGGACGTTGGCCGTGCAGATGAACAGCACCCGCGAGAGGTCCAGGGGCAGGTCCAGGTAGTGGTCGCGGAAGCTGTTGTTCTGCGCCGGGTCGAGCACCTCCAGCATCGCCGAGGAGGGGTCGCCCCGGAAGTCGTAGCCCATCTTGTCGATCTCGTCGATCATCATCACGGGGTTCATCGCGCCGGCGTCGCGCAGCGCGCGCACGATGGTGCCGGGCAGTGCGCCCACGTAGGTGCGCCGGTGCCCGCGGATCTCGCTCTCGTCGCGCACCCCGCCCACCGAGATGCGGGCGAACTCGCGCCCCAGCGCCCGGGCGATCGACTGCCCCAGCGACGTCTTGCCCACCCCCGGCGGGCCGGCGAAGCAGAGGATGGGCGCGGAGGCGTCGGGGTTCAGCCGCACCACGGCCAGGTGCTCGAGGATGCGCTCCTTCACCTTCTCGATGTCGTAGTGGTCCTCGTCGAGCACCTCGCGGGCGTGGGCCAGGTCCAGGTCGTCCTCGGTCCGCACGTTCCACGGGATGGCCAGGATCCAGTCGAGGTAGGTGCGGATCACCGAGTGCTCGGCCGCCCCCGGCGGCAGGCGCTCCAGCCGGCCCAGCTCGCGCTGGACCGCCTCGCGCACCACCGCGGGCGGATCGGCCTCGTCCAGCTGTCCGCGCAACTCGTTGACCTCGGCCTGCGCCTCGTCGGTCTCGCCCAGCTCCTGCTGGATGGCCCGCAGTTGCTGGCGCAGGAAGTGCTCGCGCTGGGTGTCCTCCATGTCCGACTGGACGTCGCTCTGGATCTTGGCGCCGAGCTCCAGCACCTCCACCTCGCGGTTGACGATCACCGTGAGGCGCTGCAGGCGCTTGCGCACCTCGGTGGTCTCGAGCAACTCCTGGCGCTCCTCCAGCGGCAGCCGCAGCGACGACGCCACCAGGTAGCTGAGCATGGCCGGGTCGTCAACGTTGGCGGCGGCCACGTGCAGCTCGTCGGGCAGGTACGGCACCAGCTCGATCACCCGGCCGAACAGGCCCTGCAGGTTGCGGGCCAGCGCCTCCACCTCGGTGCTCTCTTCGAGCTCGTCCGGCAGCGGCAGGACGCCGGCCTCCAGGAAGGGCGAGGTCTGGGTGTACGGTCCCACCCGCACGCGATCGAGCCCCTCGGCCAGCACGCGCACCGAGCCGTCGGGCACCTTCAGCATCCGCTGGATACGGGCCGCGGTGCCGACCGTGTAGATGGAATCCGGCCCCGGCTCCTCCTGCTCCGGGTCGCGTGCCGCCACCAGCGCCAGCAGCCGGTCCTCGCGGTTCATCACGTCGTCGATCAGCCGGATCGAGCGCTCCTCGCCGACGCTGATGGGCGTCACCGACTGGGGGAAGACCACCAGGCCCTTGGTGGGCAACACCGGCAGCTGGTCGGGCAGCGCCTCCCCGACGGGCTCGCCGACCTGCTGGACCGCCGACTCGTTCTCGGCCGTGCTCATCGGCGGACGGTGTGGACCTCCACGACCACCAGGGGCGGTTCCACCGGCGCTCGTTCGGCCACGGGCAGCGAGATGATCAGAAGACCCCGCTCGTACTGCGCCTCCGCCCGGGCGGGGTCGACCGGCGCGGTCAGCAGCACGCGCCGCTCGAAGGGACCCCACTCGATCTCGGCCTGCTGGTAGCGGCGGCGTCCGCCGCGAGGCGGCACCCGCTCGCCGCGCACCACCAGCGCATCGCCCTCCAGGGCGACGGCGATGCTGTCGGGGTCGACCCCCGCCACGTCCAGCTGCACCGTGATGCGGGGCGGCTGGTCGGTGACGAAGACGTCGGTGGGGACCTCCACGCAGTGGGCGGGGCCGCTGCGCGTCCCCCAGACCTCCAGCGCCGCTGCGAGATCGGGGCCCACGCGGAGGTAGGCGCGGCGTGACTCTCGGGGGCGCATGCGGGCACCAACTCTAGCCGCATGCCGACGATTGCGCCGGGATCTGGCACTCTCGCCGCGAGAGTGCCAAGCGCAGCCCGCCCCATGGGGCTATTATTGTCGGGGTCCTGCTCCCTCTGCGAGGTTCGGATCCTTGCCGATCTACGAGTACCGCTGCGCCACCTGCGGCCACCACTTCGACGTGATGCAGCGCATGAGCGAGGACGCCCTCACCGAGTGCTCGGTGGAGCTGTGCGTGCGCGAGGACGGCGAGGCGCCGGGGCACGGCGAGGTCTCGCGGGTGCTGTTCGCGCCCGCCATCCACTTCAAGGGCACCGGCTTCCACAACACCGACTACGGCTCGAAGCAGCGCGTGGCCGCCGAGTCGGGCTCCGACGGCGACGACGCGTCGAAGAACGGCGCCGCCGGCGACGGCGAGGGGGGCGGGTCATCGTCTTCGGACACATCGTC
>JAUVPZ010000138.1 GCA_030598395.1 Miltoncostaeaceae bacterium | reverse complement strand
GTGCCCCGAACCGTCATCCTGTGAGGCATGGCGGTCAGCGCCAACCAGGACCACTACGCAGCGCTGGGCATCGGGCCGGACGCCACCCGGGAGGAGATCGAGGCGGTCTGGCGCTTCCAGCTGCTTGCGTTCCATCCCGACCGTTTCCGCGACCAGGAGCACCGCCAGCGCGCCGAGGAGATCAGCAAGCGCCTCAACGCGGCGTGGCAGGTGCTGGGCGACGCCGACTCCCGGCGTCGCTACGACCTGCGCCGCCGGCTGCGGGCGGCGGCCAACGGGGCCGCCGCCGCCACGGGTCGGCCGTCCGCCCAGCCGCCGCCACCGCCCGCGCGGCGGCAACGGGAGATCCCCTGCCCCACCTGCGCCTCGATGAGCCGCGTGGACGATGCCGGGGGCTCCGCGCTGCAACTGCGCTGCCCCGCGTGTGCCGAGCAGTTCGTGGCGGTGGTGGGCGCCACCATGGACGGGCGACCGCACCTCGAGCGGCGCTGGGTGCGCATCGACTACGAGATGTGGCTCACCTCGGACGCCGGTGAGCACCGCTCGGTACGCTTCCGAAAGCTCCCCCAGGAGCTGGCGCTCGCCGACGGCATGCGAGTGTCGGTGGTGTTCCACCCGCGGCGGGGGCACCCCGTTTACGCCATCAGCCACCACGGCGGCCTGGACATGCTGTTCCCCGTCCGCTGAGCGACGCCTACGGGGCATCGGCGATGGTGCGCATCACGATCACGTTGGTCGAGCCCGGACGAGCCGACGTGGACCCGTAGGCCACCACGACGCTGTCGCCGGCGGCCAGCCCGCCGACCTCGACCGAGCGCGCCACCAGGTGGTCCACGAACGCCTCGGCGCGCACGGGCTCGGCCCCGAGCATGGCCGGAACCACGCCCCAGTCGAGCGCGAGCTGCTGGGCCACGCCCCGGTGCCGGCAGAGGGCGATCAGCGGCCGCTCCGGCCGATACTTGGCGGCAGCGCGGGCCGATCCGCCACTGGTCGTGGGAACGACGATGGCGGCGGCGTCCACCTGGCGGGCCAGCAGCACAGCCGACTGCATGACGGCCTCCGCCCGGGACGGCACGGGAGCCCCGATATCGCGGTGGTAGACCGGCTCCGACTGGGCGTGGAGGGCAATCTCGCCCATTACCGCGACCGCCTCGGCCGGGTACTCGCCCACCGCGGTCTCGGCCGACAGCATCACGGCGGAGGTGCCGTCGAGGATGGCGTTGGCCACGTCGGTGGCCTCGGCGCGGGTGGGCACCTGCGCCTGGACCATCGACTCCAGCATCTGGGTGGCGGTGATCACCAGCCTCCCCTCCGCCACGGCGCGGTGGATGATCGCCTTCTGCAACAACGGCACGCGGGCCAGCCCGGCCTCCACGCCCAGGTCGCCGCGAGCGACCATCACGCCGTCCGACACGGCCAGCACCTCGTCGAGCGCCTCGAAGGCCTCGAGCTTCTCGATCTTGGCCACCACCCGCGCCCGGCCGCCCAACCCCTCGAGCGCCCCGCGAAGGCGGCGCATGTCCTGCCCGGAGCGCACGAACGACAGCGCGACCAGGTCGGCATCGAGCTCTACCGCCACGGCGAGGTTGCGTAGGTCCTCGTTGCCCAGGGTTGGACGCCCGGAGCGGGCGTGGGTCACGAACACGCCCTTGCGCGCCTCCAGGCGTCCCCGGCGCTCACAGACGCAGCGGACGCGGTCGCCGGCCGCCTCCACCACGCGCAGCCGCGGCGTGCCGTCGCCGATCACGACCTCCGACACGCCGGGTACCACGGCCTCCACCATGTCCGGCCAGTCCAGCCCGACCGCCCCGTCCCGGCTCGGCCCGGCCACGAAGGCGAGGCTCTCCCCCTCCAGCACCTCGCGCGGGCGCTCGTCGCTGCTGAGTCGCAGCTTGGGCCCACCGAGGTCGATCAGGAGCGCCACGGGCCGCCCCGCGGCGACCGCGGCCGCTCGAAGGGCGCGGGCGCGCCGGCGCCAGTCGCCCGGCGAGCCGTGCGCAGTGTTGATGCGGGCGCCGTCCAGCCCCTCGGCGACCAGGCGTTCGAGCACGCCCGGTCGGTCGGTGGCCGGCCCCAGCGTGGCCACGATCTTGGTACGCCGGATTGGCACGGCCGAACGGTGTCACACGCGCCCGACGGGACGCCCCTCATCGAAACGAGCCATGCCACCCGCAGGCACGGTCGCGGGCGGCTCAGCTAGCGCAGGATCACCCGTCCGCGCACCCTGGTGGTGGGCCGGGTCGCGTTGACGGCGAGCGTGTAGCGGCCGGGCCGAGCCATCCGCCGGGCGATCCGCGCCGGGATCGGCGCCAGCGCACGCCGCGTGCGTGCCGCGTGGGTGAAGCGCCCCACGGTGCGCCGCCGAAGGCTGACGGTCACCCAGAGCTTGCTCGGCCGCGACAGGGAGAGCCGAAGCGCCGCGCGCGCTCCCGGGGCGAGACGGCCGGTGCGGATCCGCGCGGCCGGGCGGATCACAAGGCGCGTGCTGGCGCGCGCGGCGCCGGCGCGGGCGGCGATCCGGTAGCGCCCGCCACTCCTCCGCCGCGCGATCCGCCGCGGCAAGCGCACGGTGCGCGCCCTCGGCCCGGCGCCGACCCGAAGCCGCCCGAGCGTCCGCCGCCCGGCGCGCACCGCAAGCGTGGCGCGTACTCGCCGGCTGGCCGACAGGCGCACGCTGATCCGCCCCGCAGCCGAGCGCCGTGCGCGCAGGGTGAGCGTCAGGCGCTGTGCCCGAGCGGCAGGGGGATCGGCGCCGGCGCCCTCCGGGCCGGGCACCGGGGCGCCGGTGGCCACCGAAAGCGCCCCGGCCAGATGCAGCCGCCGCCCGGAGGCGACCCGCCCCGAAAGCTCCGGGAGGGCGCTCGCGCCGGCGAGCAGCGATTGCTTGATTTGAGCGGGGGTGAAGTCGGCCCGCACGCCGGCCAGCTGGGCGGCGACCGCGGCGGTGTGGGGGGCGGCCATCGAGGTGCCCGACTTGTAGCCGTAGCCGCCACCGGGGAGCGTCGAGACGATCAGATCGCCCGGCGCGGCCAGATCGACGCTCGCCTGTCCGGTGTTGGAATAGTTGGCCAGCCGGTCGGCGTGGTCGGTGGCGGCGACCGCGACGAGGCTCGGCTCGCTGCAGCTGGCCGGCCAGGAGGGGTAGGCGTCGTTGTCGGTGCCGGCGTTGCCGGCGGCCGCCACGAACACCACGCCGCCCGCCGCGGCCTGGGCGACCGCATCGCACAGCGCCGGGCTGGGGGTACTGCCGCCCCAGGAGGCGTTGATCACCCGGGCGCCGTTTCGGGTCGCGTAGTCGATCGCGGCGATCGCATCGGAGGTCGAGCCGACGCCCGACTGGATGAATTTCAGCGGCATGATCGTGGCGTTCGGCGCGGCGCCGGCGATGCCGATGCCGTTTCCCTGGCTGGCGCCGATCACCCCGGCCACGTGGGTGCCGTGGTCCCCATCGCCGGGCCCGAAGACCTCGGGGCTGTCGGCGGCGAAGTTCCAGCCGTTGACGTCGTCGATGTGGCCGTTTCGATCATCGTCGATGCCATTGGCGGGCACCTCGGCACGGTTATGCCAGATGCGCCCGGAAAGGTCGGGGTGCGAGAGGTCGATCCCGGCGTCGGCGACCGCCACCACCACCACGCCGGCGCCACGCGACATCTGCCAGCCGCGCTCGGCGCCGATGTCGGCGCCGGGCCGCCCGCCGCCCCAGGCACCGGTATTGGCAAGCGCCCACTGGTAGCCGCCCTCGGTGGGACCAAGCAGCGGGTCATT
>JAUVPZ010000031.1 GCA_030598395.1 Miltoncostaeaceae bacterium | reverse complement strand
GCGTTCCGCCAGATCGGCGAGTGGCACGCCGAGCAGCCCCCGTACTGAGCCGGGGTTCAAACCATGCCGCTACGAGCGGGAATCAGCGGCGGAAGCGGGCGACGGCCTCGATGTGCGGCGTCTGCGGGAACATGTCCACCGGCTGGACGTACTCCAGCTGGTACCCGCCCTCGACGAGCCGCGCCGTGTTCTCGGCGAACGTGGCCGGCTGGCAGCTGACGTAGACGAGGGTCGGCGGGGCGAACTCCAGGATCCGTCGCACGGCGCGGCCGTTGAGCCCGGCGCGAGGCGGGTCGACGATGGCCACGTCGGGTGCGGGCAGCTCCTCGCGGTGCTCGCGCATCACCCGGCCCACGTCACCGCACAGCGCGCGGTACGCGGCCAGGCCGTTGGCCTGGGCGTTGGCCGCGGCGTCCTCGACCGACTGCCGGGCGATCTCGATGGCCACCACCTGCCCCGCCGAGCGCGCGATGGCAAGACCGATGCTGCCCACCCCGGCGAAGAGGTCGTAGACCACCTGCCCTCCGTCCAGCGCAGCAGCCTCGGCCACGCGCCGGTACAGCCTCTCGGTCATGAGCGTGTTGGTCTGGAAGAACGCGGCCGCCGAGAGACGCAGCGTGAGGTCGCCCACCCGCTCCTCGAACCAGTCGCGTCCCCAGACGACGCTGGTGGGGAGGTCATGCGTAACCTCGGCCACGCCGTCGTTGACGGCGTGCAGCAGGCCCACCAGCTCCGGATGGGCGGCGCGCAGCGGCTCGGCGAGGCGGCCGACGGACCGGGCGGCCTCGGGCCCCGGCGCCGTGACCACGGTGACCAACAATTGCCGGGTGGCCCGACCCTCGCGCACCACCAGATGGCGCAGCACACCCGCCTGCGCTCGCTGATCGTAGGGCGCCAGCCCCTCGTCGACGGCCCACTCGCGCGCGGTCGCGCGGGCGGCGTCGATACGGGGGCTCGCGATCAGGCAGGCGTCCAGGTCCACCACCTCGTCCCAGCGACCCCTCCGGTGCATGCCGAGGCACAGCCCATCGGGTCCCGGCGCAAAGGAGAACTCCATCTTGTTGCGGTAGCCGAGCCGCTCGGCGGCGGGGTCGACCGGCCGCACCTCCTGGCCCGGCAGCCCAGCGATGCGCGCGAGGTGCTCCACGATCTGCTCGCGCTTGGCCCGAAGCGTCTCCGCGTAGTCGACGTGCTGCAGCCGGCAGCCGCCGCAGCGGGGCACGTACGGGCACGGCGGCTCCACGCGGGCGGGCCCGGGCTCGAGAACCTCCACCAGGTCGGCGTCGGCGAAGCGGCGCCGGGACCGTCGCACCCGCGCGCGCACCCGCTCCTTGGGCACCGTGTCCGGCGTGAACACCACGAAGCCGTCGTCGCGCCCCACGCCCGCCCCGCCGAAGGCGAGGTCGTCGACGGTGAGCTCGAGGACGTCTCCGGGTCGCGGCCGGGCCACGCTCGGGACTCTAGCCCCGCCCCGTCGCGCCAGTTGGCAGCCGCGCACGACGCCAATTGGCCGCCGAGGCGCGCGGGCGGCTGGCGTAGGCTCGCGCGGTCATGCGACCGGGGCCGCTGGTGTTGGAGGGAACCCTTCTCCGCTCGGGACGCCTTGAGCGCGGGCGCCTCGGGGTCGCCGGCGGCACGATCACCGCGGCCGGTTCCCGGCGGAGCGTCGCCCTGCCCGACGGATGGATCGCCGCACCGGGCTTCGTCGACCTCCAGGTGAACGGCCTGGCCGGGGCCGAGGTCGGCGACGGAGCCGAGGCGCTGGCCCAGGTCGCGGCCGCGCTGGCCCGCCACGGCGTGACCGCGTTCTGTCCCACGCTGATCAGCCGCCCGGAGGAGGGCTATCGCCGGTTTGCGATCGATGTGGCCGGGGCAGCGCCGCCGAGTGGTGCTCGGGTTCTACGACCACACCTGGAGGGGCCCTTCCTCAACCCCCTGAGAGCCGGCGCTCATGACCCGGCAGCCCTGCGCGAGCACGACCCGGCGCTGCTTGATCGGCTGCTGCGCCATCTTCGGCCCGCGATCATGACGCTCGCACCCGAGCTGCCCGGCGGTCTGGAGGCGATCCGCCGGGTGCGCCGCAGCGGGGCGGTCGCGGCCGTGGGACACACCGAGGCCGACGCCGAGCAGGGGCGGGCGGCCATCGACGCCGGGGCCCGGCTGCTCACCCACGCCCCCAACGCCATGCGCGGGATCACGGCCCGCGAGCCCTCGGCGCTGGTGTCGTTCCTGGCGGACCGGCGGGCGCGGGTCTCGATGATCGCGGACGGCATTCACGTGGACCCGCAGGTGGCGCTGCTGCTGGCGCGGCTGGCGGGCCGGCGCATGGTGCTGGTGAGCGACGCGACGGCCGCGGCCGACGCCCCGCCCGGCCAACACCGCCTGGCGGGCCGCGCCACGCGCAGCGACGGCACGCGGGTGGAGGCCGGCGGCCGCCTGGCCGGCTCGGCGTTCGGGCTGTCAACCGGACCGCGCACGCTGCTGCGCGCGGGGCTCGGCCGCGCCTCGGCGCTGGCTGCGGCCGCGTGGGCACCGCGGCGTGCCCTGGGCCTGCCGGCTGGCCTCGCTCCGGGCGATCCGGCCGACCTCGTGCTGGTCGACGCCGAGCTGCGGCCGCGGCTGACCGTGGTGGGCGGCCGGGTGGCCTACGCCGATCCCGCCCTGCCGCCCGGGCTGGACGCGCTGGCGCCGTAGGCATCCGGCCGGCGGTGGCTCAGCGCGGGGAGGCTGGCGCGCACGCGGTCGAGGTGCTCCATGTCGAGGTCGGCCACCACCACGGTCTCGCCGTCGGGCGCCTGCGCCAGCACCACGCCCCACGGATCGACGATCATGCTGCGCCCGTGCGAGCGCGAGCCGTCGGCGTGCACGCCCACCTGGTTCGCCGCCAGCACGAACGCCTGGTTCTCGATGGCCCGCGCCCGCAGCAACGGTTCCCAGTGGTCGCGGCCCGTCGCGGCCGTGAACGCGGCGGGCACCGTGATCAGCTCGGCGCCGGAGTCGGCGTAGGCACGGTAGAGCTCCGGAAAACGCAGGTCGTAGCAAACGGACATCCCGATGCGCCGGCCGAGCGCCTCCCCCAGCACCGGCCGGTCGCCCGGCAGGGCCGCGTCCGACTCCCGGTAGACCGTTCCGCCCACCTCCACGTCGAACAGGTGGATCTTGCGGTACACCGCGCTGACCTCGCCGTCGGGCTGGATGAGGACGCTGGTGTTGTACGAGCGCTCGCCGTCGGGGGTGCGCTCCACCACGCTGCCGGCCACCAGCGCGATGCGGAAGCGGCGCGCCCAATGGCGCGCTGCCGAGAGCGAGGGGCCCTCAAGCGCCTCGGCGCCACGCAGCAGGCGCTCCCCTGCGTGCATGTAATGCCACTTCTCGGGAAGCACCACTAGCCGGGCGCCGGCGGCCGCCGCGCGCTCCACCAGGCGCTCCGCGGCCCTGACATTGCGGCCGCTATCGTCGGAACTCGTGAGCTGGACGGTCGCTGCCCGCAGCGTGCGCGGAGACGTCAACGGGGGCGAGCCCCGGGGAAGCCGCTATCCTGGAAGCGGTTCCGGACGAGCGGAGGACGACCCATGTCGGCAGAGATTCTGGCGCAGATCGACGACGTGCTCGAGCAGATCCGCCCGGCGCTGCACACCGACGGCGGCGACGTGGAGTTGGTCGAGTTCGACGAGGAGGGTTTCGTGCACCTCAACATGCTGGGGGCGTGCGGCGGATGCCCCATGTCCACCGCCACCCTCGTGCTGGGCATCGAGGCCGAGCTCCGGCGCCAAGTCCCGGAGGTCGAGGGCGTCATCACGGTGTGAGGCGCGCCGCGCCGGCCCTGGCCGGCGCACACGCTGCCGATCGGGGTGCCCGGATTTGAACCGGGGACCTCTCCGACCCGAACGGAGCGCGCTACCAGGCTGCGCCACACCCCGCCGATCGACCCGCGCATGGTAGCCACACCGGTGCGGAGCCGCCACCGTTGCGCGCGGCGGCCGCAGCGGGGGATTCCGTCCTGCATCGGCGCTAGCTTTCCCGCTCGATGCGGATGCTTGGCTCCACCCGGCCCGCTCCGAGCGATCAACGTTTGCTTGACATCCGAGCCCGTGACGCCGATAACTTGGCCATGCACCAACGAGCCGTCGGACGGTCGCGCTGACCGTCCCGCGTCACGGGCTCCACGCGACCCGCCCCCCCCAAGACGCCGCCTCGCGGCGCAGCCCCCGGCTTGAGCGGGTCGACCACATATCCAGGAGGTCGTCATGGCCGTTCACCTGACCCCCGAGGAGCTCTCCGAGGCCACTGGCCTGGCGCGCAGGCAAATCGTTCGCCTGTGCGTCGAGAACGCGGTCCCGATCTACAACGGACGCATCGACCGGACGCTGTTCGTCCACTCGGTTGCCGCGGCCGGACACCGCCTTCCGGCGGAGGCCAGGCAACAGCTGCTGCAGGCCGCCGGCGGCTGACCCGCCGGCTCACGCGGCCGCTGGCGGTCCTTGCCGCCGCCGGGGTCGCGGGCGCGTCGGCATTCGCCGCGGCTCCGGCACCCGCCCAGGGTGCAGGACAGGTGCAGGCCACGCTATCTGCGTGGGGCAGCGCGAACAGCGGGCTGTCCGCCGCCGTGTGGCGGCTTAACGGCGCCGGGGATCCGACGCAGGTCGCCGCACACCGGCCCGAGGTCGCGCGCATCCCCGCGTCCACCGAGAAGCTGGTCACCAGCGTGGGCGCCCTGCTCACCATGGGGCCCGGCTTCCAGTACGAGACCCGGCTGTTCCAGGGTCCTGGAGCGCGGCGCACCGGCCGCCTGCTGCGCGGGGCGCTGTACGTAAAGGGCTACGGTGATCCCACGCTGGCCACGCGGGCCTACGCGCGCTCGCAGCAGTCGGGCGCCGGGGGCAACTTCGGTCGCCTGTTCCTGGCCCTGGCCCGCTCGGGCATCCGGGTGGTCAAGGGGCCCATCGCCGCCGACGAGGCGTTCTTCGACTCCCGGCGCCTCGGCTCGCAGTGGCGCTCGTACTACGCGGCCTACTCGGCGCCGCTCTCGGCGCTGAGCGTCAACCGCAACTCGGGCGGCACGCCCCCGCTGCCCGCAGCCGTCAGCGCACGGGCGGCCCTGCGGGGCGTCGGCATCCGCCAGACCGGTGGCGTCACCACGGCGCGCACCCCGTCAAACGCCCACCCGGTCGCGGTGGTCCGCTCTCCGCGGCTCACCCGGATCCTGCGGCTGATGAACCCGAGCAGCGACAACTACACGGCCGAGATGCTGATGAAGGGCGTCGGTGCCTACGGACGCAGCGTGGGCACCTCGGCCGCCGGCGCGGCGCACACGGCCGGCCTGCTGCGGCAGCTGGGGGTCCTGGGCCCGCACGACCGAATCGTCGACGGCTCGGGGCTGTCGCGGGCCAACCGCCTGTCGGCAGCCACGCTCACACGGCTGCTGGCTGCGGCAGAGGCCAACCCGCCCTGGGGCCGGCCGCTCGTCAAGTCGCTGCCCCGCGGCGGCGAGGGCACACTCCGCCGGCGCTTCCTGGGCTCGGCCCGTAACCGCGTGCGCGCCAAGACCGGCTCGCTCAACGGCGTAACCTCCCTCGCCGGCCGCGTGGTGAGCCGCCGCGGCCAGAGGTACGCGTTCGCGCTGCTGTTCGAGACGACCGACTTCACCGGCGCGCGCGTGGTGCAGGACCGCGTGGTCCGGCTGTTGGCGGCCGGGCGTGAGGATGTGCGCGGCGCCGCGACGGCTGACCGCTAGCGTCCTGAGCCGGAAGTTCGTCGCATGTTTCGGGCGCGAATCCCGAGCGACGCAAAGACGCAGGGAGGCCCGCTATCTCCGAATATCGGGCCGACCGAGGACATCGCGTCGCGACGGGATGCAGCCGCGAAACTGCCCATGTATTTCTGGCTCGGGACACTAGCTCCCGCCGCCGAGGAAGGCGATGACCACGGCGATGGCCACGCCAACCGCCGCCACGAGGGCGGCGATCACGCCCACCAGGATCGCCTGCCGTCCCACCGGGGCAGGCGGGCCCACGGCCTCGTCGTCACCGTCGTCGAACTCGTCGTCGAACCGGTCCTCCCGGCCGACCGCGTCGCCGCCCCCCGTCTTCAGGCCCATCGTCTCGAGGATCTCGCGACGGCCCTCCTCAAACTCCTCGTCGCTGATGGCGCCCTGCTCGCGCAGCTCCTCGAGCCGGCGGATCTGCGGCCGCGCGGCGTCCTGCCAGTCGCTCAACGCAGGACCACCAGCAACACCACGACGATCACCACGGCCACCACGGCGTCGACCGCGATGATCCCGATCCAGAGCGACCGCCGGCGCGATCGCAGCTCGACCCTGTCGGCCTCGCGCGAGGTCACCAGGCCCGCCTCGGCGAGCACGTCGCGGCGCTGCACCCGGAACTCCTCGTCGCTGATCGCCCCCGCATCGCGGAGCTGACGCAGGCGGTCGAGCTCCGGCTCCAGATGCTCGGGCAGCTCCGCCACCGACGAACAGCCTAGCCGGAGCCTAGGCCGAGGGCGAGGGCTCTCCGCGCTCCGGCACCGGCGACTCGGCGGCCAGGATCGCCACGAAAGTGGGCTCGTCGACCACTGGAACTCCCAGCTGCTCTGCTTTCTGGCGCTTGCCGCCGCCGCCCCGCCCGGCCACCACGAAGCTCGTGGCGCCGCTGACGGCGTTGGTGACCACCCCGCCCGCCGCCACCACGTCGCGTCGCGCGGCGGCGCGGCTGAAGCCATCGAGGGTGCCGGTGATGACCACGGTCTGTCCGGCGAGGGGGCCGTCCGCGCGCGCGGGCGCCGGGCCCTCCACCGTGACCCCCGCGTCGCGCAGCCGCCGCAGGGTACGCCGGCTGTCCTCCGAGTCGAGGTACTCCACGATGGCCCCGGCCACCACCGGGCCCACTCCGTCGGCGGCCGCCAACTCCTCCGCGTCGGCAGCGAGCAGCGCATCGAGGGAGGGCGCCACGGCAGCGACGGCCTCGGCGGTGATCTCACCCACGTGGCGGATGCCCAGGGCGTCGATGACGCGGTGCCACGGCTGCTGCTTCGACCCCTCGATGCCGGCCAGGAGGTTGTCAACCGACAGCTCCTGGAAGCCGGGGAGGGCGATCAGGGCCTCGCGGTGGTCGCGGAGGTCGTAGATGTCGGCCACGTCGGCAAGCAGCTTCTCGTCATACAGCCGGCGCACCGTCTTCTCACCGAGGCCCTCGATGTCCATCGCGCCGCGGGACGCGAAGTGCTCGAGGCTGCCCACGACCACCGACGGGCACGAACGGTTGGGGCAGCGCCACTGCACCTCGTCCTCCCCCCGCACGACCCGGGTGCGGCAGGTGGGGCAGTTGCGGGGCATACGGAACCGCTTCTCGGCGCCGGTGCGCTCCTGTACCAGGGGCGCCACCACCTGGGGGATGACGTCGCCGGCGCGCTGCACGATGACCAGGTCGCCCTCGCGCAGATCCTTGCGGGCGATGTCCTCCTGGTTGTGCAGGGTGGCCATTCGCACGATGACCCCGCCCACCTCCACCGGCTCCAGCTCGGCGTAGGGCACCAGGGCGCCGGTGCGGCCGGTGTTGACCCCGATGCGCCTCAACCGGGTGGTGGCCGTGGTGGGCGCGAACTTCCAGGCGACCGCCCAGCGCGGCGCCCGTCCAACCGCACCAAGCTCCCGCTGGAGCGCGAAGTCGTCGACCTTCACCACCGCCCCGTCGATGTCGTAGTCCACGCTGCCGCGGCGGGCCTCCCACGCCTCGCAGGCCGCCTGGACCTCCGCGATGCCCTCATGGATCGTGATGTCGGGGCTCACGCGAAAGCCTGCCTCGCGCATCCAGACCAGGGCGTCCCAGTGGCCGGTCACGTCGAGGCCGCCGGTGATCCCGAGCGAGTAGCACCAGATCGACAGCGGCCGCTCGGCGGCCACCCGCGGGTCGAGCTGGCGCAGGCTGCCCGCCGCCGAGTTGCGCGGGTTCGCGAAGGTCGGCAGACCCTCCTCCGCCCTGGCCGCGTTCAGCTCGCCGAAGGCCGCCAGGGGCAGGTACACCTCCCCGCGCACCTCGACGAGCCGCGGCGCCCTGGCACCGGCAGCCGTGCGCAGCCGGGTGGGGATGGCACGGATGGTGCGCAGGTTGGCGGTGACGTCCTCGCCCACCTCGCCGTCGCCGCGCGTGGCCCCCCGCACCAACGACCCATCCTCGTACCTGAGCGACACCGCCAGGCCATCGATCTTGGCCTCCACGACGAACCGCAACGGGTGGCTGTCAAGTATCTTGTCGTCGAGCAGCGACACCACGCGGCGGTGCCAGTCGGCCAGCTCCTCCGCTCCGCGGGCGTTCGCCAGGCTGAGCATCGGCTGGGCGTGGCGTACCGACGCGAACCCCTCGGCGGGCGCGCCGCCCACCCGCTGTGTGGGCGAGTCTGGCGTCGCCAGCTGCGGATGCTCGGCCTCGAGGCGCTCGAGCTCGCGCATCCAGCCGTCGTACACCGCGTCATCGACCGTGGGGCTGTCGAGCACGTAGTAGCTGTGGTTGGCCTCGTCGACGAGCCGGCGAAGCTGCTGCACCCGCTCCGCGGCGCTCATGGCCTGGCCAGCACTTCGCGAAGCTCGGCGAGTGTGTCGACGACATGGTCGGGGTCCTCGGCCTCGAGCTCCCCGCGGCCGAAGAAGCCCCAGGTGACCCCCACGGTGCTGAGGCCGGCCGCGCGCCCGGCCCGCAGATCGAAGGGCGAGTCGCCCACCAGCACGGCGCGGTCCGGATGGCCGTCGAGGTGCCGCAGCGCGTGGCGCACCGGGTCGGGATGCGGCTTGTGGCGGTCGGTGGTCTCGGCGCTGACCACCACGTCGAAGTGGTGGCCGAGGGGCAGCGCGTCCCACGCCAGCTCCACGGTGGACGCGGACTTGCTGGTGACGATGCCAAGCCGCCAGCCCGCCTCGCGCAGCTCGGCCAGGAACTCCTCCATGCCCTCATACGAGCGCAGGAGCCGGCCGGTGTTGGCGTGGTTCCACTCCCGGTAGGCGTCCAGCAGATCCTCCGCGCGGTCCGCGTCGAAGGCGCGCATCTGCTCGATGAGCGGCCGGCCGACGTTGGCCACCAGGCGCTCGTCGGCGAGGTCGTCGCCCAACACCGTCCGCACGGCGTGGCGGTGCGACTCGCGGATGAGCTCGGTGGAGTCGATGACCGTGCCGTCGAGGTCAAACAGCACGATGTCCAACGGTCAGCCCTCCGCCCGGCGCACGCCGGGCTCGGGCGCGACCCCCGGAAGACCGGCGCCGCGCAGCACCTCCATGCCGTCGACGTCCGTCAGATCGAAGTGCAGCGGCGTGACCGAGATCTCGCCGTCGTCGACCGCGGCGAAGTCGGTGCCCGGCTCGGAACGGAACGAGGGCAGGTTGCCGTAGATCGAGTAGCGGCGCCGATCGCCGTCCACCGACTGGAGGCGCAGCTGGTCGTCGTAGACCCGGCGCCCGAGCCTGGTGACGCGCGCTCCGGTGACGGCCTCGGGAGCCAGGCCGGGCGCGTTGACGTTCAGCAGCACGTGCCGCGGGAAGCGCTCGCGCATCAGGATGGGCACGAGGCCGGCCGAGAAGCGCGCGACCGCCCGGAAGTCGTAGGCCGCGCCGTCCCATTGGTCGCGCTCGGGATGGGCCATGCCGGCCGACACCGCCATGGCCGGCCAGCCCAGGAGCACGCCCTCGAACGCGGCCGCCACGGTGCCGCTGTAGGTGACGTCGTCGCCCAGGTTGAAGCCGAGGTTGACGCCGCTCACCACCACGTCCGGCACCTCGCCCACCAGGCCCAAGAGAGCGAAGCGCACGCAGTCCACCGGCGTGCCGTCCGTGGCAAACGCCATGGAGCCGTCGGCGAGGCGCACCTCATCGACGTGGAGCGGGCGCTGCACGGTGATGCCGCGGCCGATCGCGCTGCGGTTGCTCTCGGGGGCGATGACGCTGACGCGGCCCAGGGGCTCCAGGGCCTGCTTGAGGGCCAGCAGCCCGGCGCTCCCGACACCGTCATCGTTCGTGACGAGGATGTGGGTCAAACCGGATGACAAGGGTAGCGAGGGCGGCGGATCAGTACCGCACGCCCACAAGCGTCAGGGCGTGGGCCGGCGCCGTGGGCCCGGCCGCGCCGCGCGGAGCGCCCACCAGCAGGGCGTCCATGCGCTGGGGCTCCCAGGCCCCGCGGCCCACCAGCAGAAACGTCCCGGCCAGCACGCGCACCATGTGGCGCAGGAAGGCGTCCCCCTCGACCGCGAGCACGAGCTCGTCGCCGCGCCGCTCCCAGCGGCAGACGAACAGCCGGCGCTCGAACGTGACGTGCTGGGTGTGCGTGGGGGTGAAGGCGCGGAAGTCGTGGCGCCCCTCCGCGCGCGCGGCCGCGCGGCGGAGCCGCCCGAGGTCGAGTGGAGCGGGGTGGTGCAGCGTGCGGTCGCGGCGCAGCGCGCTGGGCGGCCCTGCCAGCACGCGGTACTCGTAGCGACGGGCCACGGCGTCGCGGCGGGCGTCGAAGCCAGGGTGCGCGTCGGACACCCGGCGAGCCGCCAGATCGGCGGGCAGGAGCCCCGTGAGCGCCCGCATGATGTGGTCTGGCCGCAGGCGGGTGGACGTGTCGACGCTCGCCACCTGGCCGCCGGCGTGCACGCCGGCGTCGGTGCGGCCGGCAACGACCAGGCGGAAGTCGTCGCCGAACAGGATCCCGAGGGCGGCGCGCAGCTCGCCCTCGACGGTACGCAATCCCGGCTGCGCCGCCCAGCCGGCGAAGCCGGCGCCGTCGTACTCCAGATCCAACCGGAGCGTGCGCTCCGGCCACTGCGCCTCAGGTCTGGGAGGCGTCGGCGTCGATGCCCGCGACGTCGCGGGTCAGCTCCAGCAGCACCATGGGCGCTGCGTCGCCTTGGCGCGGGCCCAGCTTGAGCACGCGCGTGTAGCCGCCGTTCACGTCGGCGAAGGCCGGACCGATGGTGTCGAACAGCCGGTAGGTGATCTGCTTGTCGCGCAGCAGGGAGACGGCCTGCCGGCGGGCGTGGAGCGTGTTGCGCTTGGCCAGGGTGATGGCCTTCTCGGCCACGCCGCGGGCCAGACGGGCCTTGGGCTCGGTGGTCTGGATGCGGCCGTACGTCAGCAGCTGGACCGCCAGGTTGGCGCCCATCGACTTGCGATGTGAGCTGCTGCGGTTGAGCCGGGGGCCCTTTCTGCGATGACGCACGGCGCCCTAGTCGTCCTCGGACCGCAACGCGAGGCCGTGGGCGGCCAGGTTCTCCTTGACCTCCTCGATGCTCTTCTTGCCGAAGTTCGGAATGGCCGAAAGCTCCGGCTCGGTCTTGGAGATGAGATCGCCGATGGTCTCGACGCCCACGCGCTTCAGGCAGTTGTAGCTGCGCACGCCCAGCTCGAGCTCCTCGATCATGATGTCGTGCATGCCGCCGCCGGGCGGGGGCTCCTCCTCCTCCGGCTCGCCCAGAAGGTGGGTGCTGTCGGGGTCGGCGAAGATGGCCAGGCGCATCGTGAGGCTCTCGGCCGCCCTGGCCAGGGCGCCGCGCGGGTCGACGCTGCCGTCGGTCTCCACCTCGAGGCGCAGCTTGTCGTAGTCGGTTCGCTGGCCCACGCGGGCCGAGCTGACCTCGTAACGCACCCGGCGTACGGGCGAGAAGTTCGCGTCCACCGGGATCTCACCGATCGTGGTGGTGGCCTCCGTGTTGGCCTCGGCGAGCACGTAGCCACGGCCGCGACGGATCATCAGGATCATGTCGAGCTTGGCGTCTCCGAGAAGATTCGCGATCTCGAGCTCCGGGTTGAGGATCTCGAGGTCGCCCGGCGCCGCGATGTCGGCCGCGGTCACCTGGCCCGGGCCGACCTTCTGCAGCTCGACCTCGAGCTCGTCGGCGTCGCCGTACAGCCGGCACACCAGCTCGCGCAGGTTGAGGATGATGTCTGTGACGTCCTCGCGCACGCCCTCGATGGTGCTGAACTCGTGCTGCACGCCGTCGAGGCGCACGGATGTGACGGCCGCGCCCTCGAGGGAGCTGAGGAGCACCCGTCGCAGACTGTTGCCGAAGGTGTGACCGAAGCCGCGGTCGAGCGGCTCGACCTCGAACGCGCCCAGGGTCTCGCTGAGCGGCTCGTAGGTCATCCGGGGCTGCTGGATGTCGAGCAAGGAACCGTCCTTCTCCGGCCGGGGCCGGACTGGGTGTACGCGTTCCCGTCCGCCGCATCCGCGCCCGCCCCACGCGTCGGGGCCGGCGCCATCGCGTGCGGTCGGGGCACTACTTCGAATAGAGCTCCACGATGAGCTGCTCCTGAACCGGCGTGTCGATCTCGGTGCGGTCGGGAGCCTTGAGCACCTTCCCGTTGAGGGCGTCGTGGTCGGCCTGGAGCCACGGCGCCACCACCGCCACCAGCTCGCTGGCGGCGCGGATCACGCCCTCGGCGTTGGAGTGGGGCTTGACGGTGACGATGTCGTCGGCCCGGACCTGGTAGCTGGGGATGTCGACCCGCTTGCCGTTGACCCGAAAGTGGCCGTGGTTGACCAGCTGGCGCGCCTGGCGGCGGGTGGCCGCGAAGCCCAGCCGGTAGACCACGTTGTCGAGCCGCATCTCGAGCAGGCGCAGCAGGTTCTCGCCGGTGATCCCGGGCTGGCGACTGGCGCGCGCGTAGTAGCGCCGGAACTGCTTCTCCAGCACTCCGTAGAAGCGGCGGGTCTTCTGTTTCTCGCGTAGCTGGAGCAGGTACTCGCTCTGGCGGATGCGCCTGCGCCCGTGCTCGCCGGGCGGATAGTTGCGCCGGTCCAGGTACTTCTGGCACTTGTCGGTGAGGGCCACGCCCTCGCGCCGCGAAAGCTTGACCTGGGGTCCGCGATACCGGGCCACTAGTGCTCCGTCGGGGGGGTGGCTTGATGATCCGGCGCGCGAAAACCGAGCGGGGCCAGGACGCAGGCGAGGTCGATAGCCGGGCCTATCGGCCGAGCCGAGGACACAGCATCCGCGACGGTTTGCAGCCGCAGGATCGCGAGAGAACCCTCGGAACGGAGCACTTAGACTCGCCGCCGCTTGCGCGGCCGGCAGCCATTGTGTGGGACCGGGCTGACGTCGGTGACCGAGGCGACCTCGATGCCGGCGGCCTGCAGCGAGCGGATGGCCGTCTCACGGCCGGAGCCCGGGCCCTTGACGTAGACGTCCACCTTCTGCAGGCCGTGCTCCATGCCCTTGCGGGCCGCCGAGTCGGCGGTGACCTGGGCGGCGAACGGGGTGCTCTTGCGCGAGCCCTTGAACCCGGCCGAGCCAGCCGTCTCCCAAGCGATGACGTTGCCCTGCGTGTCGGTGAGGGTGACGATGGTGTTGTTGAACGAGGTTTTGATGTGGGCCTGGCCCACGGCGATGTTCTTGCGGGCGCGGCGGCGCGTGCGGCCGCGGGTGTGGCGTGCCAATCCTGCTCCTGCCGTTTGCTTGGTTCTAGCTCTCGGCCTTGCGCTGCTTGCCCACGGTGCGCCGCGGGCCCTTGCGCGTGCGACCGTTGGTCTTGGTGCGCTGACCACGCACCGGCAGGCCGCGGCGGTGGCGCAGGCCCCGGTAGCAGCCGATGTCCATCAGGCGCTTGACGTGGTTGGCGCGGTCGCGCCGCAGGTCGCCCTCAACGATGAGCATCTTCTCGATGATGTCGCGCAGCCGCCCCACCTCTTCCTCGGTGAGGTCGCGCACGTAGCTGTCGGTGCCGAGGTCGGCCTGGGCCAGCACCTTCCTGGCCGAGGAGCGGCCGATGCCGTAGATGTAGGTGAGACCCACCTCGGTGCGCTTCTCGCGCGGGATGTTGACGCCCGCGATCCGCGCCATCAGCCCTGGACCTGCTTGTGCCGGGGGTTGCTGCACAGCACGTGCAGCTTGCCGTGCCGCTTGATGACGCGGCACTTCTCGCAGATGGGCTTCACCGAGGCACGTACCTTCACGAACGATGCTCCCGTGACGGGTGCGCCTCACGGCGCAGGCAGATAAAAGCGCGCGGCGTCCCGCGCGACCGAGGAACGATAGCAGGGCCGGGTACCCGCACGGGGAGCGTCCTCGCGGCCACCGTCCAGGCGGGCGCCGGCGCCCGCATCGCCAACTCGGTGCTGCGCATGAGAAACGTGGGACCCGAGCGTCGACCAGCAGCAGCGCCACCAGCAGACGATCCGCTCGATCATCGAGGCTCACAGGCCACCACGACCAACGCGATCCTGTCGGCTACCGAGTTCCGCGAGGCCGCGTTCGCGCGGGCCAACCTGGGCTGGTCGCGCTACATCCGGGGATCGAACACCGGCTCGCCGATCCCGCTCACGCAGCAGCAGACCGAGCTTCGGGTGCAGCCCGCCAGCAACCGCATCGTGATCATCTCGCCCCAGGCGGCCGGGCCGGGCCGTCCCTGGCGGGCGGCGTCAGCGCGCCAGCGACGGTGAGGATGCGCGGGCCGTTCGCCGTGATGGCCACGGTGTGCTCGAAGTGGGCCGAGAGGCTGCCGTCGGCGCTGCTGACCGTCCAGCCGTCGGAGCCCAGCTCCACCTCGTGGCCGCCCGCGTTGACCATGGGCTCGACGGCGATGACGGTACCGGCCGAAAGGCGCACGCCGCTGCCGGCGCGGCCGAAGTTGGGCACCTGCGGCGCCTCGTGCATGCTGCGACCCACACCGTGGCCCACCAGGCTCTTCACCACGCTGAAGCCGGCGTTCTCCACCTCGGTCTGCACGGCGTGGCCGATGTCGCCCAGGCGTCCGCCGGCGCGCGCGGCGTCGATGCCCCGGTAGAGCGATGCCTCGGTGGCCTCCATGAGCCGCTGTGCGAGGTCGCTTACCTCGCCCACCGGATGGGTGCGCGCCATGTCGGCCACCCAGCCATCCAGTACCACGCCGGCGTCGATCGAGACGATGTCGCCGTCGCGCAGGGCCACCTCGCTCGGGATGGCGTGAACCACCTGCCCGTTGATCGAGGTGGTGATGGTGGCGGGATAGCCCTGGTAGCCCTTGAAGGCGGGCACGCCGCCGCGATCGCGCAGGAACTGCTCGGCTACCTCGTCGAGCGCGCCCGTGGCCACCCCGGCGGCCACCTCGCCGGCCAGGACGTGGTGACATGTCGCCAGCAACTCGCCAGCCGCGGCCATGGCGTCGATCTCGCCCGCGGTCTTGAGGATCGGGCCCTCGGGCCCGCGCTGACTAGCCGGCCCGCGCCGGGACTGCCGCTTTGATGGAGCCATAGACCCCGTCCACGCTCCCCTCGCCCTGAACGGTGCGCAGCAACCCGCGGTCGCCGTAGTAGCCGAACAGCGGCCTCGTCTGGTCCTCGTAGACGCGCAGCCGTCTCTCGACGGTCTCCGGCGTGTCGTCGGGGCGCTTGCGCCCGAGCATGCGCTTGATGAGCTCGTCCCGGCCGACCTCGATGGCAATTACGGCGTCGAGCGCCGCGGCGAGGTCGACCAGCATGGCGTCCAGCGCCTCGGCCTGGGGCACCGAACGGGGGAAGCCGTCCAGCAGGAACGCGCTTGACGCCCCGTCGGCCAGCCGCTCGCGGATCATGCCGATCACCACCTCGTCGGGCACCAGTTCCCCGGCGTCCATGTACCGCCGGGCCTCGCGGCCCAGGTCGGTGCCGTCGGCGACCGCGGCCCGCAGGAGGTCGCCGGTAGCCAGGTGCGCCAGGCCCAACTCGTCGCACAACCGCTCGGCCTGGGTGCCCTTGCCCGCGCCCGGGGGGCCGAGGAACACGAGGCGGGCTATTTGAGGAACCCCTCGTACTGGCGCATCATCAACTGGGCCTCCATCTGACGGATGGTGTCGAGGGCCACGCCCACCACGATCAGGATCGACGTGCCGCCCAGCGCGAAGAAGAACACGTTGGCGTCGGGAAGGTATTGGAACGCGATGTTCGGCATCTCCGCGATGATCGCCAGGTAGATCGCCCCGGGCAGGGTGAGCCGCGTGATGACGCGGTCGAGGTAGACGGCCGTGGGCCGGCCCGGACGTACCCCGGGGATGTACCCGCCGTGCTTCTTGAGATTGTCGGCCTGTTCCACCGGGTTGAAGATCACCGCTGTGTAGAAGTACGTGAACAGGATGATGAGCGTGGCCTCGAAGATGATGTAGTACCAGGAGCCCGGCGCCAGGAGGTCCGACACGTCCTGGAACAGGGAGCCCCGGCCGCCGAACTCGGCGAAGGTGGCGGGGATGATCACCACCGCGCTGGCGAAGATCACCGGGATGACACCGGCCATGTTCACCCGCAGGGGCATGTAGGTGGTGCCGCCCGAGGTCATGCGTCTGCCCACCACGCGCTTGGCGTACTGGATGGGGATGCGCCGCTGTCCCTCGTTGACGAACACCACCGCCACCACCACGCCCATGGCGATGGCGGCGATGAGGATCTGCGACACGGGTTCGAGGTTCCACCAGCCCTCCAGCGCCGCGGGGACGCTGGCGACGATGCTGGCGAAGATCAGCAGCGAGATGCCGTTGCCGACGCCGCGCTGGGTGATGAGTTCGCCCAGCCACATCACCAGCGTGGTGCCCGCCGTGAGGGTGACCACGATGAGGT
>JAUVPZ010000071.1 GCA_030598395.1 Miltoncostaeaceae bacterium | reverse complement strand
TGCTCGGTCACCGGCGGCTACGTTTACCGGGGCGACCGCGCGCCGGCGCTGCGCGGCAGGTACGTGTTCGCCGACTTCTGCTCGGGGCGCGTGTGGATGATGCGTGCCGGCCCGAACCCAGGGGCCGTGCGCGAGATCACCGACCGGCTGAGCGCGCGCCTCGGCAACGTGACCTCGTTCGGCGAGGGAGCAGACGGCGACCTCTATGTGATCGGCAACGGCTCGCTGCACCGCTTCGCGCGCCGCTAGCGTTCCCTTCTGATGAACGCGGACGAGCAGGGGGTGCGACCCTTCGAGGGCTGGGGCGTGCTGCACCTGCTGCTGCGAGCCCGGCGCGGCGAGCCCGGCGCGGCCTCGCTCGTGTCGGCCATCGATGCCTTCACCGCCACCGACCCGCAGCAGGTGCTGGCCTTCTCGGTGCTGGGCGCGCGCGCCGACCTGGGCCTCATGGCTCTGGGGCCCGACCTGGACGCCCTGGACCGTCTGGCCAAGACGGTGCTCGCCGGACCCTTCGAGCCGGTCGACTCGTTCGTCTCGCTGACCGAGCAGAGCGAGTACGCCTCCACCGAGGACGACGAGCGCGCGCGACTTCGGGCCGAGGGCGAGGAGGTCACCGAGGAGCGGCTGGCCGTCTGGCGCGAGCGCGCGGACGCGTACCTGGACGCCCGCCTGCACCCCCGGCTGCCCGAGCGCCGCGTCATCGCCTTCTACCCCATGTCGAAGACCCGCACGCCGGGCGCCAACTGGTACGAGCTGCCCTTCGACGAGCGCAAGCGGCTGATGGGCGGCCACGCCCGGGTGGGCCGCCAGTACGCCGGCCGCGTGCTGCAGCTGATCACGGGCGCCACCGGCCTGGACGACTGGGAGTGGGGCGTCACGCTGCTGGCGGACGACCCCGCGGCCATCAAGGAGATCGTCTACGAGATGCGCTTCGATCCGGTCAGCGCCCGCTACGCCGAGTTCGGCCCGTTCTGGGTCGGCCTGGTGATGCCGCCAGCCGACGTGCTGGCTCGCGCGGGCCTCGGAAAGTAGCGCCCTCGTGAGCATGGACCACGAGCTCGCGGCGCGGTTAGAGGCCCTCGGTCAGGGGCATCTCGTCGACGCCGTGGAGCGGCTGCCGGAGCCGCAGCGGCACGGGCTGGTGGCCCAGATCCGGGGCCTCGACCTCGAGCTGGTGGCCGAGCTGGCGGGGCGGTTCGCGGGGCCGGACGCCGAGGGCGAGGAGCCCCCGTCGGATATCACTCCGGCGGACGCCATCCCCATCCCCCGCGACGAGGCCGCACGGGCGCGCGAGCGTCGCGCGTACGAGGAGGGCGAGCGGCGCCTGCGAGCCGGCGAGCTGGCGTGCGTGCTGCTGGCTGGCGGGCAGGGCACGCGACTCGGCTTCGATGGGCCCAAGGGCGACCTCCCGTTCGCGCCGATCTCGGGACACACGCTGTTCGCGCACCACTCGGCCAAGGTGGTGGCCCTGCGCCGGCGCTACGGCTGCGAGTTGCCCTTCATCATCCTCACGTCGCCGGCGAACGACGCCGCCACCCGCGCCAGCTTCGACGCCAGCGATCGCTACGGGCTGGGCCCCCACGGCGTGCAGTTCGTGGTGCAGGGGACCATGCCGGCTGTCGACCGTGAGACCGGCGCCATCCTCCTCGAGGCCCCCGGCCGCCTGGCCCTGTCGCCCGACGGCCACGGCGGCGTCCTGACGGCGCTGCGCCGCGCCGGCGCCCTGGACGCGCTGCGCTCGCGGGGTGTCCGGACCATCTTCACCTTCCAGGTGGACAATCCGCTGCTGTCGGTCGCCCGCCCCGCGTTCGTCGGCTACCACGCGCTGGCGGGCGCGGACATGTCGTCGATCGTGGTCCACAAGCTCTCGCCCGACGAGCGGATGGGCGTGGTGGCGCGGGTGGACGGGCGCACCGCGGTAGTCGAGTACAGCGACCTGCCGGACCAGCTGGCCCGCTGGCGCGACCCCGAGGGGCGGCTGGTGCTGTGGGCCGGCTCCATCGCGGCGCACTGCATCGAGGTGGACTTCGTGGAGCGGCTCACCGAGACCGGGCGGGGACTGCCCTTCCACCGCGCGCTGAAGCGGGTGCCTCACGTGACGGCCGACGGTGGCCTCGTCGATCCCGAGGCGCCGAACGGCATCAAGCTCGAGACCTTCCTGTTCGACGCCCTGCCGCTGGCCCGTGCCACCACCACGGTCGAGGTGTCCCGCGAGGACGAGTTCTCGCCGATCAAGAACGCCGACGGCGACGACTCGCCGGCCATGGCGCGCCTCCATCTGAACCGGCTCTATGCCCGCTGGCTGGAGGGCGCGGGGATCCCGGTAGCCCGCGACGGCGACGGCGAGCCGGTGGACCTCGAGATCGATCCCCGGCTGGCGCTGGACGCCGACGAGCTGGCAGAGCGGCTGCCGGTGTTGACCGCGATCGACCGGCCCACCGTCCTCGGGCCGTACTGAGCTCGCGCCTAGGAGAGCCGCCCAAGGAAGCCGGTCACCGCAGCGATGACGGCGGCCTCGGCGCCCCGGAAGTTGTGCCCGGCGCCGTCGATCCAGGCTAGCTCGGCCGGCCCGCCCGCCGCGTCGCGGAGGCGGGCGGCCTCGCCGGGATCCACGATCTCGTCGGCGGTGCCCTGCACCAGCAGCGTCGGCACCGCCACGCGCCCGATGTGGCGGCCCGGCTCGGCATCGGTGGCCTCGGGGCCGCGCGAGCCCCACCAGGTGCGCCCGGTGTACACGCCCGCCAGCCGCGGCTCGTCCCGAGGCCCGAAGGCGCGGCGCACCACCACCATCGGGTCGTCCGGGTCGCCCGCCCGCCCGCGATCGGCGATGGGGCGCAGGCGCTCGACCAGCTCCGCGTAGCCCGGCTGCGCGCCGGTGGCCTCCATGCGCCTGCGCGTCTCCTCCGGCACGCTCCACGAGGCACCGATGGCGATCAGCCCGGCCAGCCACGGCGCGGCGTCCGCGGCGGCGCGCACCGCGAGCGCGGCGCCCAGCGAGTACCCCGACAGCACCACCCGCGGGTAGCCCTGGTGCAACAGCCAGTCGGCCCCGGCGGCGATGTCGTCGAGCGCGTCGGGCAGCTCGGCGCCCCCGAAGATCTGCGACACGTTCGACAGGCGCGTCTCCACGGCGAGGATCGCCACGCCCGCCTCCGCCACGGGGTCGGCGAGGAACCGCAGCGACCCCACGGTGAAGTTGCCCTGGTTGCCGTGGATGTGCAGCACGGCCAGCGGCTCGCCCGGCCTCGCGGCGGCCGCCCGGGGATGGGCGTGCAGGAGCGCGTCGTGCTCGCTTCCGTCGGGCGCGGCGATCGTCACCAGCCGGTGACGGACCCCGCTCGGTCGCGGCGCACGTCCGTGGGGTCGGGGCGCCAGCGCCGGCAGCTCGCGAACGATCCACCGCGCGGCCCGCGCCGCGGCGTCGCCCCCCGCGTCCCAGAGCGAGTGATCGGTGCCCGGAACCCGTTCCAGGTGCACCGACACCCCGGCCGCACGACCGGCCGACGCCAGCGCCGCCCCGTAGCCGAGCCGCTCGTCGGTGGACGGCTGGATGAGCGCCACCGGCACGTGCACGTCGCCGATCAACTCGGTCGAGATGGCGTGTCCGGCCGCCGGGCCGCGCGACGCCCACCACGTGGCGTAGGTCCAGACCTCCGTGTCGCCGGGGGCATCCGTGCGGCCCGCGCCTCGCGACACCACCACGATGTCGTCGGGCAGGCCCTCCCGCCGCCGCCGCCGCGCCTCGCGCTCCACCGTCTCGTAGGATGGACTCGCGCCGTTCGCCCGCCACCGCTCGCGCAGGGCATCGGGCAGCGAGGCGGGGTGCGCGAATGTCACCAGGCCGCGTACGGCGGGATGGTGACGCAGCGCCTCGTGGTGGGTCACCGCGGTGGCGCCCAGGCCGTAGCCCGACAGCAGGGCGTCGGCGAACCCCAGCTCGCCCGCCAGCGTCAGCGCCCCGTCGATGTCGTGGGGCACATGGTCCAGCAGCCCTCCGCCGTAGGCCGCGCCGAAGTTGGCCATTCGGGTGTTGATGCTCAGCACCGGGAAGCCCACGCGGGCCAGCTCGAAGGCAAGTCGGCGGGGCGCGCCGGAGACGTAGTTGCCGGCGGCGCCGTGCACCAGCACGATCACCGCTGGCGACTCGTCCGCGCCGTCGCACCGGGCCAGCAGGGCGTCCCACACGTGGCCGTCGGCGCTGCGATACACCAGCGGGCGCACGACCAGGCCGAGGTCGTCGTGGCCGAACGCGGTGTGCGGGCGGTGCCCGCTACGGACCGCCAGGCGGTCACCTCGCCTCGGGGGGCTCAAGCGGTGCGCGGCCAGCCGGCGATGATGGGGAACGGCCGCACGGGACCGCCACCGCCGGGGTGGATCTCGAAGTGGAGGTGCGGCGAGCCGCCCTGTGCGTCGCCGCTCGCGCCCACGAAGCCGATCACCGTTCCCCTGGCAACCTGCGCGCCCTCGCTGGCGGCCGGGCTGAAGCTCGACAGGTGGGCGTAGTAGTAGGTGGTCCCGGCGCCGTCGCCCAGCCACAGCCGCCAACCACCGAGACCATTGTAGCCCACCCGGAACAGCGAGCCGTCGGCCACCGCCACCAGCGGCGTGCCGCTCGTCGCAAAGATGTCGATGCCCTGGTGCAGCCGCCCGCCCGCACGGCCCGCCAGCCAGTCGTCGCCGAAGCGGTTGGGCCCCGCCACCGGGAACACCTGGCCCGTCGAGCCCACGCCGGCCACAGAGGTCTGCTGGTAGCTGCCGCTGCTGGGCCCGGCGGCCTGGGCCTGGCGCAGCAGGGCGAGCGCCCGCTGGCGTCGGCGCTCCTCGGCCACGAGCTCACGCAGCTCGGCCCGGGCTCCCGACAGCACCTTCCGGCGCGCGGCGGTGATGCGGAGGATCTCATCGCGCTGCTTCCGGCGCCGCTCGGCTGCGCGGTCGGCCTCGGCGCGGGCTGCGCCCAGCTCGGCGCGCAAGGCCTCCAGCCGGGCGCGTCGGCGGCGCACCGCGGCCACAGTGCCGGCGTCGACCTGGGCCACCCGGCTCAGCAGGTCCTGCGCGTCCATGGCGTCCGACAGGCTGCCCGAGCGCAGCACCAGCTCGGTGAGGTCGGGCTGTGGGGTCACGTAGACGGCGACCAGCCGCTTCGCCAGGGTCTGCCGCGCCTCGGCGGCGTCACGGCGGGTCCCCACGATCTGGCGCCGGGTGGTGGCGATGCGCTGGCGAAGGGCGTGCAGCCGCTCGAGCGCGGCGTTATGCGCGGCCGCCGCGGCGCCGGCGCGCGCGTCCAGGCCGGCCAGCTCGGCCTCCAGCCGGCGCACGTCCTCGCGCTTGGCGGAAAGCGACTGGCCGGCCGCCGTGGCGGCGGAGATCGCCAGCGCGGCAGCCGCGGCAACGGCGATGAGGCGACGGGGAAGGCGCATGCGGGGGTTCGACCCACCTTGGAGGGCCAGGTGGGTCGCCTCAAGCGTTATCGACAAACGTGCAACGCGCCAAGAGACTCCGGCAAGGAGCCATGCGCCGGAGCGCGAGCCACCGAAGCACGAGGTTGGGCTAGCGCACCTGGGGCGGCAGGGAGAAGACCACGCCCTCCTGGGAGGGATTCTCATCGCCACCGCGCACGAAGCCGCTGGTGACCAGCAGGGTGGCTACCTCCTGCACCAGCACCTCGGGGGCGGAGGCACCCGAGGTGAGCGCAACTCTTTGCTTGCCCTCGAGCCACCCGGGCTGCAGCTCGGCGGCGTTGTCGATGAGGTACGACGTGGCCCCCGCCGCCCGCGCCACCTCCACCATGCGGTTCGAGTTCGACGAGTTGCGCGAGCCCACGACCAGCACCAGGTCGGCCCCACCGGCCACGACCTCCTTGACGGCGTCCTGGCGGTTCTGCGTGGCGTAGCAGATGTCGCTGGAAGCGGGCATCAGCAGGGCCGGGAAGCGACGGCGAAGCACCTCGACGATGCCCGCCGTGTCGTCGAGCGACAGCGTCGTCTGGGTGGTGATGGCCACGTTCTCGGGGTCGGGCACCTGCACCCGCTCGGCCTGGTCGACGTCCTCCACCAGGATGACCTGGTCGGGCGCCTCGCCGCGGGTGCCGATGACCTCGTCGTGGTCGTCGTGGCCCACCAGCAGCACGGTGGCGCCGCGGCCGGCGTAGCGCCGCACCTCGGCGTGCACCTTGGAGACCAGCGGGCAGGTGGCGTCGATGACCCGGAGGTTGCGCTCGGCGCAGACCCGGCGCACCTCGGGCGACACGCCGTGCGCCGAGAGGATGATGGTCTCACCCTCGGGCACGTCCCCCTCGGATTGCACGAACACCGCACCGCGCGCCGCCAGCGAGCTGACCACGTACTGGTTGTGCACGATCTCGCCGCGAACGTAGACGGGCGGTCCCTCCTCGGCGAGGGTTCGCTCCACCGTCTCGATGGCGCGATCGACGCCGGCGCAGTAGCCGCGAGGGGCGACCAACTCGAGCTCGGTGCTGCTCACGCCGTACATCCTACGCGCGCGTACGGGGTCGGGCCAGCGACCCCGCGCGGCTGGCAGCATGCACACCGTGCGCGCGAGGCTGGCGACGCTCGGGACCGGCGACGTGTCGTTGCTGCATCTGCTCGGTCGCGCGGCATGATGGGCCCCGCCATGGCGACCCCCCATGCAGAGGAACTGCTCGACCTCGCGGTGGACGCCGCCGCCGCCGCGGGCTCCCTGCTACTCGCACGGGCCGGGGCGCCGGCCACCGGCCTGGGGTCCAAGTCGACGCACACCGACCTGGTGAGCGACGCCGACCGCGTCGCCGAGAGGCTGATCGTCGCCCGCATCCTGGGCGCGCGTCCGCAGGACGCCATCGTGGCCGAGGAGGGTTCCGCGACGCCCGGCTCGGGAGGGCTGCGCTGGCTCGTCGACCCGCTGGACGGCACCATCAACTACCTCTGGCGGATCCCGCAGTGGTGCGTCAGCGTGGCTGCGGCCGACGACGCGGGTCCCCTGGTGGGCGTGGTGCACGACCCCAGCCGCGGCGAGACCTTCACGGCGGTGCGCGGCGCCGGCGCGCACCGCGACGGCAGCCCCATGCGCCTCGACCTCGCCTCGCCGCCGCTGGCCGAGGCGCTCGTCGGCACGGGCTTCAACTACTCGGCTGTCGAGCGGGCGCGCCAGGCCGCGCGCCTCACCACCATCCTGCCGGCGGTGCGCGACGTGCGCCGCCTCGGAGCGGCCGCGCTCGATCTGGCATGGGTTGCCGCGGGCCGTCTGGACGGCTACTTCGAGACCGGCGTGGCTGCGTGGGACGTCGCCGCCGGCGAGCTGATCGTGCGCGAGTCCGGGGGCGAGGTGCGCGCGCTCCCGGAGCGCGACGGGAGCCCGGCGGGCGTGCTGGCGACCCGTCCTGGTCTCGCCGAGCCGCTGCTGGCCCTGGTCACGGCCGCGCCGTCTGCGTGACCACGGCAGCGCCCGCACCGCGCCTGTGGGAGGTCGACGTGGCCCGAACGGCCGCGATCGTCATGATGGTCGTCTACCACGCCAACTACGACGTGTTCTTCCTCGCGCCCTCGGTGGACGTCGACCCATTCAGCGGCGGCTGGCGTGTCCTGCAGGTGGCCACCGGCTCGTTGTTCCTGTTCATCGTGGGCCTGAGCCTCTGGATCTCCAACGCCCGGGGACGGGCTCGTGGCGCGGGCGGCTGGGCGCTCTACCGCCGCCACGCGCGCCGGGCGGCGCTGGTTCTGGCCGCGGCGCTGGCGGTGAGCCTGGTCACCTTCATCGCGCTGGGCGACCAGGGCTACGTGCGGTTCGGGATCCTGCACTGCATCGGCGTCTCCATGCTGCTGGCCCCCGCGTTCGTGCGCCTGGGCCTCTGGAACCTGCCCATCGCAGCCGCCGCCATCGTCACGGGGCTCTGGTTGCAGGGCGAGCGCTCCGGCACGTCGGCGCTGCTGGCGCTGGGCCTTCGCCCCGAGGGCCAGAGCCTGGGCGTCGACTACTACCCGCTGCTGCCGTGGTTCGGGTCGGTGCTGATCGGCCTCGCGCTGGGCAGCGCGCTCTACCCGAAGGGTCAGCGCGGTCGCTGGGGCAAGCGCTGGCCCACGGCCACGCCGGCGCTGCGCCGGGCCGGGGCGCCGGGGCGCTGGGCGCTGCCGATCTACCTGGTGCACCAGCCCATCGTGATACCGCTGGTGGGCCTGGGCCTGCTGGCCGCAGGGGTCAGCCTGGACCTGGGGGGCTTCAGGTAGCGCCCGGTGCCGACCGGGAGGCCACGAGCGCCTGGTCCAGGTCCCAGAGGATGTCCTCGGCGGTCTCCAGCCCCACCGAGATGCGCACCATGTCGTCGGTTGCCCCGGCCGCCGCCAGCGCCTCGTCGTCGAGGCGCCGGTGCGTGGTCGAGGCGGGGTGGATCACCAGCGTCTTGGCGTCGCCGACGTTGGCCAGGTGCGAGCAGAGCTCGACGGCGTCGATGAACGCCTCGCCCGCCGCTCGTCCCCCACGGATGCCGAAGGTGACCACCGCGCCCGCGCCCTGCGGCAGGTAAGTGCGGACCAGGTCGGCGTGGGGGTCGTCGGGCAGGCCGGGGTAGGTCACCCACCTCACCTCGTCGCGGCCGCCCAGGAACTCGGCGATCGCCCGGGCGTTGGCGACGTGGCGGTCCATGCGCAGCGACAGGGTCTCCAGGCCCAGCAGCAAGAGGAACGAGGTGAACGGCGCGATGACCGGCCCCAGGTCGCGCATGGTCTCCACGCGCGCCTTCATGATGAACGCGAAGTTGCCGAACGTCTCGGAGTAGCGCA
>JAUVPZ010000077.1 GCA_030598395.1 Miltoncostaeaceae bacterium | reverse complement strand
GCAAACCTCCGCGGATGCGGCGTCCTCGGTCATCGCCATGGGGTCCGCCATGCCGATGACACTGCGTCCTGGCCCCGCGGGGTTTTCGCGGGCGGAACACGCCAACGTCCCCTGACGGGGCACTAGTGTCCCGAGTCAGCGATTAATGGGCAGTTTCGCGGCTGCATCCCGTCGCCATGCGGTGTCCTCGGCCGGCCCGATGTCCACCGATATCGGGCCTCCCTGCGTCCTTGCCTCGCTCGGGATTCGCGCGCGAAATATGCAACGAACTTCTGACTCAGGACACTAGATGGGAGAGCGTTTCGAGATCACCGAGCTGGTACCGCGTCACACGGCGGCGATCCGCGAACGGGTGCCCGTGGGCGAGGCGGCATCGTTCCTGGCGCTGGCCCTGCCCGAGCTATGGCACGAGGTCAAGCAGCAGCACCGGCGCGCCCTGGCGCCGCCGTACGTGCGGTATCACGGCGTCGATGAGGCCGGGCTCGATCTGGAGGCGGGCGTGATCCTCGGAAAGCCGCCCGCGCGCTCCGGGCGCGTGCGGCCCAGCCGGCTGCCCGGGGGCACGGCCGCGACGGCCTGGCACGAGGGTCCCTACGAGGCCCTGGGCCACACCCGGCACGAGCTCAGCGACTGGATCGCAGGAAGCGGCCTCGAGCCGGCCGAGCCGCACTGGGAGGTCTACTGGACCAACGCCGGCGGCACGGCGAAGGCCGGCAAATGGCGCACCCAGCTTGTCTGGCCCGTCACCGCGGCTGAAGGCGGCGCCCCAGACGACGATACGGCATCGGCGCCCGACAGCTGACGCGGGTGTCTGCGGCTTGGACGCTCACTCACACGACAACGACCCCTTCATCCTCGGAGAGGTCCACGCAGTTCGCCGAACCTGGCGGCGAGGCCTCGCGCCCGAGCGGGTGCGCCCCCGGACGCTGCGCCGTCTGGCGGGGGGCCTGACACAGCTTGGGCGGGCCGGGGAGGCAAGCGCCGCCGAGGCCGAGGCGCCTCCGCACGCCGTGATGGTGGAGCCCGGTTAGGGCGCGGCCCGCCGGGCCCGCTCGGCGAGCTGCGGGGCGTCCAGGCTCGCGGCCACGGCGCCGGCCTCCGGTCCGGGGCCACGCCAGCGCAGCGAGCCGCCCCCCTCCCGAAGGACCGCCGCGTCGGTGCGCAACGTCGCCAACCTGCGGAAGAGCAGCGCCAGCTCCATGTTGTCGCGGAGGCTCGTCGCGAGGCGCGCCGCGCCGCGCACGGCGACGTCCCAGCCCGCCGGGTCCGGCGGGATCGTCTCGAGCGTCCCGTAGCGCGACAGCACCGCAGCGCTGGACTTCGGTCCCCAGCCCGCGATGCCGGGAAAGCCGTCGGCAGCGTCGCCCACCAGCGCCAGCAGGTCGGGGATGGAGCCCGGCGGCACGCCGAACCGTCGCACGACGCCGGCCTCGTCCCTGATCTGGCCGCGGCGGCGGTCCAGCTGCACCACCCGGCGGCCCCGCACACACTGGGCCAGGTCCTTGTCGGGGGTGCAGATCAGCACCCGCTCCACGTCGGCCTCGCGGGCGCACGCGGCCGCCCCCGAGGCGAGCGCGTCGTCGGCCTCCAGCTCGACCATGGGCCACACCGTGATGCCGAACGCCCGGAGGGCCTCTTCCAGTGGCTCGAACTGGCCGCGAAGGTCGGAGTCGATGCCGGTGCCGGTCTTGTAGCCGGGCCAGAGGTCGTTGCGGAACGACTCGATCACGTGGTCGGTCGCGACGGCCAGGTGGTGGGCGCCCGACTCGATCATGCCCAGCATCGAACCGAGGGCGCTGCGGACCGCGCCCACCTCGCGGCCCCCGACGCGGTGCCGGGGAGCGCCATAGAAGTGGCGGAACAGCTCGTAGGTGCCGTCGACCAGGTGGACCTCCACGCGCCGAGCGTAACGAGCGGCGGCGGCCGGGACCTCGGTAGCCTGCAACGCGTGACGACCGAGCCAGCCACGCCCGCGGCGGCCGTGCCGGCGGCCCGCTGGACCGCGGCCGGGACGGTCCTCCAGTCCGCCGGGCTCGTGACCTGCGGCGCCGGCGCCATTCTGATGGCCGCGGCGGCCGGCCACGTGATGACCGAGCAGTCGTTCGGCCCCGGCGGGGCCGCTGGTGGCAGCATCGAGCTGGCCTCCGATGTGGTGGGCGTGGGGGCCGCCCTGGCCGTGATCTGCTTCGCCGCGGCGTTCGCGCCCTGGAGCTGGGCGCGCCTGACGGGCCTGGCAGCGGGGTCGGCCACTTCCGGGATCGCGGCGCTGATCCTGATCGGAGCGCGAACCGACGACCGCTACATCTCAGGGATCGACGTCAGCCTGGGCACCGGAGGCTGGCTGCTGCTGGCCGCATCCGCGCTGGCGCTGACCGGGGTCACGCTCACCCTGGCGGGCCTCGCGGGGCCGGCCTCGTCGCGACCCGAGGCGGCCGACGACCGCGTCTCGGGGAAGGCGGTGGCCTCCCTGGTGCTGGGCATCTGCGGCTTCCTGGTGGTGCCCCTTGCCGCCGTGGCGGCGGGTCTGGGCCTCGTGGCACTGCGCGAGGTCCCGCCCGGCAGGGATGGCCGTGGGCTGGGCATCGCCGGCCTCGTGTTGGGTCTGGTCGCCCAGGCAGCCTGGGGCCTCGGGCTCCTGGCGGGCGCGCTCCTCGTGCAGCCCTGAGGAGGTCTCGATGGCTGCATCGCACGTGCTTCGGCCACCGGTGAGACCTCAGCTTGCGCGCTCGCGCCGCGAGCTGCCGGTGGGCGAGGACATCGTCTACGAGCCGAAGCTGGACGGCTACCGGGTGATCGCCTTCGTCGCCGGACGGGAGGTAGAGCTGCAATCGCGCAGCGGCCGGCCGTTGCGCCGCTACTTCCCGGAGATCACGCTCCCCGAGGGCGACTACGTGCTGGACGGCGAGATCGTGGTGCCCGGCGCCGATGGCCGGGAGGACTTCGGCCTGCTGAGCCAGCGGATCCACCCGGCGGCTTCACGGGTGGCCGAGCTGTCGCAGCGGACGCCGGCGGCGCTGGTTGCGTTCGACCTGCTCGCCCATGGCCAGCTGGCACTGCTGGCAGAGCCGTTCGCCGAGCGCCGCGCGCGCCTCGAAGCGCTGACCGCGGAGGGAGGCCTGGCGCTGACCCCGCTCTCCCGGCAGGTCGCCGACGCCGAGGCATGGTTGCGCGACCTCGAGGGCGTGATCGCGAAGGAGCTTGGGGCGCCGTACCTCCCGGGCCAGCGGAAGGGTATGTACAAGGTCAAGCAGGCGCGCACCGCGACCTTCGTGATCATGGGCTGGCGGCCCGGGGTGGAGGCGGGCAGGGTGGGCTCGCTGATCCTGGGCCTGCACGACGACGAGGGGTGCCTGCGCCCTGCGGGGCACTGCTCGGGGTTCGGTGCCCGGCAGCGGCGGGAGCTGCCCGCGCTGCTGGAGCCCTACGAGACGGGCGAGCGCGGATCGGCCCAGCCCAGCCGCTGGACCGCCGGGCGCGAGCTTTCGTGGGTGGCGCTCCGGCCGGAGCTCGTGGGGGAGTTCGCCTTCGATCACGCCAGCGGCGGGCGCATCCGCCACGGCGCCCGCTTCGTGCGCTGGCGGCCCGACTGCCCGCCGGCCGACTGCGGACTGGATCAGCTCTCCCGGCCGTCCTCCTGACGGCGCCGGCTGGGCGGGCTCCGGCGGGGCTCGCCCCGTCGCTTGCCGAAGTGGGGCGGCCAGGGTGCGTCACCCAGGCCATCGCGCTCGTCGCGCTGGGCCAGCTCGAGGAGGCTCCAGAGTTCGCCCACCGCGCCGTCCAGCCCCTCGGAGGGGTCCCCGCGGTCACCCAGCAGTCCAGGCACCGTCTCGACCCGCAGGTCGGCCGGCTCGGCCGAGGGCAGCTCGTCCCAGGTGAGCGGACACGACACGCGGGCGTCGGGCGTCGGGCGCACGGAGTAGGCGGAGGCCACCGTGCGATCACGGGCGTTCTGGTTGTAGTCGATGAAGACGCCGTGCCGTTCCTCCTTCCACCAGCGGCTGGTGGCAATGGCGGGAGCCCGGCGCTCCACTTCACGGGCCAGGGCGAGCGCCGCCCGGCGCACCTCGGTGAAGCCGTGATCAGGCCGGATGCGGGCCAGCACGTGGATGCCCCGCGAGCCCGAGGTCTTGGGGAAGCCCCGGAGGCCGTGCTCGATCAGCACGTCGCCCACCTCGAGCGCCACCCGCCGGACGTCGTCGAACGGGACGCCCGGCCCGGGGTCCAGGTCCACGCGCAGCTCGTCGGGGTGGTCGAGGTCCGGCCGGCGCACCGCCCACGGGTTGAAGTCGACGACGCCCAGATTGACGGCCCAGGCCAGGTGGGCGGCGTCCTGGACCACCAGCTCTCTGGCCGAGCGGCCGCTCGGAAAGCGCACCGCCGCCGTCTCGATCCACTCGGGCGCACCCTTCGGGACGCGCTTCTGGAAGAAGGGCTCCCCGGCCACCCCGTCGACGTACCGCTTCATCACCGACGGCCGGTCGCGCAGGTGGCGTAGCGCCGCCTCGGCCACCTCGAGGTAGTACCGGCACAGGTCCAGCTTGGTGAGGCCGATCGCCGGAAAGAAGACCTTGTCGGGGTTCGTCAGGCGCACGTCGCGGCCGTCGACGTTGATCACGGTGGCGCCGGGGGCGGGCATCGGTGCTCCAGCGGCAGCGTGACAGCTTCGCCAGCGGCGTAGGGTTCCGGGCGTGGCCCGCCAAAGCGACGTGATACGCGTAGCGGCCGCCCAGATCGACGTTACCCCCTTCGCGGCGGAGGCCAACGCCGCCAAGCACGAGGAGATGATCGTTCGCGCCCGCCAGGGGGGCGCCGACCTGGTGGTGTTCCCCGAGCTGTCGCTGGCCGGGTACAACGTGGGCGCGCGTAGCTACGACGCCGCCATCACGCGCGACCACGAGTTGCTGAGCGAGCTGGCCCGCACGGCCCAGGACCTGTCAGCGGTCGTGGGGTTCGTGGAGGAGGGCTACGCCGCGCAGTTCTTCAACTCCGCCGCCGTGCTGCGGGACGGCGAGGTGGTGTTCGTGCACCGCAAGCTGAACCTGGCGAACTACGGCGTCCTCGAGGAGGGCAAGTTCTTCGCCCAGGGGCGCTACGTCGAGCCGTTCCCCCTGCAGGGTAACTTCTCCGGCGCGATCCTCACGTGTGCGGACATGTGGAACCCCGCGCTGGTGCACCTCGCCGCGCTCCACGGGGCCACGTTGCTGGTGGCGCCGACGGCCTCGTCGCACGACGCCGTGAGCCTCGCGTTCAGCAACCCCCGCGGCTGGGACATGGTGCTGCGCTTCTACGCCATGATCTACGGCCTGCCGATCGTGATGGCCAACCGGGTGGGCACCGATGGCGGCCTCGAGTTCTGGGGCGGCTCGCGCATCGTGGGCGCCAGCGGCGACGTCCTGGCCAGCGCGGGCTGGGGCTCCGAGGAGCTGATCCTGAGCGACATCGACTACCTCGACGTACGCAGGGCGCGCTTCGAGCTGCCCACGGTGCGCGACTCCAACCTGGGGCTGCTGCAGCGTGAGATCGACCGGCTCAGCCAGCGCCTGGGCGTTCCCGGCGAGCTCGGCCGCTAGGTCCCGTGCTGGACCTGACGCCGGACGAGCTGCTCACGACCACGCGCACCGTGCGCCGGCGGCTGGATCTGCAGCGGCCGCTGGACCGCGCGCTCATCGAGCAATGCCTGGCCGTGGCAGTGCAGGCGCCGACCGGCGGCAACCGCCAGGACTGGGCCTTCGTGGTGGTCACCGAGGCCGAGCGTAAAGCCGCCATGGCCGACGTCTATCGCCGTGCCTGGGACCGCTATGTGGAGCAGGGCGTGCTGGCGCCCCCCTCGCGGCCAGACGACCCCACCGAGCGCCGCCAGGCGCGCCGCATCGGCCGCTCGGCGCGGCATCTGGTGGACCACCTCCACGACGTGCCGGCCATCGTCGTGGCCTGCCATCACGGGCGCTTCGACGGCAGGCCAGCGGTGGTGCAGGCGTCGATGTACGGCTCGGTGCTGCCGGCGGTATGGAGCTTCATGCTGGCGGCCCGCGCGCGCGGCCTGGGCGCCGCCTGGACCACCATCCACCTGTTCTACGAGGAGGAGTTCGCCCAGATCCTGGGCATCCCATACGCCGAGGTGACCCAGGTGGCCATGGTGCCGCTGGCTCATAGCGTGGGGGTCGACTTCCGGCCCGGGCGCCGCGCGCCCGTCGAGGACGTGCTGTTCTGGGAGGCGTGGGAAAGCGGGGGCTGATCGGCGAGGGCAACGCGGGCGGCGGGCCGATGGTCACCACTTCGCCGGCCTCGGCGCCGCGGGGGTCGAGCCGGACCCGGGGGACGCTGCACCGTGAGGCCTCGCATATAGCATCGCGGCGGCGATGCAGAACGCGGCTCGAGTCGGGGCCGCGGCCGTTCTCCTCGCCTGGGGAGTGCTTGGCCTGGCGGAGGTCGCGGCGGCCCGGGAGGCGCCCCCAGCACCTGGGTTCGTGCCAGGCCGGTCGGTCACGCAGTCGCCGCCGCTCAGCGGCGAGATCGCCGCGGCCGGGCGGATGCTCCGCGCGCACGACGGGGTCTGGAGCGACGAGCCGGCGTCGTGCTCCCGCGGGCTGCAGGGCCCGGCGAGCGGCCCCCGCCTGCGGGCGCTCGCGGCCGCGAGCGCCGCGACCCCCACCCGGAGCCTCTTCGAGGCCGCCGCGCTGCTGCGCGCATGCGGCACTGCGGCCGGCGCGCCCGCCCTCGGAGTGCAGGACGACCACCTGCCCACCGTGCCCCTCCGCCAGATCCCGACACGCCTCGATCTCGTGCGGGCCAGCGGCACCTCGGTGACCCGGGCCGACATCTTCTGGTCGAAGGTCGCGCCGACCGAGCCAGCCGATCCGACGGACCCCGGCGACCCGGCGTACCGGTGGGCACGACTGGACGCGATCGTGACCGGCCTGCGCTCGCGCGACATCACGCCGGTGTTGTCCACCTACAACGCGCCGGCCTGGGCCGCGGGCGGGCGAGGACCCCTGCGAGGGACGCCCGTCAACGCCAACATCCCCGACGCTGACGCGTTCGCGGACTTCATGCAGGCGCTCGCCACGCGCTATTCCGGCAGCTATCGCCCCGCCGGTACCGGCTCGCCCCTGCCCGCCGTGGAGCACTTCGAGCTGTGGAACGAGCCGAACCAGAAGCTGTTCCTCAGCCCCCAGGGCTCGGACGGCCACATGGTGGCTCTGAACGCCTACATCGCCATGGTGCGCGCGGCCTATCCGGCCGTGAAGTCGGTGCGCCCCGGCGCCACCGTGATCGTTGGTGCGCTGGGATCGGGCGGCGATGCACGAGCCTGGCGCGACGGGCTTCGAACGGCCGACGTGCCGCTCGACGCGTTCTCACAGCACCTCTATCCCCGCGCCGCTCCGCTTCGACCGACCTCGACATACCCGAGCTGGAGCTCCCTTCCGGAGATCGTCACGGTGCTCGATGAGTGGCGACCCGGGCTGCAGCTGTACGTGACCGAGGCCGGATACACGACCCGAACGTCCCCGTTCCGACCACCCGGCTCTTCGGTCTCCGAGTGGGAACAGGCGGCCTACCTCGGCGACATCCTCGATGTTCCTCTCGTCAGGCGGGGAGAGGTGGCGGCGGTGATCTGGTTCAACCTTCAGGACAACGCCCACTGGCCGGCGGGGTTGCTGCGCGAGAACGGTGCCCCGAAACCTAGCTTCACGACGTTCGCCG
>JAUVPZ010000056.1 GCA_030598395.1 Miltoncostaeaceae bacterium | reverse complement strand
CGAGCGCTGCAGGTCCTCGTCGACCCGCTGCCGTTCACGCTGGCGGGCGTCGGGGTCGGCCTGCTCTCCGGCACGGCGCACCAGCGGCCATGCTGCTGCGAGCACGATGACCAGGGCGGCCACGGCCACCACCGCGATGCCCCAGACCATTGGCCGGAGACCCTAGGGCCTGGCGCGCTGCGCCTCAGCCGCGCCCTCCTCGGCCGGCTCGCGGCGCAGGGCGGGCATGCCCGGCCAGGCGGCGATCCCTCCCCCGATGAGCATGATGATCCCGGCGACCCACAACCACATCACGAGCGGGTTCACGAACACCGAGACGCGCGCGACGCCGTCCTCGCTGAGGCCGGCCAGCACGACGTAGATGTCGCGCGTCGGCGACGAGTCGATGGCCACCTCCGTGGAGCGCTGCTGGTCGGCGAAGTAGAAGTTGACTGCCGGCGTCATGGTGGCCACCTCGTCGCCGTCGCCGTCGGTGATCAGGAGGCGCGAGGATACGGTGGCCACGTGCTCGGTGCGCCCGCGCTCGAAGCCGTCGGCGGTAACCGTGTAGCCCGCCACGGTGCCCGACTGGCCGGGCCGCAGCGCGAGGTCGGCCTCGCTGGCGAAGGTCGACGAGCCGGCCAGGCCCACGAACAGCACCACCACCCCGAGATGCACGATGTAGCCGCCGTAGCGGCGGCGGTTGCGCGCCACCATCGACCCCAGCGCACCGGGCCACGTCACGTTGCCGAGCGCCCTGCGCACCTTCGTGCCGCGCCAGAACTCGCCGCCGACGCAGAAGGTCACGAAGATGCCCGCAGTGCAGACGCCCGCGGCGGCCCAGTTGCTCCACACGTCGGTGAACGCCCACAGCAGGATCCCGCCCGCGATGGCCGCGGCCACGGGGACCTCGAAGCGCCGGCGCAGCTCGCCCGGCGACGCCTTGCGCCAGGGGATCAGCGGCCCCACGCCCGTGAGCACCAAGAGCGCGATGCCGATCGGGACGGCCACCTGGTTGTAGTAGCCCTGCCCCACGGTGATGCGCGAGCCGCGCGCGGCCTCCGAGATGATCGGGAACACGGTGCCCCAGAAGATGGCGAACGCCAGCCCCACCAGCAGGAGGTTGTTGAACAGGAAGATTGCCTCGCGGCTGATGTAGCTCTCGAGCGAGTTCTGGCTGCGCAGCAGGGGCAGCCGGGTCACCAGCAGGGCCAGCGACCCAACCAGGACCACCCCGATGAAGGCGGCGAAGAACGGCCCCAGGGTGGACTCGCCGAACGCGTGCACGCTGGCCACGATGCCGCTGCGGGTGAGGAACGTGCCGAACAGGGCCAGCGAGAAGGTGAGGATGACCAGCACCATGTTCCACACCTTCAGCATCCCGCGACGCTCCTGGACCATCACCGAGTGCAGGAACGCCGTGGCCACCAGCCACGGCATGAACGCCGCGTTCTCCACCGGGTCCCAGGCCCAGTAGCCGCCCCAGCCCAGCTCCTCGTAGGCCCATCGCGCGCCCAGCAGGGTGCCCGCTCCGAGGAACAGCCAGGACATGATGGTCCAGCGCCGCACCGCCGTGAGCCAGGCCGTGTCGAGCCGGCGGGTCACCAGGGCCGCGATGGCGAACGCAAACGGGATCGACAGCCCCACGTACCCGATGTAGAGCAGGGGCGGGTGGATGACCATGTAGTGGTTTTGCAGCAGCGGGTTGAGCCCACGGCCCTCCGCGGGGATGGCGGCCAGCGTCTCGAACGGGCTCGTGACGAAGCTGAGGAGCCCGGTGAAGAAGATGGCGATGCCCATCAGCACGGCGATGGCCACCGGCATCAGCTCGCGATTGCGCCGCCGGTTGATGAACACCGCCAGCGCGGCGAAGCCGGTGAACAGCCAGGCCCACAGCAGCAGCGACCCGGCCTGGCTGCCCCACAGCGCGCTGATCTTGAACTGGGAGCCCAGGGTGCTGGACGAGTACTCGGCAACGTTGCGGAGCTCGAAGTTGTCCGTGAGCAGGGCAGCCCACAGGGTGACGATGGCCACCGTCACCAGGCCGAAGACCCCGTACACGGAGCGCTCGGCGCTCTGTATCCAGCCGCGGCGGCCTCGGCGCATGGAGCCGAGCGCCATCACGATGGCGTAGACCGCCGCGGCCAACGCCAGCAGCAGTGCCGCGCGTCCCGCCAGGCTCACGTCAGGTCAACCGTTCGGTTAGGTCGGCGGGGTGCCGGTGGTGTGCTCGGTGGGCTCGTCGCTGAACTTGGAGGGGCACAACGTCACCATCGTGTCGCGCTGCGCCACGAAGGTGCCCCGCTGCATGCTGCCCGTGACCACGACCTCGCGGCCGTCCTTGAACTGGTCGGGCACCGAGCCGCGGTAGAGCACCGGCACGCGGCGATCCGGGTCGTCCTTGTCGACCACCGTGAACCGCAGGCCCTCGGCGCTCTCGGCCCGCACGGCGGCGTCGGCCGGCGCCCCGGCGGCCACGAGGCCGTTGAGGCGATAGGTGGTGCCGGCCTCGAGCTCGGTGGGCCCGGCGTAGGTCTCGAGCGCGCCGCCCAGGCTGGTGTAGGCCAACCAGCCCCCCAACACGACGGCCAGGCTGATCGCGAGGATGAAACGCAGGCGCGAGGGCATCGCCATAGCAATCTACCAGCGACGCCGCCCGCGGGGGCCCCTGACGAGGTTCCTCGATGACAGTCCGCTGGACGTCCTCGCCGTCACGCCGGCCAGAAAGTACGAGCTGGCCTTCAGCGCACGAAGCCCTTGTAGCGGTCGGCGAGGCGCTCCTCGCACACCTGGTTCGTGCTGCACGAGATCCTGGACTACCCGGCCGTGCGCAACTACGACGGCTGCTGGACCGAGTACGGCGGCCTGGTGGGTGAGCCGGTCGAGCGGTAGCGGTAGCGGTAGCGGGACGGTGCCGCGACGGCACCGCCCCGTCGGGCACGTCGCTCAGGGGGTGACGGCCACCTTCACGGAGCCCTCCTCGCGGCTGGCCATGATCGAGTAGCCGCTGGCGCCGTCAGCCAACGGGAGATCGTGCGTGAGCACGGGGCTGGGGTCGATCCTGCCGGCCTCGAGGTGCGGCCACAGCGCGGGCAGGTAGCGCTTCACCGGCGCCACGCCGCCGCTGATCGTGGCGTTCTTCAGGTAGGCCATGTCCCAGGGGATGTCGGGGGCCCCGAAGAAGACCTCCATGCCCACCCATCCCACCGCTCCCCCGGGCTGCAGGGCCTCAATGGCGAACCGCATGGTCTCGGGGCTGGCGATGGCGCACACCGCGCTCTCGACGCCCAGGCCGCCCGTCAGCTCGGTCACCAGCTCGGCGGGATCCTGCTCGTCGGTGTTGACCGTGTGGGTGGCGCCAAGGCGCCGTCCCATGCCGAGACGGTCGTCGTGGTGGCCCAGCAGCACGATCGCGCGCTGGTCGAACAGCGTGGCGGCGTGCGCGCTCAGCAGGCCGACGGCGCCGTCGCCCACCACGACCGTGACGCCACCTGGCTGGGGCCGCGCTTCGCTGACGCCGTGGTAGGCGGTGGCCATGACGTCGGTCAACGGAAGCGTGCGCGCGTCGTCCCCGTCGTCGGCCAGCGCCTCGGGCACCCGGTCCAGGGTGCCGTCGGCGAGCGGCACGCGGACGTACTCGGACTGCCCGCCCTGCACGGCGCCGCCCGCGTTCCAGAAGCCCGGGAAGCCGAAGCAGCCGCCGTTGAGGCACGACGTGTACAGGCCCTTGCCGCAGAAGATGCAGTCGCCGCAGCTGATCCAGAACGGCGACAGCACCTTGTCGCCGCGAGCCACCGAGCGCACCTCGGAGCCGACCTCTGCGACGTCGCCGACGAACTCGTGCCCCACCCGGCAGCCGGGCTCGAACCCGAAGGCCTCGCCGTGGTTGTAGATGTGCAGGTCCGAGCCGCAGATGGACGCCTTGGTGACCCGCACGATGGCGTCGGTGGGCTCGAGGATCTCGGGGTCGGGGACGCTTTCCACCTGCATCTCGCCGTCCGCCCGGTAGACGATGCCCTGCATGGTCACTCTCCGCTTGGTCGTGAGGTTGGCGGTGGTGACTCTACGGAGCCGGGCGCTCCTGGCCACACAGCGTCACGGTGAGCGTGCGTGCGCCGCCGCGATGGCGGTGCTCGCCGAGGTAGACGCCCTGCCATGTGCCCAGCGCCAGTCGCCCGTCGGCCACGGGGATCGTGACCGCCGATCCGAGCAGCGCGGCCTTGACGTGCGCCGGCATGTCATCGTCGCCCTCGAGTGTGTGGGTGAAGAAGGGCGCTCCGTCCGGCACGGCGCGCGAGAACCAGGTCTCGAAATCCACGCGCACGTCGCGGCTGACGTTCTCGTTGAGCGTCAGCGAGGCCGACGTGTGACGGATGAACAGGTGGGCGACGCCCACCGAGATCGCGCCGATCTCCGGCACGGCCTCGACCACCTCGCGCGTGACCAGGTGGAACCCCCGCTCGCGGGGCTGAAGCGTCACCTGGCGCTGGATCCAGGTCACGGTCCCAGCCCGCCCACCGCGCCGCTGATCTGCAGCGCCAGCAGCAGCGCCAGCACCGCGGCCGCGATGGCGTACCAGACCCAGGCCGGGTCGCGGCGCGCCGGCCGGCGCCCGGGGCTCACCAGGCGCTCACCCGATGACCGTGGGCCCGGTGCCGCTTTTCGTCGGGCGCGCCGGAGGACAGGGTGGGGTCGGGGTGCTCATCGGTCGTCACCATTGTGGGGCTCGGCTTCCCGCCGCTCAACCGGGTGGCCCTCGCCGTCGCGCATCGTTTTGTTAGAGAAATGTAAAGGCCCCTTCGCGGGTGTGGTGCCCCCCTTTGTCCCGTAGCGTTCCCGGCGTGGCGGACAGCGATCTACGCCGGGTCATCGCGACCTCCCGCCGCTACCAGGAGACCGCCGACCGCCTGGACCTCACGGCCCGCGACGAGGCCATCAAGACCGCAGTGGTGCGCGGCCACGCCATCGACGAGCTCGCCGAGGCGGCAGGAATCACCCAGGAGGAGGTCGTCCGCGTGGTGACCTCCACCTGAGCCCGGCGGCGGCCACGGGCTCGTACGGGCTGCTGGCGGACCTGCCGCTGGCCGTCGAGGGCTACGCGCTCGAGCCCCTGAGTGCCGCGGTGTCGGGCGGGTTCACTCGCGTGACCACGGTGGTGCGCCTGCACGGCGCCGGCGAGCAGGGCGTGGGCGAGGACGTGACCTACGAGGCGCAGGACCACCTGCACCTGGTGCTGCGCAACGCGTACCTGCCCCTGGCCGGCGAGCACACCATGGCGGGCTTCGCGGCCCTGCTGGACGACCTGGAGCTCCACCCTGAGCCCCCGATCCGGCCCGGGCAGGAAGCGTATCGCCGCTGGGCCTTCGAGAGCGCGGGTCTCGATCTGGCGCTACGCCAGGCGGGCCGGTCGCTGGCCGAGGCCCTGGGCCGCTCCGCGTCGCCGCCGTCGTTCGTGATCTCCCTGGGGCTGGGCGCTCCACCCGATCCGGACCGGGTGGACCGGTGGCTGCGCCGCGACCCGAGCCTGCGCTTCAAGCTGGACGCCGATCCCTCATGGGACGACGCGCTCGTCGAGGCGCTGGCGGCCACCGGGGCCGTGCCGACGGTCGATTTCAAGGGCGCCTACCCCACCTCCTCGCCACCGGACCCGGCCCTCTACGCGCGGGTGGTGCGGGGGTTCCCCGACGCATGGCTCGAGGATGCGGCGCTCACGGACGGCACCCGGACGGCGCTGGCGGGGCACGAGGACCGTCTCACCTGGGACGCGCCGATCCACGGGGTGGCCGACATCGACGCGCTCGAGCACCCGCCCCGCTGCATCAACATCAAGCCGTCGCGCTTCGGCCCGCTGCGCAGCCTGATGGAGACCTACGACACGCTGGCCGAGCGCGGCATCGCCGCCTACGGCGGCGGCCAGTTCGAGCTGGGCCCGGGGCGCGGCCAGGTGCAGTGCCTCGCGGCGCTCTTCCACCCGGACGCCCCCAACGACGTGGCGCCGGGCGGCTACAACGAGGATCCGCCGCCGCGGGAGGTCCCGCCGAGCCCCCTCGCCAAGGCCTGCGCCGACGTCGGCTTCCGGGGCGCCGCGGACGCCTGAGCCGGGGGCCGGCGGCAGCGAGGATATTCATCCCTGAACGGACCGAATCGTTGCGCAACGCCCGTAGGTTTTTGTAGCGTCGGTGGCGTGCGCGACTCGGATGGGGTGGATCCGGAGCCGTCGGGCGGGCCTGGGCATGCCACGAGCGGCTCCGCCCTGGCCGACCCGGCCGGACCCGACACCGCGGAACTGCCGGCGGTCGAGGACTCCGGCGGCGGCCCGCGACGGCCGGAGTGGCCGGGGCGCGCCGGCTCGGGCGCCCTGCGCTTCGCCCGCAATCGCTACGTGCGCGTCGCCGCGGTCGCCGTGGTGGTGGGCGTGGCGCTGGGCTACGGGGTGCGCGCCGCCGGGCCGACGCTGCACGCCATCGGCCCGCCGCTCGACGCGCACCTGAGCCAGGACGCCGTCGAGGACACCGTGTTCCGGGTTCAGGTGGAGCCGGCGGCGGCGCTCGACGGCGCCGAGCTTCGGCTCGACAGCATGGATGTGACCAGCGACGCCCGGGTCGTGGCAGGGGAGATCTCCTACCGCCCGCCAGAGCTCCAGGAGGGCACCCACACCCTCGAGCTGTCGGTCGACCGGCCGTTCGTGCCCTGGCCGGCGACCAGATCGTGGAACTTCACCATCGACCGCACGCGGCCCACCATCACCTTCGACGGCGACTCCTCGCGCGGCCGGCGCGGTCAGCCCATCAGGGTCGAGGGCGAGGTGAGCGAGCCGGCCAGGCTGACCGTCGACGGTCAGCCGGTGGCCACCGAGGGGACCCGGTTCGCCCTGCCGTTCGACGAGCCGCCCACCGAGACCATCGTGGTCAGCGCGGTCGACCGCGCGGGCAACGTGCGCGGCGTGGAGGTGCCAATCGCCGTTGAGGTGCGCCGCCCGCCCGAGCCGGTGCGCAGCGTCCACATGTCGGCCGCGTCGTGGGCCGTTCCCGGCCTGCGCGAGCCCGTCCTGCGCCTCGTCGACGACGGCGCCATCACGGCCATCCAGCTCGACCTCAAGGACGAGCGCGGTGAGATCGGCTACGACAGCAACGTGCCGCTCGCGAAGCAGATGGGCGCCGTCCGACAGCACTTCAACCTCGACGAGGCCGTCGAGGAGATCCATGGCCGCGGCGCCCGGGTCATCGGTCGGGTGGTGGCCTTCCGCGACCCGGTGCTGGCCCGCCACGCCTTGGCCAACGGGCACCGCAACCGGGTGATCCAGACGCCCGACGGGCAACAGTTCGCCCCGAACGGCGGCTTCACCAACTTCGCCGACCCGGCCGTGCGCAAGTACAACATCGACGTGGCCGAGGAGGCCGCGGCGGGGGGGGTGGACGAGATCCTCTACGACTACATTCGCCGCCCCGACGGCCCGCTCGAGACCATGGCGTTCCCCGGCCTGCGCGGCGGCGCGCAGGCCTCGGTGGCCTCGTTCCTCGCCGAGGCGCGGGAGACGCTCGAGCCGCATGGCACATTCCTGGGCGCCTCGCTGTTCGGCATCGCCGCCAGCCGGCCCGAGGAGATCGCGCAGAACGTGGAGCGCATCTCGGCCAACGTCGACTACATCGCCCCGCTGCTGTACCCCTCCCACTGGGGCCGCGGCGAGTACGACGTCCCTGACCCCGAGCGCCAGCCCGGACGCATCGTGGAGCGCAGCGCCCGCGACTTCATCGAGCAGTCCGAGGGCAGCGGCGCCCGCGTGGTGCCCTGGCTCCAGGACTTCACCTTCAAGGCGCCCTACGGCGCGGACGAGATCCGCGCGCAGATCGAGGGCGCGCGGCGCGCCGGCATCGACGAGTGGATCTTCTGGGACCCAGAGGTGACCTACTCGACGGGCGGCTTCACCGGGTAGCGCCGCCGGCCCGAGCGGGCGGCCGGCCCGCGTGCTCGGGGTGCCACAGCGCGAAGTGCTCCCGATGCAGCGGGCCGTAGGCGCCGTCGCCGTAGTGCTGGTCGTAGAACCCGGACTCCAGGTGGTGGGCCTGGAGCACCAACCGCACGAACATCGGGTCGAGGAACGCCGGAAAGCGGCCGTAGGTGTCCAGCACGTACTGGCAGAAGGTGGTCACGATCTCGACGGTCTCGTCGCTGTAGGTCATGCGGCCGGCCATCACCTCGTCCGGCCGCCGGTAGGGCGCCGGGCGCTCCTCGGCGCCCGCCCGCTGGGCGAGGAAGCGCTCGACCGCCTCGCGCATGTCGGCCACGAACGGTGGGCACAGGGCCTCGACGGCACCGGGCCGTCCGACCGGAGCCGGCGTCGCCGCGGCCCGCGGCGAGTGCTCGGGCGTCACGAAGGTGAACCCCAGGCCCCGGTGATCGGGCGACGCGCCCAGCACGTGATGCGGCAGGAAGCCCGTGAAGGCCCATCCGCCCAGCCCCAGCGCCTGCAGGGCGAGGCTCATGTTCTGGCAGATGAACGCCCCCTCCACGTTGAGCGTGGTGAGCGCCCGAAGCTCCAGGTCGAACAGCGACAGCTCCACGGCCCCCAGCCGGCCGCGCTCCACCCACGGTTCCAGCCCGCAGCGCCGGCCGGTGAGCTCGTCCACCACGCTGAAGCGGTTGTGCTCGTCGAAGTAGATGAACAGCAAGGTGAGGTACTCGACGGTGGTGTCGGTGACGGGGATGAACAGGCTCGTGCCGGGCTGGTTGACATTCCAGGCGTTGAAGTTGAAGAGGCCCGGCTCGCCGGTGGGCAGGTCGGCGCGCGCCGGCTCGAGGGTCTCGCGGCTGTCGCGGAACAGCCGCGCCACCGTCTGCTGGATCTGCTCGTGGGACTGGCCCGAGAACGGCGAGGTGGCGCCGTCCTCGGGGGCGCGCTCGCGCAGCCGCACCAGGTGGAGGCCGTCGTCGTTGGTGTAGAAGAGCTCGGTGGAGTGCGAGTTGAGCGAGCACGGCCAGGCGCGCCCGTTCCAGCCGAGCATCCAGGACAGGCCGTCGCGCGGCAGGTCGCCCAGCGCCAGGCCCGTGGTGCCGGTGCCCAGCCAGACCAGGAAGGCCTCCTCCAGCTCCGACAGCGGCACGGCCTGGTGCGGCGACCGGTACGCCAGCGCTCCGTCGGGTATCGCCATGCCCAATCCCACACGCCGTGAGCGCCGGGTGAGCACGGCGTCGGCCAGGCCGAACGAGAGCGCCGCCTGAAGCCCCTCCGGAAGATCCACGCTGTGGACATTAACGCGTCGAAGCGCACGGGGCTCAAGCCGGCTGCCGACGCGCCGACAGCGGCAACGAGGCCGGCCTGGCCGAGAGGGTGCCCGGCAATCCGCTTGCGGGCCATGGCGCCGTCTTCGTGCGGGAGGGGCGCGCCAACGGGGTCGAACCCCGGGCGCTCGTCGCCATCGCCTACCGCGAGAGCAACCCAGCGAGCTGTACGGCCACCCCGACGGGGTGCTCGGCGGGCCCGCCCCCACTCCCGCGACCCGAACCCGGCGGGCCATCGTCGGTAGTTCGCCGCAACCGCCCACCGCACCCCACCCCATGCAGCGTGCCCCTCGCCCGCGCAGACTACGGGTATGAGCAGCCTTGACGAGACACCAGCTACCCTGGACCCATCGCCGAATGAGCTCGCCGAGCGCATCACCGCGCTCGAGGAGTACGTGAGCGCGCTGGCCCGGGAGGTGGAGCAGATCAGGGAGGAGGTGCGCTCCGTCGGCGCGATGACGGGCGTGCCGCCCCGCACCTGATCGATGGAGCGATGGCCTTCTCGGCGCAGAGGAGGCGGTGCCCGTCACCGTGCAGATCAGGATCTGCGGGGTTCGCGCTGATCTGGGGCGAAGCCGGCGACTAGTACCCCGTCAGGAAACGTTCGCCACGCTCCGCCGCGCTGCAAACCTCCGCGGATGCGGCGTCCTCGGTCATCTCCAGGTCCGCCATGCCGATGACACTGCGTCCTGGCCCCGCGGGGTTTTCGCGGGCGGAACACGCCAACGTCCCCTGACGAGGCACTAGTTGATCGCTCCCGCGCTCGCCGTGCTCGGCGCCGGCGCCGTGACTGCCGCGGCAACGGGGCTCGGGGCGCTGCCGCTCGCAGGCCGGCGCGTTCCCGGGCCTCGCGGTGCCGCCCTGGCCGCGGCAGCCGCTGCGGGCGTGATGCTGGCCGCGGCCCTCTCGCTGGCCCTCGAGGCATGGGGGCTCTCGCCGGTGCGCCTCGCCGCGGGCGCCGTGGCCGGCGTGGTGGCGATGGCGGCGATCGGATGGCTCGTCGGCGATGGCGGGGAGACGCAGCTACCCGGCCTCGCGGGCTCCCGTGCGCGCGCGCCCGTCCTGATCGTGCTCGTGATGACCGCACACTCGTTCGCCGAGGGCATCGGCGTGGGCGTCGCGTTCGGCGACGGCGACGGCTACGGATGGTTCGTTGCAGCGGCGATCGCCGTCCACAACATTCCCGAGGGCCTGGCGATCTCGCTCGTCCTCGTGCCGGCCGGGGCGTCGGTCAGCGCGGCGGCCGGATGGAGCGTCGTCTCGAGCCTCCCTCAGGCGTTGATGGCCGTCCCCGCGTTCCTCTTCGTCTCGGCCTTCAGCTGGGCCCTGCCGGCCGGCTTCGGGTTCGCGGCCGGCGCAATGGCCTGGCTGGTGGCGAGCGAGCTCATCCCGGGGTCGCTGCGCGCCGCCCCGGCCCGGCCGGTCTCGATCGCGGCGGTGGCAGGGTTCGCCGCCACCGCCGCGCTCGGGGCGCTGCTCCTGCTCTAGCCGTCGTCGTCGACCGCCTCGGTCTCGTCGATCGCCTCGGTCTCCTCGAGCAGGCCGGCTCGCAGCGCGTGCTGGACCATCTCGGCCCGGGTTCCGGCGCCGAGCTTGGTGAGCACGTGCGCACGGTGGCTCTCGACGGTG
>JAUVPZ010000017.1 GCA_030598395.1 Miltoncostaeaceae bacterium | reverse complement strand
TCCTGGGCACGCCGATCGACGATCAGATCGCCAACCTCGTGGTGGCGCAGCTGCTGCACCTCGAGAGCGAGGATCCCGACAAGGAGATCTCGCTCTACATCAACAGCCCCGGCGGCACGGTGTATGCAGGGCTGGCCATCTACGACACGATGCAGTTCATCAAGCCGGACGTGCAGACGATCTGCGTCGGCGTCGCGATGAGCATGGGGGCGCTGCTGCTCGCCGGCGGGGCCGAGGGCAAGCGGATGGCGCTGCCGAATGCCAAGATCCTGATCCACCAGGTGTCCAGCGGCTTTCAGGGTCAGGCGACCGACATCGAGATCCACGCCAAGGAGATCATCGACCTGCGCCAGCAGCTCGACGAGATCATCGCCAAGCACTCCGGCCAGTCGCTCGAGAAGGTGTCGCGCGACACCGAGCGCGACTTCTTCATGAGCTCCGCGCAGGCCAAGGATTACGGCATCGTCGACCGCGTCATCGAAAGCCACTAGGGGCCGGGCGACCATGGCGAAGTCCGGCGACACGACCGAGCAGCTGCTCTGCAGCTTCTGCGGCAAGTCCCAGCGGCAGGTCAAGAAGCTCATCGCTGGGCCCGGCGTCTACATCTGCGACGAGTGCATCGATCTCTGCAACGAGATCATCGATGAGGAGCTCACGGCGCCGGCCAGCCTCGATGCCGAGTCCCTTCCGCGGCCGCAGGAGATCTACAGCGTTCTGAACGACTACGTGGTGGGGCAGACCGAGTCCAAGCGCACGCTGGCCGTGGCGGTCTACAACCACTACAAGCGCGTGAACATGATGACCTCCAGCGAGGGGGACATCGAGCTGCAGAAGAGCAACATCCTGCTGCTCGGCCCCACGGGCTGCGGCAAGACCTTGCTCGCCCAGACGCTGGCGCGCATCCTCAACGTGCCGTTCGCCATCGCCGACGCCACGGCGCTCACCGAGGCCGGCTACGTGGGCGAGGACGTCGAGAACATCCTGCTCAAGCTCATCCAGGCGGCCGACTTCGACGTCAAGAAGGCCGAGACCGGGATCATCTACATCGATGAGGTCGACAAGATCGCCCGCAAGGCCGACAACCCGTCGATCACGCGCGACGTGTCGGGCGAGGGCGTGCAGCAGGCGCTGCTCAAGATCCTGGAGGGCACGGTGGCCTCGGTGCCGCCGCAGGGCGGGCGCAAGCATCCGCACCAGGAGTTCCTCACCATCGACACCTCGAACATCCTCTTCATCTGCGGCGGGGCCTTCGCCAACCTGGAGCAACTCATCGACCGGCGCATCGGCCAGCGCCGGGTGGGCTTCGGCGCCGAGGTCACCAGCCGCTCCACGCGCGACTCGCACGAGCAGTTCAGCCAGGTCCTGCCCGAGGACCTGGTCGAGTACGGGCTCATCCCCGAGTTCATCGGACGGCTCCCCGTCATCTCCGCGGTGCACCAGCTCACCCGCGACGACCTCGTGAAGATCCTCACCGAGCCGAAGAACGCGCTGGTGCGCCAGTACAAGCGCTTCCTCTCGTTCGACGACGTCGAGCTGGTGTTCGCCGACGACTCCCTGGAGGCCATCTCCGACCGGGCGCTGGAACGCCAGACTGGCGCTCGCGGCCTGCGCTCCATCATCGAGTCGGCCCTGCTCGACGTCATGTTCGAGCTGCCCTCCCGCGATGACGTGGTGAAGTGCGTGGTCACGCGCGAGACCATCGAGAAGGAGCGCCCGCCCACGCTGGTCACCGAGGCGCGCGAGCGGCGCGTCGCGGGCGCGGAGCCGGCGTAATAGCCTGAGGGGGTGACGCAGGAGGCGCCGACCCGCTTCACTCCCGCCGAGGCCGAGCCGCGCTGGATCGCGGCATGGGATGACTCCGGCGCCCTGCGCGCCGATCCGTCCAGCGGGCGGCCCGGCTACGCCATCGCCATCCCGCCGCCCAACGTCACGGGGGCGCTCCACATGGGGCACGCCCTCAACAACACGATCCAGGACGTCCTCATCCGCTGGCGCCGCATGGCCGGCGACGAGGTGATGTGGATCTGCGGCACCGATCACGCCGGCATCGCCACCCAGGCGGTGGTCGAGAGGCGCCTCGAGTCGGAGGGCACGAACCGGCGCGAGTTGGGCCGCGAAGCGTTCCTGGAGCGCGCGTGGGAGTGGAAGGCCGAGTACGGCAGCCGCATCATCAGCCAGCTCCGCCGGCTGGGGTGCACGCTGGACTACTCGCGCGAGCGGTTCACGATGGACGACGGCTACGCCCGCGCGGTGCAGCGCGTCTTCTGCGACCTCTACGAGAAGGGGTACATCTACCGCGACCGCTACCTGGTCAACTGGGACCCCGGCCTGCGCTCGGCCATCTCCGACCTGGAGGTCGAGAGCCGGGAGGTGACCGATGCGCTGGTGGAGATCGCCTACCCGCTCGAGGACGGCTCGGGCGAGGTGGTGGTGAGCACCGTCCGGCCCGAGACGATGCTGGGCGACACCGCCGTGGCGGTCAATCCCGACGACCCGCGTTACCGGGAGCTGATCGGCCGCGCCTGCACGCTGCCGCTGGTCGGCCGGCGGCTGCCCATCGTGGGCGACGAGGCCGTGGACCCCGAGTTCGGCACGGGGGCGCTGAAGGTCACGCCGGCCCACTCGCCCGACGACTTCGAGATCGCCCGGCGTCACGACCTCCCTGCGGTGAGCGTCATCGGCGAGGACGGGGCCATGACGGCCGAGGTGGGATCGCGGTACAAGGGCCTCCCAGCGGCCGAGGCCGGGCGGCGCGTGGTGGAGGACCTGCGCGCGGAGGGCGTCCTGCGCGACGAGCGCCCCTACACGCACGAGGTGCCCTTCTCGCACCGAAGCGGCGCCCGCGTGGAGCCGCTCATCTCGCTGCAGTGGTTCGCCGACATGCGCAGCCTTGCCCGGCCCGCCATCGCGGCGGTCGAGGACGGGCGGGTGCGCTTCACGCCCGACCGGTGGGGTCAGGTCTACCTGGACTGGATGTCCGAGATCCGGCCGTGGTGTCTCAGCCGTCAGCTGTGGTGGGGGCACCGCCTGCCGGTGTGGTATCGGGGCGACGAGGTCCACGTGGGGCTCCAGAAGCCCGACGGCGAAGGTTGGAAGCGCGACCCCGACGTGCTCGACACCTGGTTCAGCTCGGCGCTGTGGCCGTTTGCGAGCCTGGGCTGGCCCGACGACGCCGCCGAGCTCGACACCTTCTATCCGACGGCCGCGCTCTCCACGGCCCGCGACATCATCTTCCTCTGGGTGGCCCGGATGGTGATGATGGGGATCGAGTACATGGGCGACGTGCCGTTCTCGGACGTCTACATCCACTCGGTGGTCCAGTCGCCGGACGGGCGGCGCATGAGCAAGAGCCTGGGCACCGGCATCGACCCCGATGAGGTCATCGCCAAGAGCGGCGCCGACGCACTGCGCTTCGGTCTGCTGATGATGTCCAGCACGCAGGACGTGCGCTTCAGCCACGAGCGCGTCGGTCAGGGGCGCCAGCTGGTCACCAAGCTCTGGAACGCAGGGCGGCTGGTGCTGGAGCGCGGCGGCACGGTGGGTGGCCCCGACCCCGCCCCCGCCACGGTGGCCGACCGCTGGATGGCCTCCCGGTTGGCGTTCGCGGTGGCCGAGGCGGAGCAGGCGCTGGCCGGGTTCCGCTTCAGCCAACTCGCCGACCTGGTCTACCACGTGGTGTTCGACGAGTACTGCGACTGGTACCTCGAGCTGCTCAAGGCAGGCGAGGCCGAACCGGAGGTCGCCGCGGCGCTGCTGGAGCAGATCCTGGCCCTCCTGCACCCGCTGATGCCGTTCGTGACCGAGGAGATCTGGTCCGGCATGCCGGGCGCCGAGGGGCTCATGCTCCAGCACGCCCCCGCGCGCGCCCTCGCGGGACGCGACGCCGCGGCCGAGGTCCAGCTCGACGCACTGCGCGAGGCGGTGACCGCCCTGCGCAGCTACGCCTCCGAGCGCGGCCTGCCGCGCAGCGCGGGCCTCCGGGTCTGGTTGGAGGCCCCCGGCGGGCCCGAACTGGCGCCCCCCGCGCTCGACGCCCTCGCGGGCGCTGCGGTGGTCGACGCCGAGCCCGAGGGGGCGACGGTCCTCCCGCTGTCGTTCGGGCGGCTGCTGGTCGCCCCGGCCGGCGGCCTGGACCGGGCGGCCGAGCGCGAGCGGGTGGAGCGAGCCCTGGCCGAGGCCGAGGCCGAGCTGTCACGCGCCGAGCGGCAGCTGGCGAACGAGCGCTTCGTGGAGCGTGCGCCCGCCCATCTGGTGGAGGCCGAGCGGAAGAAGGCGCGGCGCTTCGAGGGAGAGCGTGACGCGTTGCGCGACGAGCTCGGGTCATTGAGCTGACCGGGGCGATGCTCGGACCGCAGGAGGCCGTCGCCTACGTCGAGCAGCTCGATGTCCTGGGCATGCGGTTCGGTCTGCGGCGGATGCGCGCGCTGCTTGTCGAGCTTGGCGACCCGCACCTGGGGCGCCCGTCCCTGCACGTGGTGGGGACGAACGGCAAGTCCTCCACGGCGCGCCTCGCGGCGGCGGCCTTCGACAGTCAGGGACGGACCTCGGGCCTCTACCTGTCGCCGCACGTCGACGGATGGTGCGAGCGCATCGCGGTGGAGGGCCGGCCCGTCGATGCCGAGTGCTTCGCAGCGGCCGTCGGCGCGGTCCGGGCCGCGGCGGGCCGGCTGCGGCTCGCGCCCGACGATGGCGTCACGCAGTTCGAGGTACTCACCGCGGCGGCCTTCTGGGTCTTCGCCGAGTGGGGCGCCCAGGCCGTCGCCGTCGAGGCCGGGCTGGGTGGTCGCTACGACGCCACCAACGTCCTGGCGCCCCACGCGGCGGTCGCGCTCACGAACGTGGCCCTCGAGCACACCGACCTGCTGGGCGACTCCGAGCAGGCCATCGCGGCCGAGAAGCTGGCCGTGGCCGCCGACGGCGCGCGGCCCGTGGTGGTCGGACCCATGCCGCCAGCCGCGCAGGCCGCCGTGGCGGCGGTGGCGGCCCGCCGATCGCTCGGACTGGAGCGGGTGGGCCGGGAGATTCACGCGGGGGTCGTGGAGGGACTCGTGTCGGTGCGGACGCCGCGCGGGGCCTACCACGGGCTGCCGCTGCCGCTCTTGGGCGGCTTCCAGCGCGCCAACCTGGCCGTCGCCCTGGCCGGCGCCGAGCTGGCCCTGGGCATGCCGCTCGAGGAGGCGCCGTTGGCGCGGGCCCTGGTCGGGGTCCGGCTGCCGGGCCGCCTCGAGCTGCTGGCCGGCCGGCCGCCCCTGCTGCTGGACGGCGCCCACAACCCGGCGGGCATGGCAGCGCTGTGCGCGGCGCTGCCCGAGGTGCTGGGACCGCGTCGCACGGTGGCAGTGGTCTCGGTGCTGGGCGACAAGGACGTGCGCGGCATGGCCGCTCCGCTGGCGCGCGCCTGCGACTATGTCGTCGCAACGCGGTCGGCCCACCTCCGGGCGGTGGAGCCCGATCGGCTGGCCGACCTGGTGCGCGAGGCCGGCGCGCCGGCGGTCGCCGCACCCGATCCGTGGGGCGCTATCGCCGAGGCGCGTCGTCAGGCCGGCTCGGATGGTGCCGTCGTGGTGTGCGGCTCGTTGTACCTGCTCGCAGACCTGCGGTCCACACTGGTGGGAGGAGCCGAACAGGGGGGGCCGAACCCCCCTGCTATCCTCGCCCGCGCCACGCCCCGACCCGCTGCCCCAAGCGCCTAGCGAGTGGATAAAGAGACAACGACTCCAGGCATCTCGAGCGACAGTGATCCGTTCGACTCGATCAGCAACTTCTTCGATTCGGGGGCATGGACGGCGATCAGCCTGCTGGTGCAGGTCTTCATCGTCGCCCTCTGGCTTGCGCTGATCTACTGGACCTACAGCGACGCCCGCCGGCGCATCGAGGAGAACGGCTGGATCGCCGCCAGCGTGGCGCTGTCGGTGGTGATCCCGTACCTCGGCACCATCATCTACCTGGTCGTGCGGCCCCCGGAGTACATCGAGGAGGCGCGCGAGCGCGAGCTCGAGTTGCTGGCGCTCGAGCGCCGGTTGGGCGAGTTGGGCGACGACGAGGGCGCCGACATGGTGGCCCGCATGCGCGAGCGCGAGGGGTTGGCCTCGGAGCCCAGCTTCCGGGCCGCGCTCCGCGAGGCCGGTGTCCCCACGCGCGACGAGGTGCGCGACATCGACATGCGCCTCACCGAGCTGGAGCAGCGCATGGGAGGCTCCGACGGCGCGCCGCCGCCGCCACCGGCCGCCCCGCAGTCGTCGGCGGCCGAGCCCGAGAGGGCCGGCAGCACGGGCAGATTCCGGCTTCGCCGCCCGAGCGGCGACGATGAGGACTGACGGCGCGCCAGCCATGGAGCGAACGTTCGTCATGATCAAGCCCGACGGCGTCGCGGCCGGGCTCACGGGCGAGATCATCGGCCGCATCGAGCGCCGGGGTCTCGACATCGTGGCCATCAGGAAGGGCGGTATGGAGCGCGCCGTGGCCGAGGAGCACTACGTCGAGCACCGCGAGCGCCCGTTCTTCGGCGAGCTGGTGGAGTTCATCAGCTCCGACCCCGTCGTGATGCTGGTCGTCGAGGGCCAGGGCGCCATCGTCGCCATGCGCACCATGATGGGCCCCACCGACCCCCAGGACGCCCCGCCCGGCACCATCCGCGGCGACTACGCCCTGGACGTGGGCCAGAACGTGGTGCACGGCTCCGACGGCCCCGAGTCGGCCGAACGCGAGCTGGCGCTGCACTTCGGCGTGCTGGTGGCAGCCTGATCGTGCTGGCGTCGCGCTCGCCGCTGCGGCGAGCGCTGCTGGCCGCGCTCGACATCCCCTTCCGGGTGGTGGCCTCGGCCCACGACGAGGGTGTCGATGCGCTGACGAATGCCCGGGGCAAGGCACGCGAGGTCGCCGAGCGCGCCGGCATCCCGGCCGGTGGAGCCGTGCTCGGCGCCGACACGGCGGTGATCATCGACGACCGGGTCCTCGGCAAGCCGGCCGATGCGACGGAGGCTGCGGCCGTGCTCGGCGCCCTGGCCGGGAGGACCCACACCGTCGAGAGCGCCATCGTCCTGCTCGCTGAAGGCAGCCAGCAGCGCGAGCGGCGTGTGCGAACCCAGGTGCGCTTCCGCCCGCTATCGGGGGTCGCAATTGGCTGGTACGTGGATACCGGAGAGTGGCGCGACCGGGCGGGGGGGTACGCGATCCAGGGCCGGGCGGCCGCGCTGGTCGAGTGGGTCGAGGGCGACTACACGGCCGTGGTGGGCCTGCCGGTCGCGGCCCTCGTCGACGAGCTCGCCGCCCTGGGCCTGGCTCCCTGGTAGTCGACCCGCGCTCGGGTTCAAGAGCGCGAGCGGCCCGAGCGGGCTCGCTCGTAGTCTTTGCGGGCTGCCTCAACCGCAGCGGTGCGGCGGTCGTGGAGGCCCGCGACGGCGGCCTTCGCGACCGCGTTGGATGACTCGATGCCCTCCAGCGCCCCGGTGAAGCGTGGCATGACCTCGCGGGCCAGCAGTTCGTAGCTGCGCAGGATCGCGTCTCGGGGGGCCCACTCGTGCGCCCAGACGAGGATGCCGCCGTGGCCGCCGGAGCTCTCCTCGAAGCGCTGAAACGCCTCGATGCAGTCGTGCGGCGTGCCCACGATCCAGCTGCCGGCTTCGGTCATCTGGTCGATGATCGCGTCGCGCGGGCCAGGGACCGGGCTGGGCCGGCCGGTGATGCCCTGGGCGTAGTCGAGCAGGTAGGCGGCAGCGCCGTGACGGGCCTCGTCGCGGGCCTGCTGGCGGGTCTCGGCCAGGTGCACCGGCACCGCCAGCCGCCAGTTCTCGCGACGCACCGTGGTGCCCGCCCGCTCGGCTTCCTGTTCGGCGATGGCCCAGTGCGATCGCAGGTCGATGGGCCCGCTGGGGCCCTTTGCCACGGTCAGTGACAGGACGCCCACTCCCAGTCGGCCGGCCAGGGCCATGCCGGCGGGCGACTCCATGCTGGTGACGGCGATCGGCGGGTGCGGGTGCTGGTAGGGCCGCAACTGCAGCACCGCGTCGTTGAGCTCGAACCAGTCGCAGCTGTGGGTGAGCGGCGTGGGGTCGGTCATGAGGCGCACGATCACCTCGAGCGCCTCGGCCATCATCGGGCGCAGCCGGTTGGGGTCGAGACCCAGCATCATGGCGTCGGTCAGGTGCCCCCCGGGCCCAACGCCCATGTTGATGCGGCCTCGTGTGAGGTGGTCCAGCAGGGTGATGCGGTCTGCCACCATCAGCGGGTGGTGGTACGGCAGGCTGACCACCCCGGTGCCCAGTCGGATGTGGCGGGTGCGCTCGGCGGCCGTGGCCAGAAACAGCTCGGGGGAGGCGATCGTCTCCCAGCCGGTGCTGTGGTGCTCGCCCACCCACACCTCGTGGAAGCCCAAGCGGTCGAGGTGCTGGATGAGCTCGAGGTCGCGCTCGAGCGCCAGCGTGGGGTCCTGGCCCGGCTCGTGGAACGGCGCGAGAAAGACGCCGAAACGCAGGCGTGTGGCGGCGCCGCCCATGCAGCGGGACTCTACCCCCGGATCAGTAGAGCGGCGGGTAGCGCTGGAGCAGCGACGCGTGGCGGTCCGCGCGCTCGCGTGCCGCCTGGGCGCCGCGGTCACCGGCCTCCTCCTTGAGACGCCGGAGTGTGACCATGATCTCGCGGCGCCGGCGCACCCGCTCCTGCTCCTCGCGCTCGGCTCGCCTGGCGGCCCTGCGGTAGGAGCTGTTGTCGTCGGCGAAGAGGGGCGGCGCCATGCCCTTCCCAGGCTAGCGGACCGCCCAGCCGGCGCCGGAGCCACTGGTTTTGCGGAACGGGGGAGTGGACGGCTGTCGGGTGGGCGCGCTAGCGTGAGGCCGCCCGCACCACCTGCGGCCACAGTTGACCGTGCCGGCCGTCGGCTAGAATCAGCTGTTCGGCTCCGGCCGAGCACTCTGGGGGAGGCCAGCCCATCGGGCTACTGAGCTACATGACCGGCTTCGGTGGCCGCGACATGGCGGTAGATCTCGGCACCGCGAACACGCTGGTGTTCGTGCGCGGCCGGGGGATCGTGCTGTCCGAGCCCTCGGTCGTCGCCATCGACCAGCGCTCCTCCGAGGTTCAGGCGGTGGGCATCGAGGCCAAACGCATGCTCGGCCGCACACCGGGGACCATCAGCGCCATCCGGCCGCTCAAGGACGGCGTCATCGCCGATTTCGACGTCACCGAGCAGATGCTCCGCCACTTCATCCAGAAGGTGCACCAGAATCGCTGGGCGCATCCGCGGGTGGTGGTGTGCGTTCCCTCGGGGGTGACCGGCGTCGAGAAGCGTGCCGTCGAGGAAGCCACGCTTTCGGCGGGCGCGCGGGGCGCGTTCCTCATCGAGGAGCCCATGGCGGCGGCCATCGGGGCGGGCCTCCCGGTGGGCGAGCCCACGGGCAGCATGGTCGTGGACATCGGCGGCGGCACGTCCGAGGTGGCGGTCATCTCCCTCGGCGGCATCGTGGTGTCGCAGTCCATCCGCGTGGGCGGCGACGAGCTGGACGAGGCCGTCGTCAACTACGTGAAGCGTGAATACAAGCTGCTGATCGGCACCCAGACCGCCGAGGAGGTCAAGCTCGAGATCGGCTCGGCCTACCCCATGCGCGAGGAGGTCCAGGCCGAGATCCGCGGACGCGACATGATCACTGGCCTGCCCAAGACCGTGGTGCTCAGCTCGGAAGTCGTGCGCGAAGCGCTCGAGGAGCCGCTGGGCCAGATCGTCGACGCCGTCAAGAGCACGCTCGACAAGACCCCGCCCGAGCTGGCGTCCGACATCATCGACCGCGGCATCATGCTGGCCGGCGGCGGCGCCCTGCTGCAGGGTCTTGACCAGCGGCTGCGGTCGGAGACCGAGATGCCCATTCACTTGGCCGAGTCGCCGCTCACCTGCGTGGCGGTGGGATCGGGCCGCTCGCTCGAGGAGTTCGACGTCATGCAGCGGGCGAGCTCGAACGGACGGCGCCGACGGTATTGACCTCCCTCCGCTGAATGGCGGCGACGGCCAACACCGGACTCGCACGAAAGCGGGGCACCCTGCGGCGAGGCACGATTGCGGCCCTCGTGGTGCTCTCGGTGGTCATCTTCACCGCCTACTTTCGCGAGTCCAACAGCGGACCGCTGCACGGCCTCCAGGATGGCGCCGCCCGTGCGGTCACGCCCGTGCAGAGCGTCAGCGCCGACGCCCTGGCGCCGGTCCGCGACTCATGGGACTGGCTGGTCGACCTGCGCGACGCCCGGGGCCGCGCCGACCGGCTCGAGAGGGAGAACGCGATGCTCCAGGCCCAGGCGATCGAGAACCGTGCGCAGGCCGAGGAGGTCGAGCGGCTGCGCGGCCTGGCCGGCGTGGGCGGCGGCCTGGCTGCCGACTATGACCGCGTGGGGGGTGAGGTGGTCGGACGGTCGGTCACCAACTGGTACCGGGGCGCCCGCATCAACGTGGGGTCGGAGAAGGGCATCGTGGTCAACTCGCCCGTGCTCGCCCTGGGCGATGACGGCAGGGCCCCGGCCGGCGCCCTGGCCGGCGTCGTGGCCACGGTGCGCAACGGCTCCTCAGACGTGCGCTTCCTCACCGACGGGCGCACCGAGGTGGGCGCCACGGTTCAGGAGGCCGGATCCCCGCCGGGCCTGCTGCGTTCGACCACCCCGGGGCAGCTGCAGCTCAGCGGCGTGCCGCGCGAGTTTCCCGTCCGCGAGGGCCAGGCCGTCCTCACGGCCGGCTTCTCGGGCATGGGCCTGCCCTCGGTCTATCCCCGCGGGATCCCGATCGGGCGCGTGACGGGGGTGGGGCTCCGCGAGGTGGACGTGCAGCAGACGGTCCAGGTGACGCCGTTCGTCGACCCGCGCAGCCTGCGCTACGTCGTAGTCCTTGCCCCCACCAGCGACGACGCCCGGCGGCGGGCAGTGGGATGAGCGACGAGCAGGTCACCCCGCCCCCCGATACCACGCAGGAGATTCCGGCGGAGGGCCCCGAGGCAACGACAGGCGTGACCCCCGAAGTCGAGGCCGCGCCCCGGACCGCCCGCGCGAGCGCGGGACGTGGGCTCTGGGCCGTGGCCCTCCTCGCGTTTGCCGTCGTGGTGCTTCAGGTGACCGTGCTTCCGTTCCTGCCGATGGCCGACGGCATTCCCGACCTGGTGGTCGTGATGGTGGTCGCAGTCGGCCTGCTGCGCGGGCCGCTGGTGGGCGCCGTCACCGGTTTCAGCTCGGGCCTTGCGGTGGAGCTTCTGGCGCCCATCGACACGCTCGGCGTGCTCGCCCTGCTGTACCTGATCGTGGGCGCGGTGGCCGGCCGCTACTGCGGGCGTACCGAGTCCCGGCTGTGGGAGTCCCTCGCCATGGTCCTGGCGGCTGCGCTGTTCGTGCAGCTGGGCTACGGAGTGGTGCAGCTGCTGCTCGGAAAGTCGGCGGGCAGCCCGGCGGGCTTCGTCGGATCGTTGCTCATCCCTACCCTGGTCCTCACCGCGCTGCTCACGCCGCCCGTGCTGTTGGCGGCCCGCAAGCTGCTGGGCGAGCCGCGCGCCGTCGAACCCTTCGCCCTGGCGCCATGACCACCGTTCCCCAGCCAGCGGCCCCGCGGCAGGACTCCGGCGGCGGCGGGCCCACCATCAACCAGAGCCTCGCGTTCCGCATCGCGGTCCTCGCGGGTATCGTGCTCGTGGCGCTGGCCATTCTGCTGGTGCGCCTGTGGTTCCTGCAGGTGGTGGGCGGCGAGCAGTACGAGCAGCGCGCCGAGGTCAACCGCCTCCGCGAGGTGGTCACCGAGGCCCAGCGCGGCACGATCACCGACCGCAATGGCGTGGTGCTGGTGGGCAACGTCCCGGCCACCAACGTGGTGGCCCGGCCCCGGGAGCTGGTGGGCGCGCGCCGCGACGAGGTGCTGGGCCGCCTTGCCCGGCGGCTGCACATCCCCCTCAAGGACCTGCAGACCAAGGTCGAGGGAGGGGAGAACACGCCCTTCCAGTCGGTGGTCCTGGCCGAGAACGTCGACCCCCGCACAGCGCTCTACCTCTCCGAGCGGCGGCGGCAGTTCCCCGGCATCGGCCTCCGGGAGACCTTCCTGCGCGACTACCCGCAGGGGAGGGTGGCCGCCCACGTCCTGGGGAGCCTCGGGCCCATCCCGGCCGAGCGCGCGGACGCCTACGAGGACCAGGGCTACACGGGTGCCGAGCGCGTGGGCATCGGGGGCATCGAGGGAAGCTACGAGGAGTGGCTGCGGGGTACGCCCGGAAGGGTCGAGGTCGAGGTCGACGCGACTGGCGAGCTGGTCGGACGCGGGGTGGTCGCGTCCGAGGCGCCCGTCGCCGGCAACGACGTCGAGCTGACGATCGACTTCAAGGCCCAGACGGCGCTCGAGCTCGCGCTCCGCACGCAGGTGGCCAGGCATGGGTTCTCCACCGGCGCAGCCGGCGTGGCGCTCGACCCCCGTAACGGTGAGGTGCTGGCCATCGCCTCCGTGCCCGACTTCGACCCTGCCACCTTCAGCGACGGCACCCCGCGCGAGGTCCAGGCGCTTCTTGCCGACGAGCGCCGCCCGCTGCTGAACCGCGTCGTCGACGGCCAGTACCCGGCCGGGTCCACCTTCAAGCCGATCACCGCCGCGGCCGCCCTTGACGGCGACTTCGTCGAGGCCGACGAGCCGGTGGACTCGCCGCCCGAGATCGAGCTGTACGACCAGATCTTCCCCAACTTCGAGCGCGTGTCGCACGGGCCGGTCACCATGCCGGTGGCCCTCCAGGTGTCCAGCGACACCTACTTCTACCGGCTCGGCGCCAAGTTCTTCGAGACCGGTGCGCGCCAGCCGTTGCAGGACATGGCGCGCACGTTCGGCTTCGGGCGGAAGACCGGCATCGACCTGCCCGGCGAGGCCAAGGGCCTGCTGCCGACGGTGCGCTGGAAGAAGCGGGCGTTCAAGGACAGCCCCTTCCAGCTCGACCGCGTGTGGAAGCCCGGCGACTCCATCAACCTGTCGGTCGGACAGGGCAACCTGCTGGTCACGCCGCTCCAGATGGCGGTCTCGTACGCCGGCGTGGCCACGGGCAAGGTGCCCACGCCCGCGCTGGGGCGCCGGGTGGTCGACCGCTCCGGTGAGGCGCTGCGCTCCTTCGCCGGCGTGCAGTCCGCAAGGCCGGTGGCCGCCAGCGCGGCGGCCCTCGAGACCATCCGCGAGGGCCTGCGGCTGGCGGCCAACGAGCACGGCGGCACGTCGGCCTCGGTGTTCTCCTCGGTTCCGGGCCAGTTCACCGTGGCCGGCAAGACCGGCACGGCCGAGCAGCTCGGCGGGGAGGACCACTCCTGGTACGTGGGCTACGCGCCCGCCGACAACCCCAGGGTCGTGGTGGCCGTGATCATCGAGCGCGGGGGCACCGGGGCCAGCGCCGCCGCCCCGGCGGTCTGTGAGGGCATCGCGGCGGCCCTGCGCTACGACGCGTCCAACTGCGGCTCGGGAGCGCAGTCGAACTGACCACACTCGCCCCGGAACGCCGTCTCGCACCCGGCCTCGGCGCACGCACCCGCGCAGCGGCGGCGCGGGCCGACTGGGTGCTGGTGGCCGCCGTGGCCGCCATCACCGCCCTGAGCCTGTACGTCATCGACGCCAGCACGGCGGAGGACGTGGCCGGCCGGCCGAACTTCTTCTTTGATCGGCAGGCGCTGTACGTGGCCGGCGGCGTCATCCTGGCCATCGGCGCGATGGCGCTCGACTTGCGTCGACTCGCGACGTGGGCGTGGGCCCTCTGGGGTGGGCTGCTGGGCGCCCTGGTCGTCGTCTTCGTGGTGGGCGGCGCGGTACGTGGCACCTCGCGCTGGATCGAGATCGGCTCGTTCAACCTCCAGCCGTCCGAGTTCGGGAAGATCGTGCTGATGATCGTGCTGGCCGCGCTGCTGGTCGAGCGCCTGGACCGGGTCGGCACGCCACGGCTGTCGCTGTTCATGCTCGGGGTTGCAGGGGTGCCCGCTCTGGTCGTGTTCCTGCAGCCCGACCTCGGCACCGCCATGGTGTACATGATCATCCTCGCCGCCATCCTGTTCGTTGGCGGGACGCCGTGGACGCACTTCGCCGCGGCCGGCGCGGCGATCGCCGCGGTCGCGATCACGTTGCTGTTCGTGCTCCCGTCGCAGAACGTGGATGTGCTCCAGCCCTACCAGGTCGAGCGCCTCACGGCGTTCGCCACCGCCGACCGCGACGCCAGCGACGCCGGCTACCAACTCGACCAGAGCACCACGGCCGTCGGCTCCGGGGGGGCCCTGGGCAAGGGGCCGGACGGGGCCACGCAGTCGATCAACGACTTCCTGCCCGAGCACCACACCGACTTCGTGTTCGCGGTCACCGCCGAGATGTTCGGCTTCGTGGGCGGGGCTGCGCTGATTTTGCTCTATGCGGTGGTGGTGTGGAGGGGGGTGCGCATCGCCGCGCGCGCCGCGACCATGTTCGAGGTGCTCGTGGCCAGCGCCATCGTGGCCATGCTGGCCTTCCAGGCGTCCGTTAACATCGGGATGACCGTGGGGTTGATGCCGATCACCGGACTCCCGTTGCCACTGATGAGCTTCGGCGGGAGTCACACGCTGGCCACGTTCGCCGCGCTGGGCCTGCTGATGGGGATCTACATGCGGCGGCGCCCGGGGACCCCCCTCAGTTGAGCCTGATTTCAGGCGTCCTGCGCGCTGCCCACAGGGCCCGGCCCGTGCTCGCGCGGATGGCCTCAGCCGACCAGGCGGCCGAGCGCGACGGCAGCATCGCCGTCGTGGCCGGGCATACCGCCACCGCGGCGCGGCTGGGAGAGCTCATCGGCGTTCCGGCGGGCGCCCACCCCGGCGGCGCCGGCTTCGTCGTCTACCCAGCCGCCGCCGGCGCCCCGGTCGAACCGCTGGCAGAGGGCCGGGCCGCGCATGTCGCCGGCGGTGGGCGGGGCCGGGCGCTGCTGGTGGGCACCCGGAGCGAGCGCCGGTCCCTGGAGCTCGACCTGCGCGAGGCCCAACTGGGCGTCCGCTCCACCATCCAGGCACCGTCGCTCGAGGGCCAGGGGGGCGGCATCGCCGCGCGCGGGCTGGCGCGGGCGCTGGGCGACCGGCGGATCGCCGCCGGCCGCCAGTACCCGCGACTCCGCCCGGCGGTGGCCGAGGTCGTCGTGGCCAACGGCGCGCGCCGGGCCGGAGCGGTCGGTGCGGTGCCACTTCCCGGAGCCGACCTGCCCGCGCTCCTCCTGGTCCAGATCGCCATGGTCACCCAGCTCGCCGCGCTCTACGAGCACCGCACCGGCGCCGAGCGGCTGGCCGAGGCAGCCCTGGTCACCGGCGCGGCCTTCGGCTGGCGCGAGCTGGCCCGCGCCGGCGCCTCGGCGCTGCCGGGGGCGGGGTGGGCCGTGCGCGGCGCGGTGGCGTACGCGTCCACGCGCGCCCTGGGCGAGGTCGCCCGCCTGCGATTTGCGGAGCGCGGCGAGCTGCTGCCCGACCATGCCGACGAGGCGGTGCGCGGCGCACTTGCCCGGATGGCGCCATCGTGAGCTCCAGAGGGGGTTCCCGCCGGGCGAGCTCGTCGTCGAAGCGGCAGATCCTCGTGTCGGTCGACGCTGCCGAGACCCGCGTGGCCCTGCTGGAGGGCGGCCAGACCGCCGAGTGCTACATCGAGCGCCGGGGGCACCAGTCGGTGGTCGGCCACGTGTGGAAGGGTCGCATCACCAACGTGCTGGCGGGCATGGAGGCCGCGTTCGTCGACGTGGGGCTGGAGAAGAACGGGTTCCTGCACGTCGACGAGGTCGTCGCGCTGGGGGTGTCGCGGCACAAGCGCCGCATCGCGAACCTCCTCAGCAAGGGCGACGAGGTCATGGTTCAGGCCACCAAGGACGCCATGGGCACCAAGGGGGTGCGGCTCACCATGCAGCTGTCGTTGGCGGGCCGCTACCTGGTCAACGTGCCCTACGGCAACGGCGTCGGCATCAGCAAGCGCCTCTCCGACGAGGAGCGCACCAGGCTCCGCGCGATCTGCGACCCACTGGCCTCCGACCGGGGTGGGCTCATCGTCCGCACCGCGGCCGCCGGCGCCTCGGGGGAGGAGCTGGGCCGGGACCTCACCCACCTCCAGCGGCTGTGGGCCGCGCTGCAGCAGCGCTCCGAGGCCGCCACCGCACCGGCCCTGCTCTACACCGAGGCCGACGTGTCGTTGCGCATCATCCGGGACCTGCTCAGCGAGGCCGTCGAGGAGGTGCTGGTCGACGACGCCGAGCAGCACGAGCGCATCAGCCAGTTCCTGCAGCGCACGTCCCCCGGCATGGCGCAGCGCGTGAAGCACTACGACGAGGACGAAGACATGATGCGCCGGTACGGGGTCGAGGCGGCCATCCGCTCCACGCTGGACCGGCGCGCCCCGCTGCCCTCGGGGGGCTCTCTGGTGATCGACGACACCGAGGCCATGACGGTGATCGACGTCAACTCGGGGCGCAACGTCGGCAAGGGCGGGAGCCGCCTGGAGGACACCGTCACCCGGACGAACCTGGAGGCAGCGCGGGAGGTGGTGCGGCAGCTGAGGCTGCGGGACATCGGCGGCATCGTGATCATCGACTTCATCGACATGGACGACGAGACCAACCGCAACGCCGTGAAGGCCGCCCTCGACGAGGCGCTGCAGCAGGACCGCACCCGCACCTTCGTGGTGGACATCTCGCCGCTGGGGCTCGTGGAGATGACCCGCCAGAACGTGTTCGAGGGCCCGCGCGAGATCATGACCGAGCCGTGTGAGGTGTGTGACGGCCAGGGGCGGCACCTCACCGACGACACGCTGGCCGTGGAGGTCGAGCGCACCCTGCGGGCCAAGCTGGCCGCCGAGAAGCGCAGCTCGGACGACGAGGTGGTGGTGCGCGTGCACCCGCGCGTGGCCGCCATCCTCAGGGACGGCGCCGGCGAGCGCCTCGACGAGGTCACCGCCGCCGTGGGCCGACCCGTGAACCTGTTGGCCGACGCCAACCTGGGCCACGAGGACGTGGCGCTGGGCGAGCCGGTGCGCGTGACGCGCCGCCCCTGAGCCTCCCGTCGCCCGGCACGGCTACCGGACCTCGGCGCGCATCCAGAGGAAGCCGAGCACCACGTGCGGCACGTGGCCGCTCACCCGGCGTGCGATGGCGTCGCTTCGCAGGGTGTAGGCAAACGGCGCCCACGGCGCACGCGATGCCACCGCGCGCTCGACCGCGGTCCACAGCGCGGCCCGCCGCGGGGGGTCGGCGGTGGCGCGGGCGCGGGCGATCAGGCGGGTCACCGCCGCGACGTCCAGGCCGGCGTAGTTCAGCCTGCCCGTGCGTCCGCCGCCGAGGAGCGTGGCGAAGTAATCGGCGCCGTCGGGGATGGTCGGGATCCACCGGGCGTACCCGATCTGCACCCGGTTGCTGAGATCGGCATAGCGCCGTAGCAGGCGCGTGCGTTCCAGCAGTCGCACCTGGGGGCGCAGCCCGATGCGGCGCAGCGTGGAGGCCATCTCCCGCGTGGCCGAGGCCGAGGGCTCGGAGGTCTGACCCCACACGGTGACGCTCGCGCCACGGGCGCCCGCGGCGCCGACCAGCCGCCGCGCCTGCTCGAGGTCGGGACGGGCCACCTGAAGGCGGCGGAACCCCGGGATGACGGGCGGCAGGAGTTGCGCGGTGGGCACCCCGTCGCCGTCGAAGATGTCGGCAAGCCGAGCCCGGTCCATCGCGGCGTTGACGGCCCGTCGCACGCCCTGCCGGTGGAACGGCGCGACCCGGGTGTTCATGAAGAAGTAGTAGACGGCGGCCTCGGCGGAGCGCACGACGCGTGCCCGGGAGTCGGAACCGGCCAGGGCGCGCCGCTCGGCTGCGGTGGGCCGCAGCTGGGCGAAGTCCAGGTCGCCGTCGCGGAGGTCGCCCAACGCCTCCTGGCGGCCGGCGTCCAACCGAACGTCGATGCGATCGACTCGGCCGGTGCGGAGCTCGCCACGCGCGGCGGCGTCCGGATTGCGATCGAGCACCAGTCGCCGGCCCGCAGTGTGTGAGCGCACGAAGTAGGGGCCCGCGCCCGGGGGCGGGGAAGCGACCTCGCTGGTGGAGGTCTCCTTCGGCACCACGTGGGCGAACGGAAGCGCGAGAGCGAGCAAGAACGTGGGATCGGCCCGCACGAGGCGGATCTCGACCGTACCGGCCCGGTCGCTGGCGACGATGCCGGCGATGCCGGCGGCGTGCCCGCGCTCGAAGCGCCGCGCGCCCACGATGCCGCGGTAGAGCACGCGTCCGGGCGAGCCGGCCCGGAACAGCCGCTCGAGCGTGGCCCTCACGTCGCTCGCGCGCACCGGACGGCGCGCCGGCGGCCCGAAGCGTGCACCCTGCCTGAGCTGGAACACGAGTGTGCGGCCGCCGTCTCCGATGAGCGGCGCCGCCGCGGCGAGGTCGGGGACCACGGCGGCTCCATCCGGGCCGGGAACTCGCCGGAAGGCCATCAGCCCGGCGCCGGTGTTGGCCAGGATCTGCCAGCTCCGGGGCGAGAAGGCATACGCGGGATCGAGCGAGTCCGGCGGGCGCTCGGTCGCCACCCGCAGCGTGCCGCCGCCCGCGCCGCTGCGGCGCCCACGGTCACGGCGAGGAGCGCGATGACCGCCGCGAGGACGGCAGCGCCCTGCCGGTGGCGAGAGCGCCGGGGCTGGAAATGGCTCACGGGGGCGTTCTCACACGCCGCGCGCCCCGCGTCAAGGGCTGGAGGTGCGGTTGTCGGCCTCCGCCGCTACAATCCGGCGCCGCATCGCCAACGGTACGCAGGAGCATGATGCCGTCATACGCCGTCATCGCCCTCGGGGGCAAGCAGTATCGCGTCCGTCCGGGCGAGCAGATCGTGGTGGACCGCCTCGCGCGCGAGCCGGGCGAGTCGTTCGAGCCCAACGTCCTGGCGACCGGCGACGATGGCTCGGTCACGGATGGCGGCTCGGTGACGGCGGTGGTCGAGGAGCACATGCTCGGCCAGAAGGTGCGGGTGTTCACGTACAAGCCCAAGCGCAACTCGCGCCGTCAGCGGGGGCACCGCTCTCGGCTCTCGCGGGTGCGCATCGAGTCGATCGAGGCTTAGCCGGCCATGGCGCACAAGAAGGGCGGCGGCTCCAGTCGCAACGGTCGCGATTCCACCGCCAAGCGGCTGGGCGTGAAGGTCTTCTCCGGGGAGGTGATTCCGGCAGGGTCGATCATCGTCCGCCAGCGCGGCACGCGCTTTCGGCCCGGGTCCGGTGCCGGCCTCGGGCGCGACCACACCATCTTCGCCACCGTCGACGGCCGGGTGGAGTTCACCAGCGGCCGCAAGGGCCGTCGCGTGCACGTGCACCCCGAGGAGCTTCCCTCCGCCTGATGTGGGTTCGGGAGGGGCGGTGAGTCCCTTCACCGGTACCGTGCGCGTTCGCGTCCAGGCCGGACACGGCGGGGACGGCGCGCTGTCGTTCCGGCGCGAGGCCCACACCCCGCGCGGGGGCCCGGACGGGGGCGGTGGCGGCCGCGGCGGCTCGGTGGTGATGATGGCGGACGACGGGGTCACCGACCTGTCGCGGTTCCGTCATGCGGTGCACCACCGCGCCGCGAGTGGCGCCGGAGGCGCGGGCCGCTCCAGGCGCGGCCGGGCGGGCGAGGACCTGCTCGTGGCGGTGCCACCTGGAACGCGCGTGGTTCGCGACGGCCACGTCATCGCCGATCTGCGGGCCGCCGGCGACCGTGTCGAGGTGGCTCGGGGCGGTGAGGGCGGTGCGGGCAACCGAGCATTCCGCTCGTCCACCAACCGAGCGCCGCGTCGCACCGTGCCGGGAGCGCCCGGCGATGCGGCCTGGCTCACCCTCGAGCTGCGGCTCCCGGTCGATGTTGTCCTGGTTGGCCTTCCGAACGCGGGCAAGAGCACCACGCTGAACGCGATCACGGGGGCCGCTGCGCCGGTGGAGGCGCACCCGCAGTCGACCCGCGAGCCGGCCTTCGGGCCGCTCGAGGACGACGACGGCAACCTGCACCTGGTCGCCGACCTGCCCGGACTTGCGGCCGACGGCTCGCCGCGACCGGACGGCCACCTCGAGCAGATCGAGCGCGCGTCGGTGCTGCTGCACTGCGTGGCCCTCGCCGACCCCGAGCCAGCCGAGGAACGCATCGCCCGTGCGCGGGAGACGCTGAGGCCGCTGCAGGGTCCGAAGAGCCGGGAGATCGTGCTGGCCACCGGCTGCAGGCCCGAGGAGCGCCCGCGCTGGGCGCACGCCGCCCTCGCCGCCGACGGGGCCGGCGCTGAGGCCGTTCGCGAGCTGGTGCTGGCAGAGCTGGGCGGACGCCGATGAGCCTGCTGGTCGCCAAGCTGGGCTCGTCCTCGCTGGTGGACGACGATGGGCTGCTGCGCGAGTCGGTCATCGAACATCGCGTGGAGGAGCTGTGCCGGCTGCGGCACGCGGGACACCACGTGTTGCTGGTATCGAGCGGGGCCATCGCCTACGGCGTCTCGCGGCTGGGCATGCACGGCCGGCCCAGCGCCCTCCCCGATCTGCAGGCCGCCTCGGCGGTTGGGCAGGGGGCGCTGATGCAGCAGTACGAGCGTGCCTTCTCGCGTCACGACGTGCTTCCCGCCCAGGTGCTCTTGACCTCCCGCGATCTGGAGGGTCGGCGGTCCTACGTGAACGCCCGCAACACGCTACAGCGGCTCCTGGCGCTGGGGACCGTGCCGATCCTCAACGAGAACGACACCACGGCCACCGACGAGCTGGTGTTCGGCGACAACGACATCCTCGCGGCGCAGGTGGCGATCCTGCTGCGCGCGCGGTGGCTGGTACTGCTCACCGACCGGGAGGGTCTCTACGTGCCGGGCGCGAACGGCCCACGGCTGCTCGGCGAGGTGGAGGCCGGCGTGCGGCCGGAGGACCTCGAGCTGGCCCACTTCCTCGACTCCAGCCTGGGCCGGGGCGGCGTGGCCAGCAAGATCGCAGCCGCGGGCATGGCCACCGCGGCCGGCGTGGACTGCGTCGTGGCATCGGCCCGCGCCCACGACGTCCTCGGTCGCGTCGTCGCCGGCGAGGCAACGGGCACCTACTTCCCGGCGCGCGCGGGCACGGAGTCGTCGTTCAAGCTGTGGCTGCGTCACGCCAAGCCGTCCATGGGACGCGTGCTGATCGACGCGGGCGCGGCGCGCGCGCTCGAGCAGCGCGGCACGTCGCTGCTTCCCGTGGGCGTGGTGGCGTGCGAGGGCACGTTCGGGGTAGGCGACGCGGTCGAGGTCGCCGAGGCCGTCGGGGGGAGCCTCGTCGGCAAGGGTATCGCCGCCCTCTCGGCCGAGGAGGTCCGGATGGTGGCGGGCCTCAAGTCCGACGCCGCCCGGAAGCGGCTACCGGGCGCCGCCGAGGAGGTCATCCACCGCGACCGCTTCGTGCTCACCGCCGACGTGGGATCGTGATGAGCGAACCGGCGCGGCAGCGCGTCGGCGTGCTCGGGGGCAGCTTCGATCCACCTCACCTCGGCCACGTCATCGTCGCCTGCGAGGCGGCATGGCAGCTGGGACTGGACGAGGTGCGCCTGGTCCCCTGCGGGCAGCCGCCACACAAGCCCGAGGGCGCCGGGCTGCCGGCCGACCTGCGGTTGCGGCTGGTCGAGGCCGCCGTCGCCGAGCACGGTGGCCTGCAGCCATGGCGGATCGAGATCGACCGGCCCGGGCCCAGCTACACGGCCGACACGATGGAGGCGCTGGCGGAGCAGGCGCCCGGCGCCACGCTGTGGTTCATCCTGGGCGCCGACCAGTTGCTCGGCCTCGCGGGGTGGCACCAGCCCGAGCGCATCGTCGCCGTGGCCCGCCTGGCGGCGGTGGCGCGCGACGGCGACGAGCCAGCCGTCCCGTCAATCGACCTGACCGCCGACGCGCGGGTCGACGTCGTGCGGGTTCCCCGCGTGGACATCAGCTCCACCGACCTGCGGCGACGGATGGCGGCAGGCCACCCGATCGGCCACCTGGTGCCGGGCCCGGTGGTGCGGGTGCTGGCCCAGGAGGGTCTGGTGGACCGCGACGAGAACAGCCCAGAACACCCTGAAATGAACGATCTGAGCGCCTGACACCATCGTGCGGGCCACTGCAGTGTGCCGGGGCAGGGCGGCACCAGACTCTCCGAGATCGCGGGCGGGACGTTCAGGACCGCCCTACCGTCTGCCCGCATCTGCGCCTGATGCGGCGGCTCGCGATCGTCCGAGCCCGAGAGCGAGTCTCCAATCCCCGCGATCGCCCGCGTCGGTCGCGGGACCAGGAAGCGCTGGCCGGCGCCGCTCTTGACGCTCAGCCAGATGCCGGCTCTCCGCGCGCCGGAAGCATGGTCGAGAGCTTGACCGGTTGGCTGCCGACCGCGCGCCGTCCTCTCGGGAGTGGCCCGCGGCTGGGGCGCGGTGCCGAGAATCGCCTTGGACAGGGGAATCTTGCGACCCGCCGCGGTCTGGTAGCCTCGCCGTGATCAGGGAAGGGGACCAGGCGAACTCCCTCGAGCTCGGTCTTGCCGCAGCGGCTGCCGCCAACGACAAGAAGGCCCGCGACCTCGTCCTCATGGACATGCGCGAGCTGGTGGACTACACCGACTACATGCTGGTGTGCACCGGCGCCACGCCCCGTCAGACGGTCGCCATCGCCCAGGAGATCCGGCTACGGCTCAAGCGCGACGGAATCGCGCCCGCCCAGCGGGTAGAGGGCGAGCGGGAGGGGGAGTGGATTCTCATCGACCTGCTCGACGTGGTCGTACACGTCTTCACGCCCGAGGCGCGCGACTTCTACCGTCTGGACCGCCTCTGGCGTCAGGCACCCCGCGAGAGCCTGGAGGCACTGGCCTCCTAGGCTCAAGTGCGGGGGTGGTGGGCCGGGGCTCTATACTCGCACGTCCTTCGGGGGATTAGCTCAGTTGGGAGAGCGCTACGCTGGCAGCGTAGAGGTCATCGGTTCGAGCCCGATATCCTCCATCCCCTTGCTCAAGAGGTTCTGAGCAGTCAGGCCGAGGCCCTCAGAACCGCGACGTTACACATTGGGTACACATCAGACTCAGCCCGAGCGGCCCGGATGGCGTCCTCCATCGTCGCCGCGGCGCCGAGCTGGGCGTCCGCGAACATGTGGGCGTAGCGCTCCAGGCACACCCGCGGCGAGTGGCCGGCCATCGAGGCCACGTAGGGCACGCTGCGGCCCTCGTGGACTAGGAGGCTGACGAACGTGTGCCGCAGGTCGTAGGGCACGGCCTGGACGCCGGCCGTCCTGCAGGCCGGCTTCCACACCCGCTCGCGCCAGTTGCCGAAGTCGAGCAGTTTCCCGTCCCGCGGGCTGGGGAAGATCAGCTCGTCGGGCTCGTGGCCCTTCGGGCGGATGGCCCCAAGGTCCTCGGCCAGGGGCTCGACCATCTCGACGGCTCGCACCCGACCCGTTTTCGTTCGCTCGCGTAGTTCGCCGTGGGTGAAGGTGCGCGAGAC
>JAUVPZ010000057.1 GCA_030598395.1 Miltoncostaeaceae bacterium | reverse complement strand
TCGCCGCGATCGCCACGACCAGCTCGGTGAGCTGGGTTCCGGGGAAGTGCCGCGCCGCCTCGGCCACGACCGGCTCGGGGATCGACTCCGCCGCGACCAGGGTGACGCACTCGGTGAGTGCCAGCGCGGCGCGCTCGCGGTCGTCGAACAGCTCCGAGTCGCGCCACGTCGCGAGCGCGGCAAGGCGCTCCTCGGCCTCGCCCTGCTTGCGGGCCTGCTTGGTGTGCACGTCGTCGCAGAGGATGCAGCCGTTGACCTGCGAGGCGCGGATCTTCACGAGCTCGGACAGGGGTGGCTCGATGGGCCCGGCGCGCGTGAACGCGGCCAGCGCGCGACGGGCCTCGGGCGCGTCGCGGCGCAGGCTGACGTACGGCTCGCCGGGCTCGGTGGTGGTGCTCATGCCTGCTCCCCGGGCGGCTGGTCGGCTGGAGCGTGCCAGGCGCGGCGCCGGCCTGCCCGCGTCGTGCCCGACTTTGGGGCATGCTGTACGCGATGGGCACGGCCGTGCCGTTCCACTCCGTACGCGAGCAGGCTCGGCCCGAGCTTCTGTGGTACCTGCGCCACGCCCAGGCGCTGGAGCGCTGGCCGGTGCTCGACGAGCGCTGGGCGCAGCGCATCGAGGAGCGACGGATCGCCGCCGGCGCTGGCCGGGACACCGCCTACCTGCACGGCGCCGGACGCTGAGGGGGGCGCTCAGCCCGGCGCCAGCCGGAACACTGCCTCCTGGGCCGCCAGGTACAGCTCGCCGTCGGCGTCGGTGCCGAAGGAGCGCAGGCTGGGCACCGGCCCCCCGATGAGGTCGGTGATCTCGACCGGCTCGCCGGGGTCGCCCCTGGCGGCCAGGGTCCAGATGCGGCCCGTGCAGAAGTCGCCGTACACGTAGCGCCCGGCCAGGGCGGGCAGGTCGTCGCCGCGGTAGACGACGCCGCCGGTGACGGAGCAGCCCGAGCCGTGGTCGTACTCGGCCACGGGATCCACGCGCGGCTCGGGCACCGGCGTGTCGTCATCGTGACGCCGCGTGCCTTCGAGGGCCTTCCAGCCCAGGTTGGCGCCCGGCGGGTCGCCCGCGCGCAGCACGCTGACCTCCTCGGGACCGTCCTGACCCACGTCGGCGATCCACAGATCGCCGGTGGCGGGGTCGAAGTCGAACCGCCACGGGTTGCGCAGGCCGTAGGCGTAGACCTCGGGCGCGCCGCCGGCACCGTCGGCGAACGGGTTGTCCGGCGGGATGGCGTAGGGGCGGGCGCCGGCGCGGCCGTCGACGTCGATGCGCAGGATGGTGCCCAGCAGGGTCCGGGGGTTCTGGCCGTTGGCCTCGGGGTCGCCGCCGCCGCCGCCGTCGCCCAGACCCAGGTAGAGGAGGCCGTCCGGCCCGAACAGCACGTGACCGCCGTTGTGGCTCTCCACCGGCTGGGAGGCCGAGAGCAGCTCGCGCGCGGTGCCGCGGTCGACCCGGGCGGCGCCGGGATCGGCCGTGAACTCGACCACACGGGTGTCGCCCGAGGTGTCGGTGTAGTTCACGAACAGGCGGCCGTTCCGGGCGAAGCGGGGATGGAATGCCAGGCCCAGGAGACCGCGCTCGCCGCCCACCGAGATGCGGTCGGAGAGGTCGAGGTAGAGCTGGCGGCGCCCGCCGTCGATGCGCCACACCCGGCCAGACTGCTCGACGGCGAACAACCGCGGGTCGCCCGGCGGCGAGACGGCCAGCAACGGCGACTCGAGCCCCTCGGCCACGGCCACCGGACGGGCGTCGAGCGTCTGCAGCGCGACCGTGGGGGTCGGGGCGGCGGCAGGCTCGGAGCGCGTGGACTCGGCCGTCGTGGCGTCGGAGGACTCGCCGGACCCGGAGGCGCAGGCCGCGAGTACGAGGGCCGCCGCGACGCTGAGCGTGGCCGCGCCGAGCGTGCGTGGGCGTGGGAGACGACGGGGCGGCACGGGGGCTCACCGCCACGGTACGCGCCGCCACAGCCACCTGTCCAAGCTATGGGGTGAGGTGGACCACCCTGGCCTCGGGGTGCGCGCGGGCGAGGGCGTCGGCGACCAGCGAGCGGTGGCAGGCCTCGGGCACGGCCTCCACGCACAATAGGGCGGGCGGGTCCCCGGAGGGAGCGATGCTGGCCAAGGCCGCCTGCGCCTCGGCGCCGGCCAGCATCCGTTCGTAGCCGGCGAGGAACTCGGGCGACAGGTGGGTGCGCCCGCGCTGCCCCTCGCCGCTGCGCCGGTCGGCCTCGCCCTGGAGACGGATCAGCTCGGCGGGCGCGGCGAGCTCGAGCAGGTGGCGGTAGTCGATGCCGCGCTCCGCCAGGCCGGCCTGCAGCCGCCTGGCGTTGGCGAAGGCGTACTGCGGGCCGCGCACGCCGCGGCGGCGGCGGATGTCGATCAGGCAGGAGACGCCGCTGCCCGCGAGCGCCGCGTAGAAGCCCTCCTCGTGGAAGCCGTAGACCCCGATGGTGATCAGGCGGCGCTCGGACACGTGCCGACCCTACGCGCCGGCGCGTCCAGCCCCAAGCAGGGACTGGCGCGACCGCGGACGGCGCCCCGCAGAGCTGTTGACGGGGCGTCGCAAACTATGGATAATCGTGCCCCGATCGCCGGCACCGGCGCGAGGTGCTTCGTGACAGCACCCTCAGCACAGGTCAGACCCGGCTCGCGCGGCTGCGCGGGGCCGCGAGCCCGTTGGGCCGTGCTCGCCGTGGGAGTCCTGGCCGGCGGCCTCATCGCGGCGCCGGCGGCCCCGGCCTCGGCCGGTCCCAAGGTCGAGCACGCGCGGCCGGCGGCGGCGACCTGGCGCACCTTCACGGTCAACGTCCCCGCGGCGTCGTCTCCGGGGGCCCAGGAGCTGTTCCGGGCGCGGCGTAGCTGCAACGCCAACGAGGTCGTCGTCAACTCCGGGTACGCCCTGAACGCGACGTTCGGTGGCCAGGTGCTCCAGCTGGTGGCACATAGTCCGGTCAACGCGCGCACGTGGGTGGTCTCGGTGCTGCGGCTGCCGACGCCGGGGCTCGTTCAGCTGTCGCTCTTGTGCGTGCGCAACGCCCCATTCACGGTGCACTTCGAGCGCAGCGCCGCCAGGATCAACGCCGCCCGGGAGGCCGCGGGCGTCGTGTTCCCCAGGCAGACGCGCCTGCGCCGCCAGTGCGCTGCCGGGAGGCTGCCGGTCGGCTACGGCCTGACGCAGCTTCCGGCCAACGCCGCGGTGCTCACGCGGCGCACCGCGCGGCGCGTCGGAAAGCGGTGGGAGTACGTCTTCGTCAACAGGATCCAGCGCGCACAGCGAATCAAGCTCGTCCTGATCTGCCTGCGCCCGGGGCGCGAGCCGCTCAGGGTGAGCGCGTTCGACGCCACCCACCCCATCGCCGCCGCGCGTCGTTCGCCGGAAACCGGGGAGGCAATCCCGGGGGCGCGCACGCAGCACCGCCAGTGCCCGGCCGGCCGGACGCTCGTCGGGTACGGCTACCGCGTGCCCGGTGGGGTCTCGATCGACGCGGTGATCCCCGCCCTGCCGAACGGCCGCGGCGCGCAGTTCTCCGCTCGCAACAGCTCCACGTTCGCGTCGCAGCGCTTCCTCACGCAGGTCGTGTGCGTGCTGTCGGAGGCGCTGGCTCGCGGCACGGCGAGCCAGCCGCCGCGCGGGCCGATCGGGCCTCCACGCTGAGCTGGGCGCGCCGGGGCGGGGTGAGGTTGTCCCGCACGGCGGTTGGAGCCCTCCTCGTGGAAGCCGTGGACCCCGACGGTGATCGGGCGAGTAGTTGTTACCGTCACGCGGCCACTACCAGGAAGGGGGGAAACGCATGGTGTTCGAAGCGACAACCACGATCGCGGCCAGCCCGGAGGCGATCTGGAGCATCCTGACCGACGCGCCCGGCTACGCGGACTGGGACTCCGGCGCGACGGTGAGGGGCACGATCGCCGAGGGCGAGAAGATCAGGCTGGTCACCGAGGTCAAACCCGACCTGGCGGTCTCGCTGACCGACAGTGGATCGTCGCTGAAGGTGTCCGACGTCGTCCCGGGCGAGCGCATGACCTGGACCGGGGGGATGCCGCTGGGGCTCGCCAAGGGTGTGCGCACGCTGACCCTGGAGCCGGCCGGCGACGGGCTCACCCGCTTCACCATGCGCGAGGAGATCAGCGGCCTCATGCTGGGCACGATGGTCAAGAAGATGCCCGACATGGGCACCACCACGTTCGAGCGGTTCGCCAACGGCCTGAAGGCGCGCGCCGAGGCGGGCTGAACCGGCCAGGACGGCCGCTCAGGCAGGGGCGCGGACGTCGCACCTCCTTGGCGATCGACGCTCCAGCACGATCAGCCGCGCCGGCGTGTGCGATGCTCGCACACCCCGACCGGTGAGGACAATTGGCGCCCGCCACACCGCCAACTGGCGCAGCAGGGCGCGGGCCGGAGTTCGGCGCGCACCTGCCGCTGATCGACATCTCGGGCGCGGGCGCGGTGGACCTGGCCGCCCTTCAGGAGTATGCGCGCGCCGCGGCATCGCTGGGCTACCGGTACCTGTCGGCCAACGACCACATGGTGTTCAGCCGGCCCTGGCTGGACGGGCCCACCGCGCTGGCCGCGGTGCTGGAGGCCTCGGCGGACCTCACTCTGACCACCTCGGTGAGCCTGCCCGCGGTGCGCGGCCCGGTGCCGCTGGCCAAGACCCTGGCCGCCATCGACCGCCTGTCGGGCGGGCGCCTGCTGGTGGGGCTGGGGCCGGGCTCGTCGGAGCGCGACTACGCCGCCGTGGGCCTGCCGGCCGAGCGCCGCTGGGAGCGCTTCGAGGAATCGGTGGCCGCCCTGCGCGCGCTGCTGACCCAGGACGCCGAGCCGTTCACCGGTGACTATTACTCCACGGAGGACGTGCGGCTGGAGCCCGCGCCGCTGACACCGGGCGGACCGCCGCTATGGATCGGAAGCTGGGGGTCGAGGCCCGGGCTGCGCCGTGTCGCCCGATTGGCCGACGGCTGGCTGGCCAGCGGCTACAACACCACCCCCCAGCGCTTCGGGGCCAGCCGGGAGTACCTGGAGCGCCAGTTGGCGAGCGGCGGGCAAACCGCGCTCCCGAACGCGCTCGTCACGCTCTGGCTCTACGTCGCCGACAACCCGAACGACGCCGACCGGGTGCTCGCCGACGTGCTGGCGCCCATGATCCGCCGTCCGGTGGAGGAGCTTCGGGCGATGTGGCTGCCCGTCGGCACACCCGAGGTGTGCGCCGAGCGGCTGTCGGCCTTCGCGGCGGCCGGCGCCGAGCGGATGTTCGTGTGGCCGCTGGCCGACGACCTGCATCAACTGGAGCGGTTCGCGCTCGAGGTGGCGCCGCATGTGGCCGCCCCAGGCTGAGCGGCGGCGATCGCCGCCGCCACCACGGTGAAGCGCAGGATCCACCCAACCGTGTTCACCCCCGCGACCTCTGCCGGTGACAGGAATCGTCGGCTACGGCGACATGCTCAGGGGATGTTGCGCACCGGGGTGCCGATGGGCGCCCGCGGCCAGAGCCAGCGGATGTGCTCGTTCGTGTTGCGCGTGCAGCCGAGGGAGTAGTACCGCTCCTCTTCCAGGAGCAGGTCGGGCTGGTTGGTGCCGTGGATGCCGTAGCCGCGGTAGTACCACAGCACCAGCGGCCCGAACGCCGCGCGCGGACCCGCCGTCTTGGAGTAGACGCGCCAGAGACCCACCGGCGTGGGGGTGCTGCGCTTGCCGAGCACCACGTTGAACACGCGACGCAGCCGGCCGTCCTCGTAGTAGTAGAGCCGGCGCTCGCCCAGATCCTGGACGATGTAGCGCGACGCCGAGCGTGGGATGCCGTGCGGGTTGCGGTCGAACACGCCCATGGGCAGCGACACGCCCTGGCCGGTGACGTCGACGCCGCGCCGGCCCGGCGCCACCAGGACGAGGCGCCAGATCCCGCCGCTCGGGATCTGCACGCTGGTCTCCACCTTGCCGCCCGTGCCCACCTTCGCCCGGCCCACGACCACCGCGCCGCCGGCGCGCCGCCCGAGGATCTCCACGATCTCGCCCGGGCGCCCGGGCCAGACGCGCCCGCGAACGCGCAGCCCGCGTCCGGCGATGCGCTCGGTGCCGTCGGTGAGCACTCGCACCTCGGCGCGTCGCCGCAGTGCGACGATGCGCGCGCGCGAGGCCGGCCCGTGCAGGCCGGTGGCGGCACGCACGACCGCACGCAGGGTGGCCGAGCGAGTGAGTGGCAGGCTGGCCCTGAAACGGCCACGCCCGTCGGTGCGCAGCGTGGCGATGGCCTTCCAGGACGAGCCGGCCTTGCGCTGGATGAGCAGCTGGGCCCGGCCGGCCGGCGACACCCGCCCGCGAACGGTGACGCTCTCGCCCACGTCGACCGCCCTCGGGGCCTGGAACTGGGCCACCCTCTGCCCTGCAGCGTTCGCGTCAGCCGCCGCGGCGGGCAGCGCCGCAGCGGCCCCCGCGGTGATCGCAACGCCCAGCGCCATGGGAAGTGCGCGCCTGCTTCGCCATGCCATGGGAGATCAATACCCCCTCCGCCCGGCTATTCCCACCCCCGGGCGGGCGGGTTGCAACGCGATCAGGCCGGGCAGGCACCTCGCGGGTCGCCGCCGAAGGGGGTGATCGCCACGCGCTCCACGGCGCCGACGCGCTGTCCACCGGCGATGAGGGGCAGGTTCGGGCGGCCGGTCAGGGTCAGGCAGATGCGCGTGTGGGTGGGGACCAGGGCAATCAAGGAGCACCGACACCGGCGCGGTCAGCCATGGGCCGCGCCGGTGTCCGAGGCGTTGCGATCAGGTGGCCGGGCAGGCCCCCCGAGGGTTGCCGTCGTACGGCGTGTAGGTGACCGTGGTGATCGTGGCCGCCGGAGCGCCGCCGCCGACCGGGTTCACCGGGATGGAGAGGTCCGTCGCCGTGAAGCGGGTGCAGATGCGCTTGGCCGAGGGCACCAGCAGGCGCGTGGCGTTGCGGGTGATCACGCGGTACCTGCCGAACTGGGTGCGGACGCGCACGGTGCGTCGCCCGCTGTTCTTGCCGGTGATGCGGTAGCTGGTCAGGTGCGCCAGCGGGTAGCGGATGGACGTCGTCTTGCCGTTGTAGGTCTTTCGGGTCGGGTTGCAGAAGCCCTTGACGCCGCGGTTGCGCGGGATGACGTTGGTCCGGTTCTCGAACTGGTCGGCCAGCACCACCGACCTGGCCCGGGCCGCTCGGCCGTTCGCCTTGTAGCAGGCGAAGTGATCCAGCACGCGGACGCTGGTGCGCCGCGGGATCCTCCGGAACTTGCCCTGCAGCTGCTCTTTTTGGGCCGGCAGCAGCACCGTGCTCAGGTTCCCCGTGGTCAGCAGCTGGTTGCCGAACTGGTTCTGCGTGCTGATCGAGCGGTTGGTCTGGTTGGGCGCGGTGGAGATCCGGTAGGCCACCAGGTGGCGCCGCGTGTCACGGATCCTGGTAGTGCGGTTGCGGTAGATCTTCTGGACCGGGTTGCACACCTCGACCGCCTGAGCGGTGCGCACCCCCCGGACCCTGCCGAACTGGTCGCGCAGCACGAGCTGGCGGGTTCTGCGCGTGGTAAACGACTGGACGACCTCGTAACACTTGTAGTGGTCGCCGCGCAGCGCCGCCGCCGGCACCGGCTCGGGCCCGTTGGGCACGACCTCATCGACCGGCTGCGACGGGAACACGATGGGCCCGGTGTTGTTCGCGGTCGCGGCGGGCACCGGCGTGGTCCCGGTCTGCGCCGCCAAGTTGACCTGCAGCGTGTTGAAGGTCGGCTGGACCCGACCGCTGCTCGCGGTGTAGGTCGCGGTCCCGGCGATCGCGGCGGTGTCGCCCGGTGATGTCCCCACCTGGCCAGTGATCGCGCCTGTGTTCGAACCAGACGGGAAGTTCGTGTTGAACGGCCCGGTCTGCCTGAAATCGATGCCCGGGCCGGCGAGCGCGACGCTGCCGAAGTGGCTCTGGTTAACGCCGCTCGCGGGGAGCGTCGCCATCGCGGGCGCCGCCACGGCGAGGGCGACCACGCCGGCGGCGGCGATCCCGACGAGCATGGGTCCGCGCGCACACCGGCGCGGACGACGTTGACGAGGCATGCCCTTCCCCCCTGTCGTGGCTGTGCGCAGCACCCTCTTACAGCCACGCCGGGGGGTCAAGCGAGCCCGGCAGGTTTGGCTGAACCCGTCGACGCGTGAACGACGCCACACCCGGGGGGTCCTGCAACCTGTTGCCCACCTGAGCGCCGGCCGGCGTGAGGGAGTTGGGCCTGGCGGCGGCGGACCTTACGCGGCGCCGACCGGCAGGGCCACCGCCACCTCCCCGCCGTCCGGCTCGATGGCGACGACCCGCAGACGCCACGCCTCGCCGCCGATGCGAAGCGGTGCCTCGGCGATGGGCGCCGTCTTGAGCCGGCCGGGCACGAGCGCCTCCTGCGTGCCGACGGCGTCGACCAGCAGCGGCAGCGTGGCCCACTCGCCGCCGTCGAGCAGGGCCAGCAGCGCCGACCCACCGGAGTCGAGGCCCTCGGGCGCGGCCACGGCCAGATAGGCGTAGGCACCCAGGTCGCGCGCCGCGCTCGCCGCGGCGAGGACAGGCCGGACCAGGGCGTCCGTGTCGGCGCCGGCCTCGCACCACCCCACCGCCATCACCACGCTCTGCCTCCCGGCCAGCCGGCCGCGCACCGCCACGTCGACCGGTTCCACCGGCTCGGGCCAGCCGCGCAGCCGCACCACGTCGCCCGGCACCGCGATGGACATGAGCCCCGCCCGCTTGCCGAGCACGGCGGCGAGCGCCTCACGCAGCGCCGCCCGCCCGCGTCCCGTCATGCGCGCAGCCGCCTCAGGCACGGCCTGGCGAACGTTCTGGTCGGGGTCGAGCACGCCGCCTCAGGGACCCACCGCTAGGCGACCGGCTGCTTCTCGGGGACGCCCGCCTCCTCGGCGCGGTGCGGCCGTTGGCGGTCCTCGGGGAACCGCGCCCAGGCGCGGGCCATCTTGTCGGGGCCGTAGCAACGCTGGGCCCACAGCGAACGCGGCCGTGCCAGCCGCACGGCGGCCACCATCCCGACCGGCCAGAACACCAGCGAGATCGCCGCGCTGACCCACTTGCCCCTCAGCAGGGACAGGACGGCCGCCAGCAGGCTGAGCGAGTGGTAGGAGATGATGGCCGAGAACCCGCCCGGCGCGGCCTCGTCGACCACGTTGATCCAGAAGGGCAGCCCCAGCGCCACGATGGCCAGCACGGCCGCCGCGATGACGCAGGCGTCCACGGAGCGCCGGCCTTCCTGGGTCCAGTAGACGTCGCGCAGGTGGATCCAGAGGGCGAACTCGTCGAGGGTCAGAGCGGCGCCCACGCCGAAGGCCGAGGGCAGCAGCCACCACAGCCACCACGGCAGCTCGGGGTCGACGGCGATGGCCAGGAAGCCCGAGCCAAGCAGCAGCAGGATGCCCGGGACCATGTGGTGCACGTGGACGCCCGACACGCTGAGGTCCTTCCACGGGCCCCAGCCCTTGCGCACCGCGTTCGTGTAGAGGCGCACCCCCCCGAAGGCCAGGAGAAACGCCACCAGGGCCATCTGGGCAGGCCGCAGACCCGCGGCGACGACCTCCTCGCGGAAGGAGCCGACGACCGGGAAGGTCTCGTCCAGGTTCACCGCGACGGGCCTCAAGGCGCTCAACACCACCCCAAGGCTATCGCCGGGAGCGCCCGCGGGCTGGGGTCAGAGGACCCCTTCGGCCTGCACCTCGGCCTCGGCCTCGGGCACGGCGTGCGCGCGCAAGCGCGTGTAGACGAGGAAGACGATGCCGCCCAGCGCGATCCACGCCGCCATGCGCACCAGGGCGGTGATCTCGCAGCGGCTCGCCCACGACAGCCCCTTGCGCCGCGGCCGTTGCACTACGTTGGTCACCCGGGCCTCCTTGCGAGAGGAGTGGAGTCAGCAACCCCAACTCTCTCTCGGAGGCCCGGCCTTTGCGATCAGATGTCGCGCAAGTGTGTGGTCAACACAGCTGATATGGAGGGCCTCGGGTCAAGGGGCAGATCAGATCCGGGCCCGCTCACACGGGCCTTTTTGTGTGCGATGAAGCGGCCGCTGGTGCGCCGGGTGGGCGCGAGGATCGATCCTCAGACTGATATGCGCGGGTTGGCTACCGCAGGACCGGGTGTTCGAGCGGAGGCAGCCGCACTCTAGGGTCGAGCGTTGGCCGGGACGGGCTGCTCATAGGTGAGTCGCGGATCGCCTCCGGCTGGCATCCCTGCCGTCGCCGGCGCACCATTGGCCAGCCGTGGTGTTTGGACGCGCTCAGTCGTCCATCACGGCCAGGGCCCAGAGGTGTCCGGCCAGCTCGCGCGCGATCGCCGCGGCGACGATCGTCGAGCGCATGCCACGCCGGCCCTCGAGGTGGCGCCAGCGCCGGTGCAGGCGCCGCTCGGCCGCCTCGGCGCGGGCGATCACCTCCGGGCGCTGTGTGGAACGCCGACGGGTGAGCTCGCGACTCGGTCGAAGCGGGCGGCGGTGATGCCAGGCCGATTCGACCAGCAGCCAGCGGGCGTGCGCTGAGCCGCGGCGGCTGATTCGCCCGCGGCCGTGGCGCTCGCCCGATTGCGATTCGAGCGGCGTGAGGCCGACCCACGATCCGATCGTGCGCCCCGACAGGCGATGCCAGTCGCCGATCTCCGCGCACAGACCGACCGCGGTGAGCGGACCGACCCCGCGCATGCACGACAGGCGACCGACTATCCGCCCCATCGGCTCCTGGCCTGCCAGCTCGATGATCCGCTCGTCAAGTGCGCGCCCGGCGCTCGGTGGCTGCCAGTACCTGGGCCCAGTAGTGGCGAACGGCCTCCTCGCTGGTCTCC
>JAUVPZ010000151.1 GCA_030598395.1 Miltoncostaeaceae bacterium | reverse complement strand
TCGTCGACGCCGTTCGGATCGTCGAGCGCGGTAACGCCGTGGGCGAACACGGTCTCGACGAACGCCGTCTGGATTTCCGCGGAGTCGATCGTGCTGAAGAAGCCGCCCGATGCGATCAGCGCCTCTACGACCTCGACCGAGGGAGTTCTGCGCTCCCCTGGCCCCCAAGAAGAACCTAAACCCCCGCAGAAAAGGCGACTTCATCGAGGTGAGGGACGGAGCCCTCGGCTCTCTGGTCGGCACGGACATCCCCACCCGGGGGATTGTGAACGCCAAGAAGGGCATCCAGGTCGGGGGGGTAACTGGGGCTTTACTGGGGACGCTTTGCCAGGCGGCATCGAGATGACGGCCCATATGCCCAGAAGGTTGACCGTCGGTAGGACGGCCTATCTGCAGTCCAAGGCGAAAAAGTCCGCGCGCACCTATTCCCCGCTCGGCCGTACCCAGTTCCCGCCCATCATAATCGGCGACCTAGAGTTGGAGCTGAGCAGGGAAGAAGGCCTTGTTCGTGGACTTCCCAAGGTGGCCCGGGGTCAAATGTGGCGGGTGATTTGCCTCGTGGCCGAGGAGACCAAGGAGATGCCATTCTGAGGGCAACGCGCATCGGGCCGAGATTTACTCGCCCCCCGACGTCCGGTCCGCGACGGGGTCTACCGGGAGTTCATGCGCACCGTCCGGGGGCTCGACGCCGGCCGGCGTGCGTCGAGGTGCCGACCCAGGGTGATGCTCAGCGTCTGGCGGTCATCTCGCTGCTGAATGCGATGGCCGTTGGGCGCGCGGAACGCAATCACGCATGGGTGCCGGCGCGCCACACGACGCGTTTTGTTCAACGCAGAAAGCGGCTGCGGCGACGATCGGCGTAGCGCCGGCCGCCGGTCTGGCACTCGGCGCAGTACACCAACTCGTAGTCGCTGAACGACACGCGCTCGAGCGCCGTTCCACAACGCAGGCACGGCTCGCCGTGATGGCCGTGCACCGCGGTGACCCGCCGCTCCCGGTCGGGCATGTTGGCGCCGATGCGCTGGCGGGCACGCTCGGTGGCCCCCTCGAGCACGGTGGTGGCCGCCTCGGCCAGCCGCCCCCATGCCTCGTCGTCCAGTTGATCGGTCATGGCAAACGGGGCCAGCCGGGCCGCCCACATGATCTCGCTGCCGTAGCAGCGCCCCACCCCCGCGACGCGACGCCCGTCGCGTAGGGCGGAGTGCAGCCGGGCCGGCGGCGTCGCCAGCGCCGTGCGCCAGCCGTTGGCGGCGAGGCCCAGCGGCTCGGGGCCGAGGCGGGCGAGCGGGGGGTGATCGGCGAGGCTCGCCTCGGTGAGCAGGTGCACGCTGGCCCGCCGGGTGGTGGACAGCTCGCGAAGTCGCAGCGAGTGGCCGTCGTCGAGGCTGAGCTCCAGGGCCACGCGGCGCCCCGGCCGGCCGGGGCGCGTGGGCGCGAGGCCCAGCCGGCCTGCCTGCATCAGGTGCAGCACCAGGGTCAGCCCCCCCTGGGCGTCGACGAGCACCAGCTTGGCGCGGCGACGGGCACCCACGAGCGCCCGCCCCTCGAGCGCGGTCAGTGGCGGCTCGGCCGTGCGCAGGGCGGCCGGGTGGGCCGTGGCCCGACGCACGGTGCGGCCCGCCAGGGCCGCGGAAAGGCCCTCAGCGAGGGCCTGGAGCTCGGGGAGTTCGGGCATCAGGAAGGCGGGGGGCCGTCGCTATACTCGCGCCGATGTTGGCCCGCCCCCGCCCCGCGGCCGTCTGATGCGGGTCGAGGATCTCACCAAGACGCTCGACCACAGCGTTCTGGCGCCCGACGCCACGGCCGAGGATGTCGGCCGGGCCTGCGACGAGGATCGCGAGCTGCACGTGGCGGCGCTGTGTTCGTATCCGGCGTTCGTGCCGCTGATGTCGGAGCGGCTGCGGGGCTGCGACGTGCGGGTGTGCTCGGTGGTCGACTTCCCCGGCGGCGACAGCGGCAGGGCGGCCAAGTGCGCCGAGGCCGAGCGGGCCGTCGACGAGGGTGCGCACGAGCTGGACGTGGTCATGGACTATCGCAGCATGCTGGCAGGCGACTTCGTGGCCGTGCGCGACGAGCTGCGCGCGGTGGTGCGGGCCGTGCGCTCCCGCGCCGCCAACGGTGGCCGGGGCGGCGTGCTCGTGAAGGTCATCATCGAGGCCCCGCTGATGGACGACAAGCTCAAGCGTCTGGCCTGCCACATCGTGGAGGACGTCGGGGCCGACTACGCCAAGACGTGCACGGGGGTGGGCACGGCGGCCTGCGTGCACGACGTGGAGCTGATGCGGGACGCTCTCCCGGAGGGCGTGGGGGTCGAGGCGGCCGGCGGCCTGCGCACGCTCGAGGACGTCCAGGAGATGATCGGCGCCGGCGCGGCGCGCGTGGGCACGTCGTCGGCACCGGCGGTGCTGGCCGAGCTGGCCGAGCTGAACGGCGAGATATGAGCCCGGAGGCGCCCGCCAGCGTCGGCGAGCTGGCCGCGCGGGTTCGCTTCGACCAGCAGGGCCTGGCCCCCGCGGTGGTCCAGGACGCGCACACCGGGCGCGTGCTGATGCTGGCGTGGATGAGCCGAGAGGCGCTCCTGCGCACGCTCGACACCGGGCAGGGCTGGTACTGGAGCCGCTCTCGCGGCGAGCTGTGGCACAAGGGGGCGACCAGCGGCAACACGCAGGACGTCCGCGCCGTGATCCTGGACTGCGACGCCGACACGCTGCTCGTGGTGGTCGACCAGACCGGTGTGGCCTGCCACACGGGGCAGCCCACATGCTTCTTCGCGCCGCTCGGCGACGACGACGCACCGGAGCCCTTCGCGGCCCTGGGCGACCTGGCCGGCGTGGTGGCCGAGCGCGCGGCTTCCGGGGACCGCGAGGCCAGCTACACCGCACGGCTGCTGGGCGGCGGCATCGATCAGGTCTGCAAGAAGGTGGGCGAGGAGGCGACCGAGGTGGTCATCGCCGCCAAGGGGCGCGAGCGCGAGGAGGTCGTCTACGAGAGCGCCGACCTGCTGTATCACCTCACCGTGCTGTGGCAGGCGGCCGGCGTCGACGTGGACGAGGTGGCGGCCGAGCTGGCCTCGCGGCGCTCATGAGCCC
>JAUVPZ010000176.1 GCA_030598395.1 Miltoncostaeaceae bacterium | reverse complement strand
GTGCGTACCGCCCACCTCGGTGGGGGCGCACATCAGCCCCGAGCGTTGCACTAACTCCGCATAACCGTCGCCGAAGACGTAGCCGGGGAACCGCACGTCGGGCCCGGCGGCGGCGCGCAGCGAGGCGATGTAGGCGTCGGCGTAGGGTGCGTCGCCCACCACGACCAGCGGCCAGCCCGCCCCGGCGCGCCGGTGCGCCTCCACCAGCAGGTGGGCGTTGTTCTCCGGCACCAGCCGCCCGACGAACAGCACGAAGCGCCCGGGCTCCACGCCGAGTCGTTCGCACCAGCCGGCGTCGCCGGGGTCGGGGAGCTCGGCGCCGTAGGGCACCGCCGGGATGCGCCGCCCGTAGCGGGCCTCGTAGCTGTCGGCCACGGCCTCCGAGTCGGTCACCGCGATGGTCGCGGCGGCGGGCGCCAGGCGCTCGGCGGCCCGCAGGAACGCCCGCGCGGAGGAGGGCCACTTGGCGCGCTGCGAGTCGAGCCCGTCCACCTGAAGCACCGCAGGAACGCCGGCCAGCCGCGCCACCGGCACCACCGGTGCGTTGCCGGCGAGAAGTAGATCGCCGCGTCCGGCCGCTCACGGGCCACGAAGTGGGCCGTGCTGAGCGCCGTGTGCACCAGCGTGTCGAGGTACTTGTTGCGCACCGTCGGCAGAAACACCAGGCGCGCGCCGGCGTGGGAGGCCCGGCGCTCGGTCATGTGGGGCCGGCAGTACACGGTCACCTGGTGCCCGCGCGCGGCGAAGCGTCCGGCCAGCTTCTCGACGGCGGTCTCGAAGCCGCTGTAGGCAGCCGGGATCCCGCGGGTCCCGACCAGGGCGATCCTCACGACACCGCCGCGCGGGCGGCGGCCCACGCCGCGGCGCCCATGCCCTCCGCCGTATGGCGCGCTGCCCTCCCCGGGCCCGCGGCCCGTAGCCGATCTGCCGTTGCCGGCTCCAGCGCCGCGCGCAGGCCCTCGGCGATCGCTCCCGGGGCGGGCTCGGTGAGGATCGCCGCGTCGCCGGCAACCTCGGGCAGTGCGCCCCGGCGGCTGGCCACCACCGGGCTGCCGCACGCCATGGCCTCGAGGAGCGGCAGCCCGAACCCCTCGTACAGCGAGGGGTAGGCGGTGACGGCGGCCGCCCGGTAGAGGTCGGCCAATTCGCGGTCCGTCACGTGGCCCAGCCACCGGCCACCGCTGCGCGCGGCGATGTCATCGCCACGCGGGCCGGGCCGGCCCACCAACGCCAGCTCCAGGTCCGGGTCGTCAAGCTCGTCGAGCGCCGCGCCCAGGGCCGGCAGGTTCTTGCGCGGGCCCACGTCGCCCACTGCGAGCACGTATCGCCGCAGCCCGAACCGCCCCTGAACGCGCTCCTCGGCGCCGTCCAGCGGCCGGAACTCGGCCGATGGGAACGGACTGACCACGCGCACCCGGCCGGGATCCAGCCCCAGGGCAGTTCCCACGTCGGCGCGGGCGGTCTCCGACAGCGTCAGCACCATGCCCGCGGCCCGGGCCGAGCGCGGCACCAGCGAGCGCAGCATCGCCCGCGCGCGCCGGCCGAGCCAGTCGGGATCGGTGATGAAGGTCGCGTCGTGGACCGCCAGCATCACCGGACAGGGCGGCCTCGCTGGCGCGACGTACGTGAACGATGCCAGGTCGGCGTCGAGCGCCGACAGGCGCACGCCGGCGCCGCGGGCCACTCGCCAGAGGTCGTTGGCCGGCACGGGGGCCGAGCTGATGCGACCCACCTCGTCCCAGGCCTCAGGGCGGGCCACCAGCGCGGTCACGTGGTCGCTGGCCGATCCCATCTCCGCCATCGCGCGCGCCAGCGAGGCGGCGTAGCGTGCGTTGCCCGCGTCGCCCGAGCTGGGCTGGGCGACCATGTGGCAGTCGATGGCCACCCTCATG
>JAUVPZ010000160.1 GCA_030598395.1 Miltoncostaeaceae bacterium | reverse complement strand
GCTGCATCCGCAGCACGTAGACCACATCGGCGTCGGCGATGTCGCGCAGGTCGTCCGAGGTCTCGACCCCCAGCGCCCCCGCCGCCTGGCGCGGCATCCGGGGGGGCGGCGCCCCCGCGGGGACGCGGGCACCCACCATGCGGACCCCCCCGCTGCCGGCCCGCGCCCCCCGGGCGGGGGCGACGCCCCCCACGAAGGCCACGTGCAGACCGTCGATGGGCCCCACCTCGTGCTGCACGGTGTAGAGGTCGAGCAGGGCCTGGGTGGGGTGCTCGTGCTTGCCGTCGCCGGCGTTGACCACCGCGGCGTCGGTGTGTGCGGCCGCGACCGCGCAGGCGCCCGCGTTGGGGTGGCGCACCACCAGCACGTCGGGTGCGTAGGCGGCCAGCGTCAGGACGGTGTCCTTGAGGCTCTCGCCCTTCTCCACGCTCGAGCCCTCGCCCTTGACGTTGACCACGTCGGCCGACAGGCGCTTCCCGGCCAGCTCGAACGAGGTCGAGGTGCGCGTGGAGGGCTCGAAGAACAGGTTCACGATCGTGCGGCCGCGCAGCGTCGGCACCTTCTTGATGTCGCGCTCCATCACCTCGGAGAACCGGTTGGCCACGCGCAGCAGCCGCGCGACCTCCAGGCGGTCCAGGTCCGAGATCGCCAGCAGCGAGCGGCGCATCACCCCACCTCCCCATCGGTTTCGAGCACGACCTCGTCGGCGCCGTCCACCTCCGCCAGGCGCACGCTCACCCGCTCGCCGGCCGCCGTGGGTAGGTTCTTGCCCACGTAGTCGGGACGGATCGGAAGCTCGCGATGGCCGCGGTCGACCAGCACCGCCAGCTGGACCTGGGGTGGGCGCCCAAAGTCGAACAGCGCGTCGATCCCGGCGCGGATGGTCCGCCCCGTGTAGAGCACGTCGTCCACCAGCACCACCGGGCGCTCGGCGATCGGAAAGTCCAGCCGGGTGTCGCCTACCACCGGCTGCAGCGAGCGCCCGGGCGCGCCGACGTCGTCGCGGTAGAGCGCGATGTCGAGGCTGCCGAGGCTCGGCCGCGACCCCGCGAAGCCGTCGATGAGATCGGCCAGGCGCCCGGCCAGCGGGACGCCGCGCGTGTGGATGCCGACCAGCGCCAAGCCGCCGGGGTCCGCGTGCTGTTCCGCGATCTCGTGGGCGATGCGGGCCACGGTGCGCCGGAGCTGATCGCCGTCGATCAGCACCCTGCCCATCGGCCGGCTAGAGCCGCGGGCCGTGGTGCCGCAGGCTGCGATGGCGAGGGGTCAAGGCGCGCTCCTTTCCGGCCTCGCGGGACCGGGCTTAAAGGTCGTGCGTCACAACCGTAGCAGCCGCCTCCGCCCCCGCACGATCGGCCCGCGCGACGCGGCCGTCGCGGGTGCGGTGGACAAGCGGCTCGCCGCGCTCGGGAAACGGGATCTCGATCTGGTCGAAGTCGCGCGGCACGTGCACGCGCGGGAACTCGGCCTCGGCCTCGCGGCGTAGCTCGCGCGGCGCGCAGCGCGGGCTCAGGTGGGTGAGCACCAGCAGGCCGACGCCGGCGCGACGCGCAAGCGCGCCGGCCTCCGCCGCCGTGGAGTGGTGCGTGTCGCGCGCGCGCGCGCTCTCCTCGTTCTGGAAGCTGGCCTCGTGCACCAGCACCGAGGCGCCCCGCGCGACCGCGGCGGTGGTGTCACACGGCTCGGTGTCACCCGCAACGACCGCGCGGCGCCCGGCGCGCGCCGGGCCCAGCACCTGGTCCGGGCGCACCCGCCCCCCGCCGGGAAGCTCAACCTCGCCCCCGCGCTGGAGCACCCCGAACAGCGGACCTTCGGGCACGCCGAGCGCCCGCGCAGTCGCCACGTCGAACGCGCCGGGCCGCGCATCCTCGACCAGGGCGTAGCCCACCGATGCCACCGAGTGCCGCGTGGGGAACGCCTCCACCACCACCGCCTGGTCCTCCCACACGGTGCCGCCGTCCGTGTGGACCACCTCCACCGCGAACGGCGTGCGCCCGATGACCGGCCGCAGCCGGCCGAGCAGGTCACCCAGGCCCCGCGGCCCCACTATCGGCAGCGGCCGCTCCCGCCCGCGCAGGCTGTAGGTCTTCAGCAGCCCTGGCAGCCCCAGGTAGTGGTCGCCGTGCAGGTGGGTTAGGAGGATGGCGTCCACGTCCACCAGCCCCAGGCCCGACCGCAGCAACTGGCGCTGCGTGCCCTCGCCGCAGTCGATCAGCAGGCGTCGCCCGCCGCGCGCGATCAGCGTGGCCGAGGTGCCCCGGGCCGCCGTCGGCACCGACGCCGCCGTGCCCAACATGGTGATGAAGAGGTCCACCGGAGAGAAAACTAGCGCTACGGGTACCCGGCCTCGGCGGCAGCCCGCGCCGCGCCGCACCGGTTCGGAAGACAACGCCGCGCGTCCGGGGGGGCATGGGCGGGACGCTAAGCTACCCGCACCAGCGCGCGTAGCTCAGCTGGATAGAGCGTCGCCCTCCGGAGGCGAAGGTCGCAGGTTCGAATCCTGTCGCGCGTGTCCCCCAGAAAGCCCCGTCGCTGCGGGGCTTTCGTCTGTCGGGCGAAGACTGCGCAGAGTCCGCACCGGCCGCCGAACACACTCTGGCCACACACCAGATCGCTCAAGTTCGGCCCGTGCGGCCCTGATCGCGTCGACCATCGGCACCGCCGTTCCGAGCCGTGCCTCGTCGAAGACGTGGGCGTAGTGGTTGAGCGTCGTGGTCGCGCTGGAATGCCCCAGCGCCGCGGTGACGTAGGGCAGCGCCCGCCCCTCGTGGATCAGCGCGCTGGCGTAGCTGTGCCGCCCGT
>JAUVPZ010000121.1 GCA_030598395.1 Miltoncostaeaceae bacterium | reverse complement strand
CTCCTCCCGGGCGACGCGCGCCCGCCAATCGTCCAACGTGTCCCGCAGCGAGACATCCAGTGGAATCTCGGGTTGCCAGCCGGTGTCGGCCGAGAGCTGGGCGTGCGTGCCGAACAGGTCGGGCTGCTCGCCCTCGCGCCTGAGATCCGGGTCGGACTCTACCGTCGCCGCGAGCCGCGCCATCGCCACCAGGCGCTCGACCAGCTCGCGAACCGCATGCGAGCGACCGCTGCACGCGAGGTAGACCCGGTCGGGGTCGCCGTGCTCGGCGGCCAGCCAGTAGGCGCGGGCGATGTCGCGGACGTCGCTGAAGTCGCGCCTGGTCTCCACGTTGCCCACCCGGATGGTGACCTCGGCCTTCCCATCACGCTCCGCGTGCGCGATCTGGCGTGCCACGTTGGGAAGCACGAAGCGGGCGTCGTGGCCGGGGCCGATCTGGTTGAAGGCGCGCACCCGCACCACGGGCAGCCCGTCGCTGCGACGGTACTGGGCCGCGGCCAGATCGGCCGCGGCCTTGCTGGCGCCGTAGGGCGACGCGGGCCGAAGGGGCGTCTCGGGCCCGACCGGCAGCTCGTCGCGCGGCACCAGGCCGTACACCTCGCCGCTGGTCACGACCACTGTCCGCGCCTCGGGCGCGGCGGCCCGAAGAGCCTCGAGCACGCCCACGGTGCCCGCGGCGTTGGCGCGCCAGGTCTGAAGCGGCTGGGCGAAGGACTGACCCACCGACGAGACGCCGGCCAGGTGGAAGACGCGCTCCGGGCGCACCGATCGCAATACCGCGCCCACCGCGTCGGGCTCATCGAGCGGCGCGCCGTGCGCGGTCACGCCGTTCGGGGCCGCGCTCTCGCGGCCCGGCCGGACCAGCCCGTGCACCTCGCAGCCCTGCTGCGCGCAGTACGCGGCGAGGTGATGTCCGGCAAACCCGGTGACACCGGTGATGAGGACCCGCACGGCCGGCGCACGCTACCAACCGGAGCCCGTAAGCAGTTCGTGTGAGCGGTTGCCCGCTTCGCGACGCGTGGAGTACTGTCCGTTGTTGTGCCTGCCTGCGCTCGCAGGGCCCTCTTGTGGCTCGTGGTGGCCGCCGCTCTGCTGGGGGGAGTCGCCGTCGCGACGGCCGCGCCCGGGGACGTCGTGGCCGACTACAACGCCGACGGCGTCATCGACGAGCGACATCCGCCGGCCGACCTTCTGGCCGCGCTGCAGGAGGCCCTGGAGAGCGAGCCCCAGTATGGCGCCTTCGCCGACGCCGTCGGGGTGGCGCTGGACGAGTCGCTCTTGGGCGTCGAGACCGGCGGCGTGCAGCCCTTCGCTCCGCAGCTGGTGGGCGGTGAGCGGGTGCGCCCGCTCAGCCCGCTGCCCACTCCCCGGCCGCCCGGCGACGGACCGCCCTGGCTGCTGGTCGGGATGGCCGGGCTGGCCGCCCTGCTGCTGTGTGCAGGCGCCGCGAGCGCCGTGTACCGGCAGCTCGCGGGCGATCGCGACCGTCTCTGAGCACCCGGCGCACGTGATCATGAGGGGCCTGCTCGGGGTCGTGGCGTTCGGCGCCGCCCCGGCGCTGGCGGTGCCCGCCGGTGCGGAGGGCGCACAACCCCAGGCCCGCGCGCTGATCGTCACCGAGACGGCGGGGTTCCGTCATAGCTCGATCGGAGACGCACGAGCCACCCTGCGCCGCCTCGGTGCCCGCAGTCGCGCCTACGACGTCGTCGACCGGCCCGGGCTGGGTCACCTCACCCCGCGCCGGCTGAGAGCCTACGAGGTCGTCGTGTTCGCGCTCACCAGCGGCGAGCTGGGCAGCGGCGCCCAACGGCGCGCGCTGGTCGGCTTCGTGCACGGCGGCGGGGGCTTCGTGGGCGTCCACTCGGCGACCGACACCCTCTACGGGTTTCCGGCCTACGGTCGCATGGTCGGGGCGTACTTCCGCGACCACCCGTACACGACGGGGACGCTGGTGAGGAGCGGGCGGCGCCATCCGGCGACCGCGCGTCTGCCGCGGCGCCATCGCATCAGCGAGGAGCTCTACCGCTTCCGGTCCGACCCACGGCGAGACGGGGCGCGGGTGCTGCTGCGACTCGACCCCGCCACGGTCCCGGGCGCAGCGCCGGGGGAGTTCCTGCCCATCGCCTGGTGCAAGCGCTTCGGGCGCGGCCGCGTCTACTACAACGCGCTGGGCCACTTCCCGCGAACGTGGCGCAGCGGGCGATTCCGCGAGCAGCTCGACGCCGCCATCGCCTGGGCCGCCGGCCGGCGAGCGCCCGGCGCCTGCGCCTGAGGAGGCGTTCGAGGCCGGCGGTTCCGCTCCGCTACGCTTCTTCGGGCTCGCGAGCGGAGGGAGAGGCCGGGTCGTGCCTCAGGGCAGCCACAGCGTCACGATCCGCGCCAGCATCCCCGCACAGGTGGGCATGCTCGGCCGCGTCATGGCCGCGCTCGGCGACGCCGGCGGCGAGGTGGGCGGGGTCGACCTGGTGCGCAGCGGACGTGACGCGACGGTGCGCGACATCACCGTCTACGCCTCTGACGAGGGCGGCGCCGCCGCGCTCCAGGGCGCGCTGGACGAGCTCGACGGCGTCCAGGTGGAGTGGGTCAGCGACCGCATCTTCCTCTCGCACATGAACGGCAAGATGGGCATGCGCAACCGGGCGCCGGTAGCCACCCGCGACGACCTCTCGATGGCCTACACCCCCGGCGTCGCGCGTGTGTGCATGGCCATCCACGACGAGCCCGAGGCCGCGTGGGACTACACCATCAAGGGCAACAGCGTGATGGTCGTGAGCGACGGCAGCTCGGTGGTCGGCGAGGGCGACCTCGGCGCCGAGGCCGCCCTGCCGGCGCTGGAGGCGAAGTGCATGTTCCTGCGCGAGATGGCCGGCGTCGACGCGTTCCCGCTTCCGCTGACGGTGCGCGAGCCCGAGGCGATCGTGAACGTCGTCGAGAGGATCGGCTCGGTGTTCGGCGGCGTCCAGCTCACCGACATCGCGGCCCCCCGGTGCTTCGAGGTGCGCCGCCAGCTGACGCGCCGGCTCGACATCCCGGTGTTCTCGGACGACCAGGGCGGCACCGCCGTCGCGCTGCTGGCCGCCCTGCGCAACGGTCTGGCCCTGGCCGGCAAGACGCTCCAGGGGGCCACGGTGGTCGTGGCGGGCCTCGGTCCCGGGGGGATGGCGGCCGTCCGGCTGCTGGTGGCCGCGGGCGCCGGCACGGTGATCGCCTGCGACAGCCAGGGCGCCGTGCACGCCGGCCGGCCAGGGCTGGGGGGCGAGCTGGAGTGGGTGGCCCGTCACACGAACCCCGAGCGGCGCTCCGGCGACCCGCGGGCGATGATCGAGGGCGCGGATGCCTTCGTCGGCCTGTCGGTCCCCGGGCTCCTCACCGCCGACGACGTGCGCCAGATGGCACCCGACCCGGTGGTGCTGGCGCTGGCGATGCCCGAGCCCGAGCTGGCCCCGTCCGAGGCGCGCGGGGTGACGCTGGCCTACGCCACCGGCAGGCCGGACATCCCCAACCAGATCAACTCGGCGCTGACCTTCCCGGGCATCTGGCGCGGGCTGCTGGACTGCCGCGCCGAGCGGGTCGAGGCATCCATGCTGCTGGCGGCGGCCGACGCCATCGCGGCGCTGGTGCACGAGGACGGTGCCCTGGCAGCCGATGCCATCGTGCCCTCGGTGTTCCACCCGCGCCTGGTGCCGGTGGTGGCCGAGGCCGTCCGGAGCGCCGCCGAGGCCATCGGCGTGGCGCGGATCGTGGCCGGCTCGTGAAGCCGGTGCGGGCAACCCGTTAGGAAACCAGAGCGCCGACCTCTCGGGCCGCGTGAGAGCCTGCTGCGACCACAGCTGGAGGCCTAGCGGCGCAGCGAGCGGTCCAGGCGGCGGGCGGGGATCGGGAACAGCACCAGCAGCATGGCGACCAGCGCGCCAACGTGCGCCAGGGTCACCCACCCGGCGTCGCCCAGCGTGAGCTGTCGCGTGGCCGCCACAAGGTGCGACAGCGGCAGCAGCCACCCCACCACCTGGGCCCACGTGGGCAGCGCGTCGAAGGGGAAGAAGACCCCGCCGAAGAGGAACATCGGGGTGAGGATGCCCGTGAAGAAGATGTTGTAGTGCTCGATGTTCGAGACGAACGCGGTGTAGGTCATCCCCATCACGGCGAACGTGAGGCCGCCGACCACGAACACCAGGGGCAGAAGGAGCGCAGCCGGCGAGTGGACCAGGCCGAAGACCGCCATCACCGCCAGGAACACCGTGCCGTAGACCGTGCCCCGGGTGGCGGCCCAGAGGTACTCGCCCGCCACCACGTCGCGCACGCCCAGCGGGGTGGACACCACCGCCTCGACCACCCGTCGCACGTGGATGCGCACGAACGCGTTGTAGGTCGTCTCGAGCACGGCCCCGAACATCACCGTGCTGGCCGCGACGCCCGGCGCGATGAAGGTGATGTAGTCGACCCCCCG
>JAUVPZ010000076.1 GCA_030598395.1 Miltoncostaeaceae bacterium | reverse complement strand
GCGGCCGTAGGGCCCTCCGTCTGCCAAGCTTCGGCGCGGTGTCGACGATCCTGCTGGCCTACGACGACTCCGGGCCTTCGCGCCGCGCGCTCGACCGCGCGGTCGAGGAGGCCGCCCGCACGCACGGCCACATCATCGTGCTGGTGGTCTTCGAGATGCCGCTCGACCCGCAGGCCCCCCGCGCCTACGGCGCGCCGGGCGACGGCCCCGCGGACCGTGGTCCCTACGAGGAGCCGCCGGAGATCATGGCCATCATGGCCGAGGCCGAGCACCGGCTGCACGCGGCGGGGGCGCGCGCCGACTTCTTCTGGACGCCGGGCGAGCCGGGCCAGATGATCGTGGACGCCGCCCGGACACGCGGCGCCGACGTGATCGTGGTGGGCTCCAGCCACCACAGCCTGCTGGGCCGCCTGTTCGGCGCCGACGTGGCCGCCGAGGTGCAGAGCCACGCCGGCTGCCGGGTCATCACCGTGGAGTGATCGCCGCGGCCCGGGAGGGGTGACACCCGGAGTATCGTCAGAAGCGGTGACCCGACGCGCCGCATCCCATGGACGCCGCTGACATCGCCGTCATCGCCGGCGCGGTCGCCCTGGCCGCCGCGCTCTGGTGGTGGTTCTTCGGCCCGCGACGGGCTGAGGGCGCGCGCATGGACGGCGGCGTGCAGGAGGTGCGGATCACCGTCAAGGGCGGCTACTCGCCCGACCTGATCCACCTGCGCCAGGGCGTGCCGACGCGGCTGGTGTTCGACCGCCAGGAGAGTGGTGACTGCACCGCGCAGGTGCTGGTGCCCGACCTGGGCCTCTCGCGCTCGCTGCCGGCCTTTACGACCACCACCCTCGAGTTCACGCCCACGGAGGCGGGCAGGTTCGGGTTCGTCTGCGGCATGTCCATGGTGCGCGGCACGCTGGTGGTGTCGGCCTCCAGCAACGGCGGTGCGCCCGCCGGCCCGGAGGCCGCCTCCGACCGGCCGCCCCAGCAGGTCCGCGCCGAGTTCCGGGTGGCCGCCGGCGACATGCACTGCGCCGGCTGCGCGTCGAACATCGAGTCGGCGGTGTGTGCGCTGGACGGCGTGGACGAGGCCACGGTCAACGTGGCCACCCGCCGCGCGTCGGTGGCCTTCGACCCCCGACGGGTGGGCCCAGCCGACATCAAGGACGCCTCGGCGGAGGCCGGCTACCGGTTGCACGAGCGGGCGGACGAGGTGCCCGGGCCCGACGCCGAGGACGCCGAGGCCGCCGAGCGCGTGGCCGAGATCGCCGACCTCAGGCGCCGCGTCCTGGTGGGCGCGGTGTTCACCCTGCCGGTGCTGGTGGCGGTGATGGCCGAGCACTTCGCCGGCCTGCACTGGGACGTCCTGCTCAACCACTGGGTGCAGCTGGCGCTCATCACGCCGGTGATGTTCTTCTCGGGCTGGCCGGTGCACGTCGCGGGCTGGCGCACGCTGCGCCGCCGCTCCGCCGACATGAACACGCTGATCACCATCGGCACCAGCGCCGCCTACGGCTACAGCCTGGTGGTGACGGCAGCGCCGGGCCTGCTGCCGGCCAACCTGCGCGACGTCTACTTCGAGGCGGTGGGGGCGATCATCACCCTCATCCTGCTGGGACGGCTGTTCGAGGCGCGGGCCAGGTCGGGCACCGGCGAGGCCATCCGCCAGCTCATCGGCCTGCAGGCGCGCACCGCCACCGTGGTGCGCGACGGCGGCCGGGAGGAGGAGGTGCCCATCGAGCAGGTGGCCCCCGGCGACGTGGTGCTGGTGCGCCCCGGCGAGAAGGTGCCGGTGGACGGCGTGGTGGTGGAGGGCCGCTCGGCGGTGGACGAGTCGATGGTCACCGGCGAGCCGCTTCCGGTCACCAAGGAGGCGGGCGACCCGGTGGTGGGCGCCACCATCAACCAGACCGGCGCCTTCCGGGCCCGCGCCGGCAGGGTGGGCGCCGACAGCACGCTGGCCCAGATCATTCGCCTGGTCGAGCAGGCCCAGGGCTCCAAGGCGCCCATCCAGCGCGTGGCCGACCTGGTGGCCTCCTACTTCGTGCCGGCGGTGCTGTTCATCGCCATCGCGACGTTCACCGTGTGGTTCACCGTCGGCCCCGACCCGCAGCTCACCCAGGCCCTGGTGGCCACGGTGTCGGTGCTCATCGTCGCCTGCCCCTGCGCGCTGGGCCTGGCCACCCCGCTGGCCATCATGGTGGGCACCGGCAAGGGCGCCCAGCGCGGCATCCTCATCCGCTCGGCCGAGGCGCTCGAGACCGCCGGCGGCATCGACACCGCCGTGCTCGACAAGACCGGCACGCTCACCCGCGGCGAGCCCGCGCTCACCGACGTGGTGCCCCTGGACGACCGCGACGCCGGCGAGCTGCTGCGCCTGGCCGCGGCCGCCGAGCGCCCGTCGGAGCATCCGCTGGCGGCGGCCGTGGTGGAGGGGGCGGTGGCACAGGGACACCACCCGCCTGACGCCGAGGCCTTCGACTCGGTCACCGGCAAGGGCGTCGAGGCCACCGTGGAACGACGACGGGTCCTGGTGGGCAGCCCGAAGCTGCTCGCGGATGCGGGCGTCGACACCTCCCCGCTTGCGCCCGACCGCGACCGACTGGCCGCCGACGGCAAGACGCCGATGCTGGTGGCGGTGGACGGCACACCCGCCGGCGTGCTGGCGGTGGCCGACACCCTCAAGGACGACTCGCGCGACGCCGTCGCCGCCCTGCGCGACCAGGGGGTCGAGCCGATCATGCTCACCGGCGACGACGCCCGCGCGGCCGGCGCCATGGCACGCCAGGCCGGCATCGCCCGGGCCGTGGCCGAGGTGCTGCCGGCCGACAAGGTCAGCGAGGTGGGCCGGCTGCAGGCCGAGCACAAGCGCGTGGCCATGGTGGGCGACGGCATCAACGACGCGCCGGCCCTGGCCCAGGCCGACGTGGGCATGGCGGTCGGCACCGGCACCGACGTGGCCATCGAGGCGTCCGACATCACGCTGATGTCGGGCGGCCTCGCGGGCGCGGTCACGGCCATCGACCTCAGCCGCGCCACCATGCGCAACATCCGCCAGAACCTGTTCCTGGCCTTCGTCTACAACGCGGTGGGCATCCCGATCGCCGCCGGCGTGCTCTACCCGGTGCTGGGCCTGCAGCTCAGCCCGATGATCGCCGCGGCGGCCATGGCGCTGTCCAGCCTGTCGGTGGTGGGCAACGCCAACCGCCTGCGCCGCTGGCGGCCGCCGACCATCGCCCCGGCGCCCCCGAGCGACATCGAGCCCACCGTCGAAACCCCGGCCCTACTCGAGCCGGTCGCCGAGCGGCAGCGGGCGCTGTCGGCCGCCTCCTCGCAACCCCTCTAGCTAGTTGTAGTGACCCGGTAGGTCGTTTACACGGGTGATGGGTGGTTGGCCGCCGATGGACGGCCCCGTCACGGCCGCCATGAGCCTACGGCTTGGCCACCATGGCCCAGACGGCGAAGATCACCAGCGCCACCTCGACGGCCCCGAGTGCGGTGTCGCGTGCAAGGACCGGCCTCGCGGCGTTCCAACCGTCGGCGTCCAGGGCCGACAGCAGGGCCCTGCCGTTGCGCGCATGCAGCGGACCGGCCACCAGCGCGGCGATCGCCCAGACCGCGACACCGATCAGAAGCCAGGCGTTGTCGGCGTAGTCGAGACCGGCGTCGGCGGCCGCCCACGCCCCGAAGGCGATCAGCACCACCGCCGACGGCGCGAACAGCCGCGGCCCGGCGAACCTGCCCGCCGCCGCAAGCTCGCGGGCCCGCGCCTCGGCCCGGGCGGGGTCGGCCGTGGCCAGCGCGCGCACGCCCAGCATCAGCACGAGGGCGCCGCCGCCCACGAGGATCGCCGCGGCCACCACGTGGATGAACACCAGCGTCTGAAGCACCGCCGCCCCTCGCCGCCGACCGGGAGAGCCTAACGCGCGCCGCGCTGCCCCCGGTTGCGGGGAATCACGGATGCCATTCCGGGCGCGGGTGCCCAGCATCTGGTCCATGCCCGCCAGCGTCGGTGCCGGAGACACATGCTGAGCGTGACCCGCCTTCTTGCCGGGACCGTGGCCCCGCAGGACGCGCTTCGCTACGGGCGCGCCGGCACCGCGACGCCCGCTCACCTGCTGCACTACGCGCGCGAGAAGAAGCCGGTCGTCGTCTGGAACGTCACCCAGCGCTGCAACCTGCACTGCGCCCACTGCTACTCGGACTCGCGCGACCGGCGCTACCCGGATGAGCTGACCACCGAGCAGGGGCTGCGCCTGCTGGGCGACCTGGCCGAGTTCGGCGTTCCCACCGTGCTCTTCTCCGGAGGCGAGCCGTTGGTGCGCCCCGACCTGTTCGAGCTGGCCCACGCCGCGCGGGAGCTGGGCATGCGCACGGTGCTCTCCAGCAACGGCACCCTGCTGGACGACGAGGTCGCCGACCGGGCGGCCGAGGCCGGCTTCTCCTACGTGGGGGTGAGCATCGACGGCCTCGCCCGACGGCACGACAAGCTACGCGGCAAGCGGGGGGCGTTCGAGGGCGCCCTGGACGGCATCCGCGCGGCGCAGCGCGCGGGCCTTCGCACCGGCGTCCGCTTCACCGTCAGCGCGCTCAACCGGGGGGATCTCGGGGCCATCTTCGAGCTGGCCGAGCGCGAGCGCGTCGACCGCCTCTGCGTGTACCACCTGGCCTACGCCGGCCGCGGCGAGCGTCTGCGCCGGCACGACCTCGAGCCGGCCGAGACGCGGGAGGTCGTGGAGGAGATCTTCGACCGTGTCCAGGAGCAGGTGCGCCGGGGCGTGCGCATGGAGGTGCTCACCGTCGACAACCCTGTCGACAACGTGCTGTTGCTGATGCGCGTCCGCCGCACCGAGCCCGAGCGCGAGGCCGAGGTCGAGCAGCTGCTGCGCTGGAACGGAGGCAACCAGTCCGGCATCGCGATCGCCTGCGTGGATCCCCAGGGCCGCGTGCACCCCGACCAGTTCTCGTGGCACCGGACCGTGGGCGATGTCCGCGAGCAGCGCTTCGGCGAGGTCTGGACCGACCGGAACCCCGCCCTTCGCCCCTACCGGCAGCGACCGCGGCCGGTCCGGGGGCGCTGTGAGGGATGCCGGTTCTTCGAGCTCTGCAACGGCGGCCTACGCGTGCGCGCCGAGAGCGCCACCGGCGACCCCACCGCGCCCGACCCGGCCTGCTACCTGACCGACGAGGAGATCGCCGCGTGAACCGGCTCCGACTGGTTCCAGGCGACCACCGCGCCGAGCGCGACCGCTGGCTCGAGCAACTCGACTTCGAGGCGGCTCCGTTCACCATCGCCTGGGAGGTCACCAGGGCCTGCGCCTACGCCTGCCTGCACTGCCGCGCCGACGCGCAGCCGCGCCGCGACCCGCTCGAGCTCGGCACCAAGGAGGCCGTACGGCTGATCGACCGGCTCGCCGGCTTCGGCACGCGCCCGATCCTGGTGCTCACCGGTGGCGACCCCCTGATGCGTCGCGACCTGTTCGCGCTCGCGCGCCACGCCGACCGGCGCGGCCTGCGCGTGTCGCTCACGCCCACCGCCACGGCGCTGGCGACCCGCGAGCGCATGCGCCAGGCGCGCCAGGCGGGGGTGCGACGGGTGGCGTTCAGCGTCGATGCGGCCAGCGGCCCGCCGCACGATCGCTTCCGCGGCTTTGAGGGATCGTTCCAGCGCACGCTGGAGGGGATGGACGCGGCGCGCGCGGAGGGCCTTCCGCTGCAGGTCAACACCGCCGTCTGCTCGGAGAACGTCGACGAGCTGGAGCCGATGGTGCCGCTGCTGGCGGACTGGGGCATCGTGCAGTGGTCGGTCTTCTTTCTGGTCCCCACCGGCCGCGGCAGGCAGCTGACGATGCTGTCGGCCATCGAGCACGAGCGCGTGCTCAACTGGATGCTCGACCTGTCGCGACACGCGCCCTACGACGTCAAGGCCACGGCCGCGCCCCACTACCGGCGGATCGCGCTCCAGCGCTCCGGAAGGCTGGCCGGGGCCGGCTTTCGCTTCGCCGACGGGCTCAACCGCCCAGGCAAGGGCGTCAACGACGGCCGCGGCTTCATGTTCATCTCCCATCGCGGCGACGTGATGCCGTCCGGCTTCCTGCCGATACGCGCGGGGAACGTGCGCGAGCAGGATCCCGTGGACATCTACCGGCACTCGCCCCTGTTCCGCGAGCTGCGCGACCCGCAGGCGCTGGGCGGCAAGTGCGGCCGTTGCGAGTTCCGCGATGTCTGCGGCGGCAGCCGCGCCCGCGCATACGCGGCGAGCGGGGACCACCTGGCCTCCGACCCGAGCTGCGCCTACCAGCCAGAGGCCCCGCTTCGGGCCGCCTGATCCCCGGTCACGCCCGAAACCAGCGCGCCAGCCGCTCGGCCTCGAACGCCCGTTTCTCCTCGGCGTGCGCGGGTGAGGCGGCGTCGATGGTCAGCCTCGGAACGGGCTCCGCGTAGAAGTCGCCGCGGAACACGGCGGCGCTGTCGGTCCCCATCTCGATGAAGCAGTAGCCGGCGCCGTCGAAGGGCGGTGCGTCCCTGGTGCCGCTGACCTCGGCCGCGATCGCGGCGGCCACGTGCGCGCCCTCCTGCTCGGCCATGACGCCGGCCTTCGGAAGCGGCAGACCGTTGGCGAGCACGATCTGCGTCACGTCGCCGATCGCGAAGACCCGCGGGTGCTCGGTCTGGAGGGTCCCCTCGTCGACGGGAATCCAGCCGGCCTTGTTGGTCAGCCCGGCCGCCACAACGACGTCGGGGGCCCGGTGCGGAGGGACGGCGATCAACAGATCGAACGCCAGCGCGCCGTCCTGGAACACGATCTGCCCGGGCTCCACGCGCTCGACCACCTTCCCGGTCCGGAACCCGATCCCGCGCTCGGCGAGCTGCGCGCCCATCCACTCGGAGCCGTCCTTGCCCGCGTTGGGCATGAGCATCGGTTGCACGGTGGCGACCTCGATCTCGCTGCTCGATCGCAGCCCCCGGGCGGTGAGGTGCTCGTGGAGATGAAAGGCGCACTCGTAGGGCGCCGGCGGGCAGGGGTACGGAGCCCCGGCGATGAGGACGACGATCCGTCCTCCCTGAAAGCCCCGAAGCGCCTCGGCGGCGCGCGGGACGCCGGCCACCGACCAGACGTCGTGTCCGTTCTCGGCCAGCCCGTCGACCAGATCGGGGCGGGAGACGGCGCCCAGCGCGACGACCACGTGGTCGGCCTCGATCGCGCCATCGCCGATCCGAGCCGATCGTGCGCCCGGATCGATCGCCGTGATCTCGTCGCGGACGACCCGGATGTCCGGCGCGGCAAGGGCCTCGCGGGAGCGACTTCCCTCCGCGATGGTGGAGTGACCGACCAGCTCCCAGAGCTTGCGAAGGCCCATGGAGAACCGCTCGGCCCTGTCCACCAGCACGATCTCGTGATCGTCGGCGAGCGCCTCCCGGAGGTTCGTGGCGGTGGCGAGGCCTCCGAAGCCCGCACCGAGGATCAGGGTTCGCGTCATGTCAGGGCCGCGTCACGAGGGGTCACAGCGCACGGCCGTCCTCGCACTCGGCGACGACGTCGATCTCGGTGGGCGCGAACTTGTCGATGTGCTGCTGCACGCGACCCATGCGCTCCTTGAACTCGGGCGACGCCTTCCACTCGCTCATCGCCTGCATCGTGTCCCAGCCGATGAAGCTGACGAAGCGAGCCGTGTCGCGAACGTCTCGGGCCAGCACCGCTCGCCCGGCGCCGGGGAACCCGCTCGCCCATGCGGCGAACTCGGTCCATCGCTCCAGGAACGGCTCTTCCTGGCCGGAGAACGGTCTCCAGGATCCGGTGGTGTAGACGGTCGGCATCGTGGGCTCCAGTCGTACGCCGGCGCT
>JAUVPZ010000148.1 GCA_030598395.1 Miltoncostaeaceae bacterium | reverse complement strand
TGGCGGTGCAGCTTGGCCAGCTCGCTCAGCTTGTCGACCTCGGCCGAGGGCGCGGGGTCCGGTGGCGGGGCGGCCTCCTGCTGTTGGGCGTCCTGCTCGGCCTCCTGCTCGGCCCAGCGTCCCTGCTGGCGCCGCTGGACGCGACCGGAGACGGCGCCGGCGGTGCCGGCGATGACCGCGGTGCGGCCGACGGTTCTGAGCAGTCGTGGCATCGTGGACTCGCTCCCTAGGTGGTGGAATCGGCGACGTCGAGGGCCGCGAGGAACTCCTGGGCCGGAATGCGCTCGGCGGCCAGCACTTCGCCGCCGTTCCTGCGGACGGCCGCCGCGAACGGCGCGGCCCACGTGTTCTCGTAGACGAGCACGACGGCGGCCGAGCCCGGCTCGATCACCTCGGCGGCCGCCGCGGCGTCCTCGTCACCGAGCAGGCCGCTCGAGGCCCCCTCGAAGACCGCGAAGTCGCCGACGCGATCGGCGCTCAGACCCTGGGCCTCGAAGCCGGTGAAGCTGCCGTCGGCCTCCTTGATCACGAACAGGACGTCGAGCACCCGGATCGTGCCGCGCTCGACGAGCTCCATCAGCAGCGGCACCGCCTCTCCGGTCATCGGCGCGTCGGGCGGAAAGCCGATCACGACGATGTCGATGGGCCCCATCTCGTCGATCTGATCCGAAGGCACGTCCCCTCCTTCATCGGGTGCGCCGCGGCGACGCATCGACAGGGTCACTCGGTGCGGCGAGCCCAACGCTACTAGACAGCGGGCTGCGGCCGGCCCGGAGGACGCGGTGAACGGTTCCCCGCGGGGCACTAGCATGCCGGAATGGCAACTGCAGCCGGCCGCAGCCGTGTCGAGCGGGCCCGGGTGATCGCCGTCCGCGACGGCCGGGCGCGGGAGCGCTCGGACGGCCTCGCCGCGGAGGAGCCCCTGGAGATCCGCGCCGCCGGGCCCGGGCAGGAGCCGGTCCGCGTCGCCGTGACGATGCGCACCCCCGGCCACGACTTCGAGCTGGCCGTGGGCTTCCTCGTGACCGAGGGGCTGCTGGCGCCCGGCGGCGTGGCCGCGGTCGCCTATTGCGAGGAGCCGGACGCCCAGCGCTACAACGTGGTGACCGTCCGCAGCCGGACGCCCTTCGACCTCGGTGCCGCCGAGCGCAACTTCTTCACCAGCTCGAGCTGCGGCATTTGCGGCAAGGCCGCCCTCGAGGCCGTGGCCGTCCGCTGCCCGCGGGTCGTCGACGATGCCACGGCGGACCCCGAGACCCTGCTGGAGCTGCCCGGCGCGCTGCGCGCGGGCCAGCGGATCTTCGAGCGCACCGGGGGCCTCCATGCCGCCGCCCTGTTCGACACGAGCGGCCGCCTGCTCCTCCTGCGCGAGGACGTGGGCCGCCACAACGCCGTCGACAAGGTGGTCGGCGCGTTCGCGCTCGACGATGCCGACGGGGGCGGGGGAATACTGCTGATCTCGGGCCGGCTGTCGTTCGAGATCGTCCAGAAGGCGGCCGTCGCAAGGGTGCCGATCGTCTGCGCGCTGTCCGCGCCGTCCAGCCTGGCGGTCCAGGCGGCGCGGGCCCTGGGCGTCACCGCCGTGGGCTTCCTGCGCCGGGGTGGGTTCAACATCTACGCCCACCCGGAGCGGGTGATCGCCTGATGGCGAGGGTGCGCCCCCGGCGGCGCGATCTGTGGGCGGGCTGGCGCCCGAACGGTATCGGCGAGACCAAGCCCCACCACTACGGGGAGGTCCTGCGGGCGATCTGGGCCAACCGCCGCCGGCTGCCGTACGCCGCCCGCATCGTCCGCCAGGGCGTCTGCGACGGCTGCGCTCTCGGGGTCGCCGGACTGCACGACTGGACCATCGACGGCGTTCACCTGTGCACCACGCGGCTGTCGCTCCTGTCGACCAACACGATGGACGCCGCCGACCCGGGGGTGCTCGCGGACGTCGAGGCGCTCCGGCGGCTCTCGGGACGCGAGCTGCGCGCCCTCGGGCGGCTCGGGCACGCCATGATCCGCCGCCACGGTGAGCCCGGCTTCACCCCCGCCGGCTGGGACGCGGCGCTCGATCTCGTCGCCGGCGCGATCCGCTCCGCCGACCCGGGCCGGGTCGCCTTCTACCTCACGTCGCGGGGGATCACCAACGAGGTCTACTACGTCGCCCAGAAGGTGGCGCGCTTCCTCGGCACCAACAACGTCGACAACGCCGCCCGGGTCTGCCATGCGCCCTCGACGGGCGCCCTGAAGCAGGCCGTCGGGGCGATCGCGACGACCATCTCCTACCGCGACCTGATGGAGACGGACCTCGTCGTGCTCTGGGGAGCGAACGTCGCCAACGCCCAGCCCGTGATGATGAAGTACCTGTACCTCGCCCGGAGGGACGGAACGAGGGTCGCGGTCGTGAACCCGCACCGCGAGCCGGGGCTGGAGCGCTACTGGGTGCCGTCGAACGCCCAGAGCGCCGTCTTCGGCACCCGCATGACCGACGCCTTCTTCCAGGTCCACGGCGGCGGCGACACGGCCTTCGCGACCGGCGTGCTGAAGCTGCTCATCGAGGAGGGCGGCGTCGACGAGCGATTCGTCGCGGAGCATGCGGCCGGCTTCGAGGCGGTCCGCGAGGAGTGCTCCCGTCACACGCTGGCCGAGCTGGGGGCGATGAGCGGCGTCGGCGTGCCGGGTCTGCGCCGGTTCGCCGAGCTGTACCGCGCATCCGAGTCCGCCGTGTTCGTCTGGTCGATGGGCATCACCCAGCACGCGTCCGGCTCCGACAACGTCCGCGCGCTGCTCAACGTCGCCCTCGCCCGCGGCAACGTGGGGCGGCCGGGCGCCGGGCTGATGCCGATCCGGGGCCACTCCGGCGTGCAGGGCGGCGCGGAGATGGGTGCCTACGCCACCGCCTTCCCCGGCAACGTGGCGATCGGCCGGGAATCGGCCGCGGCGCTCTCGGAGCAGTACGGGTTCCCCGTCCCCGAGGCGCGCGGGCTCACCGCCGAGGAGATGATCGAGGCCGCGGGACGCGGCGAGCTCGACGTGCTCTACGCGAGCGGCGGCAACTTCCTCGACGTGCTGCCCGACCCGCGGCTTGTCGCCGAACGCCTGGCGCGCGTGCCGGTGCGCGTGCATCAGGACATCGTCGTCTCGAGCCAGATGCTGATCGACCCTCCCCCCGGCGGGGCGGTCGTGCTGCTGCCCGCCGCCACGCGCTACGAGCAGCCGGGCGGCGGCACCCAAACGACCACCGAGCGCCGCATCGCCTTCAGCCCCGAGATCCGCGGCCC
>JAUVPZ010000183.1 GCA_030598395.1 Miltoncostaeaceae bacterium | reverse complement strand
GTGGTCAGCGGCGGATCGGTGCTGGGCGACAAGACCCGCATGAGTGAGCTGGCCAGACAGGAGCGGGTCTTCATCCGCCCGAGCCCCTCCGGCCAGGTCGGCGGCGGGCTGGCCCGGCGCACGCGCGACGCGGTGATCCTCGTGGAGGCCTGGGGCGCCGACGTCGTGCTGGTCGAGACGGTGGGGGTGGGTCAGTCGGAGACCGCGGTGGCGCGAACAGTGGACGTGGCGGTGCTTCTTGTCAACCCCGGCGCCGGCGACGATCTCCAGGGCATCAAGCGGGGCCTGCTCGAGCTGGCCGACGTCATCGCCGTCACCAAGGCCGACGGGGAGCTGCGCCGGCTGGCCGAGCGCACCCGCGGCGACTACGCGGCGGCCGCGGGCCTGCTGGGCCACGGCGACGGCGTGCCGGTGCTGACCTGTTCGGCGCTGGCGGGCGAGGGCCTCGACGAGGCGTGGGAGGCCGTGGAGCGCCGGCACGCGAACCTGCGCGAGTCGGGCGAGCTGGCGCGGCACCGCGCCGAGCAGTCGCGGGAGTGGATGTGGGCCGAGGTGCGCGAGGGCCTGGTGGAGGCGGCGCTCGCCGCGGCGCCCGTGGCGCTGCGGGCAGCGGAGCTGGAGCGTGAGGTGGCCGCCGGCCGGGCGCTGCCCGAGGCGGCCGCCCAGGAGGTGGTGCGCGCGATGTTGGGCGACGGCGCGGACGGGCCCGGCTGACGCCTCGCGTGTTGCGGTCGCGTGACCTGCATGTAGTGGTCTCGTAAAGGTGAGGTCAGCAGCGCACCGGCGCCCTCGACGCCGTGCGCAGGACTCGCTACACCCTCTTCGAACTGCATTCGGGCCCCATGGCCCGATCGACCCGAAGGAGGTGCTGTGATGGTTCGTAACGTGCTCGATGCTGTCGAGTCCCGGCTCGTGATCTCGCCGCCCGTCGACCAGATCCTGTCCAGGGTCGACGTCGACCCTGGCATCGATGCCTGGGGTCACCCCCACGAGCTCGAGGCACATCGGCACCTCGTGGAGGAGGACCTCCCGGCGCTGATCGCGGAGGTCCGCCGGCTGCGGCCGCTGCTGCGCCGCTGCGCCGACGAGGCCCAGCTCCCCGACGACCTGCGCGAGGAGGTCGGGGAGGCCGCGTGACGCGCCGGATGGCCGGGGCGAGGTCCGAGGGGCTCGCTTCGGCCAGGCGCCCCGCCCAGGGCCGGGCGCTCCACTCCTCCCGGGCCTCGCGCAGGATGCGGTCCTGGGCCTCGTCGCCCACGGCGCTGGTCGGCGCGCCGAACTCGGTGGCCAACGCGCGCTTGTGGCCGTCGGGGTACTACCTCAGGGCGCGGGCTCTCCGCTGACGGCTGTGCCGATCGGGCACGACACGCCGGTTCCCCCGAGGCCGCAGTAGCCGTTCGGCACCTTGGCCAGGTACTGCTGGTGGTAGGGCTCGGCGTAGTAGAAGGGCCCAGCCTCGACGATCTCGGTGGTGATGTCGCCGTGGCCCGCGTCGCCGACCGCGGCCGCGTACCGGTCGCGGGGGGGCGGGGCGGGGGCGCCGGGGGGGGGGGTGGGGCGGGAGAAACCCCCGCCGCCCAAGGGGGTCGCGCC
>JAUVPZ010000092.1 GCA_030598395.1 Miltoncostaeaceae bacterium | reverse complement strand
TCGCCAAGTTCGCGGGCTTCGCCATCACCGGCTCTCGGCGATGCTCGCAGAGGGGGCGCACTCGGTCGCCGACACGAGCAACCAGGGCCTTCTCGTGCTCGGCGCCCGCCGGGCGGAGCGCGCGCCGACCGCCAAGCATCCCTCCGGCTACGGGAGCGAGCGCTACTTCTGGGCCTTCGTGGTCGCGATGGTGCTGTTCTCGGTCGGCGGCCTGTTCGCGATCTACGAGGGCGTCAAGAAGCTTTTCCGATCCGCACGACATCACGCCCCCGGGTTGGGCGATCGGCATCCTCGCCGTGGCGATCGTGCTCGAGACCGGCTCGCTCCTCACCGCGGCACGCGAGGCCAACCGGGTGCGCGGACGCGCCTCCTGGCTCGCGTTCGTGCGGCGCAGCAAGAGCCCGGAGCTTCCGGTGGTGCTGCTCGAGGACCTCAGCGCGCTGGTGGGCCTGTTCATCGCGATGGCCGGCGTGCTGCTGGCGGTCCTCACCGGCGAGCCGATCTTCGACGGGCTGGCCAGCGTGGCCATCGGGGTCCTGCTGGTGTGCATCGCGCTCGTGCTGACGATCGAGATAAAGAGCCTGCTCATCGGCGAGTCTGCCGGCCCCGACGACGAGGCCGCGATCCGCGCCGCGCTCGAGGCCGAGCCGACCGTGCGGCGGGTGATCCACACGCGCACCCAGCACATGGGCCCGGACACGCTCCTGGTGGGGGCCAAGGTGGAGTTCGACCCGGGCCTGTCGGTGTCCCAGCTTGCCGAGGCGGTGGACGGGGCCGAGACGCGGGTTCGCGCGCCGCTGCCGATCGCCGAGATGATCTACGTCGAGCCCGACCTGCAGCGCCCACCGGCCCCGGCCTGAGCCTGAGCGCGGCCGGGGTCAGCTCGTGGCCGCCTCCCCCTCGCTGACGCCGAAGCGGTTGTGGAACCGCCGCAACGGCCCGGGGGCCCACCAGTTCCAGCGACCCGCCAGGGCCATCAGCGATGGCACCAGCAGCGCCCGGATGATCGAGGCGTCGATCAGCACGGCCAGCGCCGTGCCCACGCCCAACTCCTTGATCAGGGTGATCTCGGAGGTGGCGAAGGCGCCGATCGCCACCGCGAACAGCAGGGCCGCCGCGGTCACGATGCGGCCGGTGCGCTGCAGGCCGATGGCCACGGCCTCGTCGTCGGCCGCCCCCGCGTCGCGCGCCTCCTTGATGCGCGAGAGCAGGAACACGGCGTAGTCGGTGCTGAGGCCGAACACGATCGCCCCGAGCAGGATCGGCTGCGTCAGGTCGATGGCGCCGCTGGCCTGGTAGCTCAGCAGCGTCTCGAAGCGCCCATCCTGGAAGATCAGCACCAACAGGCCCATGGTGGCGGCGAGGGTGAGCAGGTTCATCACCACGGCCTTGGCCGGCAGCAGCACCGAGCCGGTCATCATGAACAGCGCCACGATGGTGACGCCGGCGATGATGAGGATGGCGATCGGCAGGTGCGCGACCAGGCTGTCGCGCTGGTCGAGGAACGACGCGGTCTGGCCGCCCACCAGGATCGGGTAGGGCGCGTCGGAGGCCCGGATGGTCTCCACCAGGTCCTTGGTCGCGACGTCGAGCCGCTCGCCCGCCGGCAGGACGTCGATGCGCCACAACCCGTCGCCGAGGTTCCGGGGCGGCAGCACCACGGCCGCCCCCTCCAGCCGCTCCAACTCGGCCGCGTAGGCGCTCAGCTGCGCCTGGGCCCCCGGCCCGCCCGGGGCGTCCACCGTCACGATGATCGCCTCGCTCGTCTGCTGCGGGAAGTCGGCCGTCAGCGCGTCGCTCACCTGCCGGGCGCTGGCCGACGTGGGCAGGATGTTGGCGTCCGGCGTCGCCGGGTTGAGGCGCAGCGCCGGCAGGGCGACGATGATCAACAGCGCCGCCGTGGCCCCCGCGATCAGGCCGGGCCGGCGCATCACGGCGCGCGACAGCCGGTACCAGAAGCCCGATTCGGCGAGCTCGTCGGCCCGCTCGACGCTGCGCCGCCACGCCGCGGGCGACAGGCTGTTCACGCGCGCCCCGAGCACCATGAGCACGGCAGGAAGCAACAGCAGCGCCACCAGCGCGGCGATCACCGAGACCACCACGCCCCCCATGCCCATGGACCAGAGGAAGTTCTGCGGAAAGATCATCAGGCCGGCCAGGGCCGCGCCGACCGTGATCGCGCTGAACAGCACGCTGCGACCCGCGGTCTGGAACGTGCGCATGATCGCGGTGCGCCCCGGCCCGTTGGCCGCCAGCTCCTCGCGGTAGCGGTTGATCATCAGCAGGCTGTAGTCGATCGACAGCCCGAGCCCCAGCCCGATGATCAGGTTCAGGGCGAACAGCGACACCGTGGTGAGCTGGTTGATCGCCCCGATTGCCAGGAACGCGCCGAGGATGGTGGTGATGCCCACCATCAGCGGCAGCGCCGCGGCCACGAAGCCGCGGAACAGCCACAGCGACAGCAGGAAGATGATCGGGAAGGCGATCAGCTCGGCCCGTTGCAGGTCGGACTCGATGGTCGAGCCCGCCTGCTCGAAGGTGATCTGCACGCCGCCCAGGGTCACCGTCTCGTCGCCCTCGAACGCCTCGTCGATGCGAAGCGCCGCCTCCTCGGCCTCGGCGTCGCTCACCGGGCCGAAGGACGCCACGACGTAGCTCGAGGCGCCGTCCTCGGAGACGAACGCCTCCCCGCCGCCGCTGAACGCGGTCACCACCCCGCCGACCGTCTCTTCTGCGGCAAGCGTGTCGGCGACGCGCGTCACGGCGGCGCGTCCCTCGGCGCTCTGGATGGGCGCTCCCGGCTCGACCAGCGCGATCACGCTGGCCTCGGACGACGCCCCCGTGACCTCCTCCAGGCGCTCGTCCACCTGCACGAACTCGGCGCCCGGGTCCTGGAAGCCGCCGGGCTTCAGCTGGCCGCTGAGCGGCGCGCCGACCACGACCGCAACGACCAGGAACGCAACGGCCACGGCGATTACCCGCCATGGCCGGCGATTCACCAGGTTCCCGGCTGCCGAGATGATGCCCCCCTTCGAGCGTCGACCCTCGGGGGAAGCCTGGCGACGGTGGGGGTGAGGCGGCATCATCCCGTCACTCTTTCACCCCGGTTGATTCGCGCGCCCTGCGCGTTGGCCGTCAGATGAGCCCCGGCGTCCGGCCACGTTCCACGCTTCGCGACCACGGCTCGCGCCGGTCGGTGAAACCAGCCATCATTACGCGGATGGCCACCACCGAGCAGGCGACCGAGCGCGCGGACCTCTCGGATCCCGCGCTCTACGTCAACCGTGAGCTGAGCTGGCTCGAGTTCAACGCGCGCGTGCTCAACCTGGCTCGCGAGCCCGGCGTGCCGCTGCTCGAGCGCTGCAAGTTCCTGGCCATCTTCTCGTCGAACCTGGACGAGTTCTTCATGGTCCGCGTGGCCACGGTGGTCGACGCGCTGGCCGAGGGCCGCGTGCCCTCGACCCCCGACCAGCTTCCCCGCGAGCAGGTGCTGGCCGCCATCGCCGAGCGCGTGCAGCAGCTGGTGGCCGAGCAGAGCGAGATCTGGTGGCGGGAGGTTCGCCCCGGGCTCGCCGAGCACGGCGTGCGCATCACGCGCTACGACGAGCTTCAGGGCGCCGAGCGGGCCGAGATCGACGAGCGCTTCGAGCGCGAGGTGTTCCCGGTGCTGACCCCGCTGGCGGTGGGTCCCGGTCTGCCGTTCCCGTACATCTCGGGGCTGTCGCTGAACCTGGGCCTCATCGTGCGCGACCCCGTCGAGGGCGAGAGCCGGTTCGCCAGGGTCAAGGTGCCCCCCCGGCTGCCGCGCTTCCTCGCGGGCGGCGAGTCCCTCGTGCCGATCGACGACGTGGTCCAGAGCAAGGTGGAGCGGCTGTTTCCCGGCATGGCGGTCGTGGCCTCGGCCAAGTTCCGCGTCACGCGCGACGCCGACTTCTCGATCGGCGACGAGTCCGACGACCTGCTGGGCGCCGTGGAGGCGCAGGTGCGCCGGCGGCGCTTCGGGCACGTGGTTCGCCTGGAGGTGGAGGACCGCGCGCCAGACGAGATCGTCGATCAGCTCACCGAGGCGCTGGGCGTGAGCACCCGCGACGTCTACCGCGTGCGGCGGCCGCTCGACTTCACCGGCCTGTGGCAGCTGGCCACGCTCACGCGGGCCGAGCTGCGCGACCCGGCCTGGCACCCCCGCACCCAGCCGCGACTGGGCGAGCCGGGCGAGCCCGTGGACATCTTCGCCACCATCCGCCGGGGCGACCTGCTGGTGCACCACCCCTATGACGACTTCGAGACCAGCGTCGAGCGCTTCATCACCCAGGCCGTGGCCGATCCCGCCGTGTTGGCCATCAAGCAGAGCATGTACCGCACCAGCGGCGACTCGCCCATCGTGCCGGCGCTGATCCGCGCCGCCGAGGAGGGCAAGCAGACCGTCTGCCTGGTGGAGGTGCAGGCCCGCTTCGACGAGGAGAAGAACATCCAGTGGGTGCGCAAGCTCGAGCGTGCCGGCGTGCACGTGGTGTACGGGCTGGCCGGGCTCAAGACCCACGGCAAGCTGGCGCTGGTGGTGCGGCGCGAGGGCGAGCGGGTGCGCCGCTACGTCCACATCGGGACGGGCAACTACAACCTCACGACGGCGCGCATCTACAGCGACCTCGGCCTGTTCACCTGCCGTGAGGACATCGCCGAGGACGTCGCCAACCTGTTCAACTACATCACCGGCTTCGCCCGCCAGCCCGCCTACAACGCGGTGCTGGTGGCCCCCACCTACATGCGCGACGGCTTCCTGGCCGAGGTGGAGCGTGTGACCGACGCGCACCGCGAGGGCGTGCCGGGCCACATCACGATGAAGATGAACGGTCTGCTGGACGGCGTCGTGATCCGCGCGCTCTACCGTGCGTCACAGGCCGGCGTGGAGGTCGACCTCATCCTGCGCAGCATCGCCGGCCTGCGCCCGGGCCTGCCAGGGGTCAGCGAGAACGTGCGGGTCATCAGCATCGTGGGCCGCTATCTGGAGCACGCCAGGATCTTCGCCTTCTCGTCCGGCGAGCAGGCCCGCTACTGGATCGGATCGGCCGACATGATGGTGCGCAACCTCGACAAGCGCGTGGAGCTGGCCACGCCGGTGGACGACCCCGTGCTGCAGAGGGAGCTGCAGGCGGTGCTCGACATCCAGCTCGCCGACACGGCCCTGGCCTGGCGGCTGGGCCCCGACGGCGCGTGGAGCCGCGTGCGCCCCACCGCGGGCGAGGCGCCCTTCAACAGCCAGAGCGCCCTGATGCAGCGCGCCGCGGCGCGCTGCGACGGCCCCGACGAGGCCGGCGTCGCCACGCGCCCGGTATCGTGACCGCGTGAGCGCGGAACAGACGCCGAACGGCGAGCCCGCGGGCGACGAGCGCCCCAGCTGGGCGCGCCCCACCTTCAACTCGCCGGCGGCCGACCTCAACCAGCTACGCAACGAGGCCCGCCGCATCGCCGAGACGTCGCCGGCACAGCCCGTGCACCCGGCGGTGCTCTCGCGGGCCCAGATGCTGGCCGCGGCCATCGAGCACGACCTGGGCCTGCCCGAGTCGCCCGAGGGCCTCAGCTACGCCGACCTGGCGGTCCTCCTCAGCCAGTCCAAGTAGCCCGTCCGGCTACCACCCGGGCCCGGGCAGCTCCATGAACGCCTGCGCCACGGCGCCGTAGTCGAGATCGCCGGGCACGTCGGCGAACAGGTCGATGGCTGCGTCGCCCAGCGTCAGGGGCGCGCCCGCGAGGTCGCGCGCGTGGCCCAGGTCCTTGCGCAGGTCGCGGGTGCGAAAGCCCGGCTCATGATCGCCGGCGAGCACCCGCGGGAAGAGGTGCTCGAGCTGCCACGAGCCGCCCGCGGAGGCCAGCACCACCTGCCGCAAGAGCGCCGGGTCGACGCCGGCCCGCTGGCCGATGCCCAGCGCCTCGGCGGTGCCGGCGGCGATCACCGCCACCAGCAGGTTGTTGACCAGCTTCGCCACCAGCCCGGCGCCGACGGGCCCGCAGTGCGTCCGCTTGGCGGGGTCGCCGATGGCGTCGAGCGCGGGAAGCGCCCGCTGCAGCGCGTCCGCGTCGCCCCCGCACATCACCGCCAGCGTGCCCGCCTCCGCGCCTACCGGGCCGCCGCTGACCGGGCAGTCGAGGTAGGCGATGCCGCGCGGGGCGAGCTCGGCGGCGAGCTCGCGAGCCGTCGCCGGGGCGATGGTGCTGGTGTCGACGATCAGCGGCGGCGGCGTCAGCGCCTCCAGCATTCGCGCGACCACCTCGCGCGCGTCCGGCGAGTCGCTCACCGAGATGCACGCCACCTCGGCGCCGTCCACCGCCTCGGCCACGCTGGCCACGGCGGTCGCGGGCAACCCGTCGGCCTTCTGCTGTGTGCGCGCGTAGACGCGCACCTCGTGTCCCGCCGCGGCGAGGTTGCGGATCATCCCCCCGCCCATCAGCCCGGCGCCCACGAAGCCCACGCGCATGGCGGTATTCATAGCGCGACCGCGGCGCCGGCCGCGGTCGCGCCATC
>JAUVPZ010000004.1 GCA_030598395.1 Miltoncostaeaceae bacterium | reverse complement strand
TGGTCGTACTCCGCGAACTGAGGGACGTCGGCCTTCTGCGCCCCCCAGATCCGATCGCGCTCCTCGCCGGTGATCTCGGCGGCGGTCGCGGCGAACTTCTCGGTGCCCACCTCAACGGTGACCTCGGGGTTGGCCTTGGCGTTGTAGTACCAGGAGGGGTTCGTGGGCGCGCCGCCCATCGAGGCGAAGATGACGTAGCGGTCGCCCTCGGCCCGGTACATGACGGGGTTCTCGCGCATGTTGCCCGTCTTGGCGCCCTTCGTCGTGAGAATGAGGAGCGGCGCTCCCTCGAACATCCCTCCGACCTTGCCCCCGTTCTGTCGGAACTCGTCGATGATCCTCCTGTTGATCTCTGCGAACTCGGACACGGCCTCGATTTCCTCTCGTGCTCGGATGGGCTGCGCTGTGTGGATCCGATGGTAGTCGGCGAGGCCCGAGAGATCGGCCACCGTGAACCCGGTGCGTCCGCGCCCCGCGGTCGCGACGCGCCAGCGGCGCTGGGCGTCAGGACGCGTCGAGGATCGAGGCGACGCCCCGAGGTCCGGCGAGCAGCATGGCTGCCGCCCGCTGCGCGTCGGCGGCCTCCTGCTGGGCACGGCGCCGGCCCACCTGGTCGCCGGCCCGCGCGCACGCCCGAGCCTCGCGGGCCGCCGCCCGCGCCCGCGCCTCGAGGCGCTCGGCCATGCGCTCGGCACGGCCGGCCGCTCGGCGGCGCGCCGCAGGCCGCTCGCCCCGAGGGAAGAGCAGGAGCTGGCCGCCTCCGTCACCCGATTGAACCGAACGCATGTTCGTAGTGTGGCAGCCTGGCCGGACGGCCCCCGTCCCAGCCGCGACCTCTGCGCATACGGAGGTTCCGCGGCCGCCGAGCAGGCGGTGCCGGCGCAGGTGTGGCAGGGTTGCGCCACCCCATGGCCGACGAGCAGACCAGCAGCGCCTCGCCCCGCTGGGCGCGGCTCCGCACGATCATCGCGGTCGTGCTGCTGTCGTTGGGACTGGTGGTGGCCCTCGCCGCCAACGTCACCACGTGGACCAAGGACACGCTGCTCGACACCAACGACTGGGTGGCCGCCGTGGAGCCGCTGCCGTCCGACGACCGCGTGTCGGCGGCGCTCGCCGACCTCATCGTCGACGAGCTGACCATCGCGACCGAGGACCTGCGGGCCCAGGCCCGAGCAGCTCTCCCCCCCGAGGCACGGTTCCTCACCGAGCCGATCGTGGCGGGCCTGCAGCGGGTGCTGCGCGAGGAGGCCATGAAGCTGATCCAGAGCCAGCAGTTCACCGACATCTGGGTCAAGGTGAACCGGCTCGCCCACGAGCAGCTGGTGGCGATCCTGAAGGGCGAGGACAACGAGCTCCTCAAGACCTCCGGCGGGGACGTGCGCCTGGACTTCCGGGACGCCGTGGTCACCGTCCGCGAGCAGCTGGGTCCTGACGGCCAGCAGCTCATCGCCGACGTCCCCGAGGACGCCGGCGTGATCGTGATCGCCAGCAGCGAGCAGCTTGCCGAGGCGCAGGACGCGGTCAGCCTGCTCGACACGCTCGGCGTCGTGCTGCCGCTCTTGGCCACGGCGATGCTGCTCGGGTCGATCGCCGTGGCGGTGGGGCGCCGCCGCTTCCTGCTGGCGGCGGGCGTGGGCCTGGCCATCGTCGCCGCCATCACGCTGATCGCGCTCGACGTGGCGCGCGGCGAGGTGCTGTCGCTGATCGAGGACGCGACGGTGCGCAGCGCGGCGGGGGCGGCGTTCAGCATCACCACGGACGGGCTCCACAGCCAGACAGTCGGTCTCCTGATCCTCGGGCTGCTGCTCGCCGTCGCGGCCTGGGTGGCGGGTCCGAACCGGTACGCGGTGCTCATCCGGGAGTACGCCCGGCAGCTGTTCAACCGCGTCCGCCGCGCCGCCGAGGAAGACGACCGCCTGGCCGACCTCGAGCCGGTCTCCAACTTCGTGCGCGCCCATCGCGGCGTGCTGCGGCTCACCGGCGTCGTGCTGGCGCTGATCGTGCTGATCGCCTGGAAGCAGCCGTCCTGGGTGACCGTGCTGGTCACGGCCTGCCTGCTGGCGGCGTACCTGGGGGTGCTCGAGCTGCTGGCGCCCCGCCGCCCCGGCGGCGGGGGCGCGCCCGCCGGCTGAGGTCGGCACCCCGCCCGGCCGGGCACGGCGCGCGCGTCCTGCCGCTGCCAGGGCTCGGCGACCTTGCCCCAGCGCCGGCCGTCGTCGTCGATCACGAGGGCCGAGAGAAGGTCCGGGGCGTGGGTCATCGCGTGTCCCCCTCTGAGGCCCGGCGTAGCCGCCGTCCAGGTCGGCTCCGAACGACGCGCTGGCCGGTCAGGGCGGCGACGAGGTGTTGCGCGGCGGCCCGGGCGCCGGTGACCTTGCCCTGGGCGGCGCCGGCAACGACCTCTGCTTCAGCGCGATCCCGGTCAGCTAGCGAGGCCGGCGGGCCTCCAACGGGGTCAGCTGAAGGCTGAGATGCCGGTGATCTCGCGGCCGACTACCAGCGACTGTATGAAGTCGGTCCCCTCCACGGTGGAGACCACCTCCACGTCAAGGAAGTGCCGGGCCACGTGGTACTCCAGCAGGATCCCGTTGCCGCCCAGAAGATCACGGGCCGCCGACACCACGGCCCGGGCCTTGCGGGCGTTGTGCATCTTGGCCAGCGACGCCATCGCCGCCGTCAGTCGACCCTCCTCGGCCAGGTCGGCCAGGCGCAGACACACCAGGCGCATCGCGGTGATCTCGCCCAGCATCTCGGCCAGCCGTGCCTGTACGAGCTGGTGCCCGGTCAGCGGGCGTCCGAAGCTGACGCGCTGGCTCAGGTAGCCGAAGGCCACCTCGTAGGCGGCCGCGGCGTGGCCCAGCGCGCCCCAGGCCACGCCGGGGCGCGCGGCGGTCAGCACCGCCGCGGTGTCGGCGAACGAGCGCCCGCCGTCCAGCCGGTTGGCGGCCGGCACGCGGACCCCGTCGAGGACGATGTCGGCCTGCAGCGAGGCGCGCTTGGCGATCTTGCCGGTGATGGCCGTGGCGTCGAAGCCGTCATCCTCGGCGCGCTCCACCACGAACGCGCCCACGTCGCCCTCGTCGTCGCGCGCCCACACGATCACCAGGTCGGCGAACGTGCCGTTGCCAATCCAGCGCTTGCGGCCCCGAAGGACGTATGCGTCCCCCTCGAGGCGCGCGGTGGTCTCCAGGTTGACCGCGTCGGAGCCGTGGTCGGGCTCGGTCAGCGCGAAGGCCCCGATCCGCTCCAGCCGGGCCATCGCGGGCAGCCACCGCGCGCGCTGCCCGGCTGAGCCGAGCATGGCGATGGTGCGCATGGCAAGTCCGCTGTGGACGCCGTGAAAGGTGCTGATGCTGCCGTCGCAGTGCGCCAGCTCCATGGCCACCAGGCCGGCCGCGCGCGCCGACATGCCCGGCCCGCCGTGCTCGGCCATGGTGCCGCCGGCGATGTGGAGCTCTGCCAGCCCCGGCAGCAGGGCGTGGGGGAACTCGGCCCGCTCCCAGTAGTCGTTGATCACCGGCCGCACCTCGCGGTCGCAGAACGCTCGCACCCGGTCGCGCACCGCCCGCTCCTCGCCGGTGAGGAGCTCGTCCAGCAGGTAGAGGTCGGCGTCGGTGGCGCTCACGAGAACGGCAGCTCGACCACGGTCGCGGCCGTGCCCTCCACCATCACCGCGCTCTCGGGCTCCGCCTCGTGGCGCAGGATGGCCAGCGCGATGGGCCCGTGCCGGGGGCTCATGGCGGCGGTGGTGATGGCGCCGGCGGCCGCCTCACCGGCGAACACCTCGGCGCCCGGCCCGGCGGGCGCTCCCAGCGCCAGGCCGCGCAGCGCGCGGCGCACCCCGCCGCGGTGGGCCACGCGCGCCACGGTCTCCTGTCCCAGGTAGCAGCCCTTGCCGAACGACACGGCCACGTCCTCGAGGCCCGTCTCCTGAACCAGCGTGGCCGGGCCCGTGTCCACCCCGATCGCGGGGACGCCGGCCTCGATGCGCTGTGCCAGGAGGGCTGCGGGCGGCGCCTCCGCCAGCCCCAGCGCGGCCAGCGCGACGTCGGCCTCGTCGACGAGCAACTCCAGCGTGCCGGGCACTGCGCCCGGCAGCACCAGGTCGGCCGTCTCGCCCGCCGCCGCCGGCTCCACGCCGGCCACGGTCAGCGCCGCCGACGACTCCGGGCCCAGCAGGTCGAGGTCCTCCGAGAACAGGAAGCCCTCCAGGGCCTCGAGGGTTGGCGGGCCCAGCGCCGCGTCCATCACCAGCGTGAACCCGTCGTCTGCCTGTCGGTGCACGTGCATGCCGCTCTGGATGCGCCCCTTGGCGTCCAGCAGCAGCGCCGCTGCCGTCTCGCCCACCCGGATGGCCTGGACGTCCTGGGTCAGCAGCCCGTGCAGGAAGCCGGCGGCGTCGGGACCCTCCACCCAGGCGACGGCGGCCTCGCCGCGCACCCCCACCGGGCCGCCCTCCCGCAGCCGGGCGTAGCCCTCCTCCACCGGGAGGGTGACCGCGCGGGCTATGGCGCCACCACCCGACCGTTGCCCTGTGCGCGCCGGGCGGCCAGCCGCGCGTGCGTCGCACCCTCGCGAGCGCCCTCCAGCAGCTCGGCCAGCAGCGCGAGGCGCTCGTCCTCCCGGCGCGACTCCAGCAGCCGCTGCTTGGCGTCGTCGGGCAACTCCAGCGCGCCGGCCAGGCCGTAGGAGCGCGGCACCCCCTCGGGGGCGGGCAGCGCGCCCTCCACCCCTGTCAGCTCGCGAAAGACCGACTCCACGCGCTCCGCCAGACGGGCGTCGGAGGTGGTCTCCTCGTCGGTGAGGGGGCGCACCCGCGCGGAGTCGTACAGGCGCCCCTCGGTCTCGTCGCCGATCTCGACGGCCCGCTCGCCCTGGGCGAGGACGGTCATGCGCCCGTCCTCGAATCGGCGCACGAGCGTGGCGAAGCGCGCGGCACAGCCCACACGGGCCGCGCGCCCGTCCTCGGCGCGCACCAGCACGAACGGCTGCTCTTCCAGCACCGAGTCGGCCACCAGCTGCCGGTAGCGCGGCTCGAAGATGTGCAGCGGCACGCGCTCGCCCGGCAGCAGCACCAACTCCAGCGGGAACAGTCCCAGATCGCGTTCCGGCTCCACGTGCCGATTCTGGCACGGCCGCGGCCCTTCGGCAGTTCGCTAACGTGCTCCGCCGTGGCCAAGACCGACGGGCTTCCCGAGGGCCTGGCGCGTCCTGCGCTTTCCGGGGTGCGGCCCTACGAGCCAGGACGCCCGGCCGACGACGTGCGCCGCGAGCTGGGCATCGAGTCGGTCGTGAAGCTCGCGTCGAACGAGGGCCCGTTCGAGCCCATGCCGGCGGCGCTGGAGGCCATTCGCGCCGCGGCTCCGGCGCAGCGCCTCTACCCCGACGCCGGCGCGTGGGCGCTGCGCGACGCGCTGGCCGCACACCTCGGAGTGGACGCGGCGCAGATCATGCCCGGCGCCGGCATCGACGCGCTCATCCGGTTCCTCTGCACCCTCACCCTCGACCCGGGCGACGAGCTGGCCATGTGCTGGCCCTCCTTCGTCAGCTGGCGACAGGGCACGCGGGTCCAGGGCGCCACGCTGCGGACCGCGCCGCTCGGCGCCGACGGCGCGTACGACCTCGATGCCCTCGCCGACGAGGTCGGGCCGCAGACCAAGCTCGTCGTGGTGGTGAGCCCCAACAACCCCACCGGAGGCGCCGTGGGGTCCAGCGCGCTGGCGGCTTTCCTCGACCGGCTGCCCGAGCATGTGCTGCCGGTCGTCGACGAGGCCTACTTCGAGTACCTCCCTGAAGGCGGACACGACGCCGTCGGCCTCGTCCGCGAAGGCCGAGCCGTCGCCGCGCTTCGGACGTTCAGCAAGGCGTACGGGCTGGCCGGTCTGCGCGTGGGCTACCTCGTGGGCCCGCCCCCCCTGGTCACCGCGTTGGGGGTGGTCCGCAACGCCTTCGACGTCAACGCCGTCGCACAGGCGGCGGCCATCGCCAGCCTGGCCGAGGGCTCGGCCCACCTGCCCGAGCGCATGGCGCTGATCGCGAGCGAGCGCGCCGCGGTCGCCGCCGGCCTTCGGGCCCTCGGCCTCGACCCGCTGCCCTCGTCGGCCAACTTCGTCCTGGTCGACCTGGGCTCGCCGCACCGCGCGGCGGCGGTCAACGCGGCACTCCTGCAGCGCGGCGTCATCGTGCGGCCCGCGGGCCCCTTCGGCGCGCCGGCGGCGCTTCGTATCACCATCGGCTGGCCCGAGGAGAACGCCCGCATGCTCGCCACGATGGGCGAGGCGCTCTCGGGCTGAGGGCCGGAGCGCCGCCGCCGAGGTCGTCCTCGCCGGCGTTGCCGAACAGGTTGTCGTTGCCGGCCGGGCCGAACAACTCGTCCAGCCCGGGCCCTCCGCGGGCGAGGTCGTCGCGGGGGCCGCCGCGCCCCGCGGTCACCGCTCCGAGGCCACCCCCTCGCCCAACGCCCGAATGAGCCGGACGCCGAAGCCGGTGCCCGCGCCGTCGACCATGCCGGTGCCGGCGATGTCGACGTGGCAGAAGGGCACGCCCTCGGTGAACTCGGCCAGGAACTGCGCGGCGTAGACCGGGCCGGCCTGACGCTTCTTGGCGGCGTTGGCCAGGTCGGCCACGCGGCTTCGGATCAGCGGGTCGTAGTCGGGGTGCATCGGCATGTGCCAGGCCAGGTCGCCCGAGGCCTCGCCGGCCGCTCGGACCTCCTCGGTCCAGGCGTCGTCCGAGCCGAACAGGCCGGCGTAGACCTCGCCCAGCGCCACCACGATCGCGCCGGTCAGCGTGGCGAAGTCGACCACGTGGGTGGCGCCCTCGCGCACGGCGTGGGCCAGGCCGTCGGCCAGGACGAGGCGCCCCTCGGCGTCGGTGTTGATGACCTCGATGGTCGTGCCGTTCATGGCGGTGATCACGTCGCCGGGCTTGACGGCGCGCCCGCCGGGCATGTTCTCGGCCGCGGGAATCACCGCGATGAACTCGACCGGCACCTGAAGGCGGGCCAGCAGGGCGGCGCCCTCGAGCACGGCCGCGCCGCCGGCCATGTCGAGCTTCATCTCCTCCATGCCGCCCGAGGGCTTGATGGAGATGCCGCCCGTGTCGAAGGTGACCGCCTTGCCCACCAGCCCAAGGACGCGTGCGGGGGCGGCGCCCTTCGGGCGGTGGCGCAGCACGATCATGGCCGGGTCCTCGGCCGAGCCACGGGCCACCGCCAGCAGCGCCCCGGCGCCCATCCGCTCGAGCTGCGCTCTGCCCAGCACCTTGACGGTGAGCCCCGGAATCTCGGCCCCCAGCGCCTTCGCCCGCTCGGCCAGCACAGCGGGGGTCAGGTGGTTGCCGGGCGTGTTGGCCAGGTCGCGCGCGGCGTTCACCGCCTCGACGGTGCGCTCGACGCGCTCGAGCCCGTCGCGGGTGGTGGCCTCGGAGATCACGACGGCGCGCTCCAGGTCCGGCCGCCGCGCGTCGTCGCCGGTCCGGAAGCGCTGGAAGCGGTACGCGCCCACCCCGAGCCCCTCCACCAGGGCCTCCACCTCGGCCTCGGTGGCCTTCGGTGGGGGGGCGAGTGCTGCGCGCTTCCCGTTCAGCGCGCCGGCGGCGGTGCGCCCCGCCGCGCGGTACGCCTCGGTGCCGCCGCCGCCCACGCCCACCGCGGCCACCTTGGAGGCGCGCAGGCGGTCGCCGGCGTGGAAGACGGTCAACTTGCCGGCGCCCCCCTCCAAGTCGCCACTCGCGGCCGCGGTTGACAACGCGCCCCCGAACGCCCGGTCGACCGCTCGCGCCGGGCCGGCCAGCTTCTTCGGATCCGACACGCAGACCACCAGCAGGTCGGCGTTGGTCTTCAGCGGGTCGGCCGTGCGGCGCAGCGTGGTCTTCATGGCGTCCTTCGGGGGGTGGGGTCGGCGTGGCCGTCCAGCATATGGCAGCCCCGGACGGGGTAGTCTGCCCCGGTGCCCGTCGACCTGGAGCGGCGCGACGCCGTCGCGCTGATCACCCTCAATCGCCCCAAGGCGCTCAACGCGCTGACGGTGGAGATGCTGGGGCAGATCCTGGAGCGGCTCGGGGAGGTGGAGGCCGACCCGGAGCTACGGGCGGTGGTCATCACCGGCGCGGGCGAGAGGTCGTTCTGTGCGGGCGCCGACGTGTCGGCCATGCGCGAGGCGTCGGTGGGTCAGGCGCTCGAGTTCGCCCAGCTGGGCCACGACGTGGCGAATCGCATCGAGTCGTTTCCGCGGCCGGTCATCGCCGCGGTCAACGGCTTCGCGCTGGGGGGCGGCTGCGAGCTGGCGCTGGCCTGCGACATGCGCCTCGCCTCGCCCAACGCGCGCATCGGCCTGCCAGAGGTCACCCTGGGGGTGTTCCCGGGCTGGGGCGGCACGCAGCGGCTGCCGCGCGAGGTGGGCGAGGGGGTGGCCAAGGAGATGATCCTCTCGGGGGTCGCCGTGCGCGCCGACGAGGCGCACCGCACGGGCCTTGTCAACGCGGTCCACCCCCAGGAGGAGTTGGTCGATGCCGCGCTCGCCCTGGGGGCCGTCATCGCATCGCGGGCCCCGCTGGCCGTGACCGCGGCCAAGGCGATGGTCAACGCGGCGGCCGGTGGCGAGGCGGCGGCCCTGCTCGAGCGCGAGCGGGACACGTTCGCCGAGATGTTCGGCACGCAGGACCAGCGCGAGGGCATGGCGGCGTTCTTCGAGAAGCGCGAGGCGGCCTTCACGGGACAATAGTCCCCGGGCCCCCGGCGGTCCCGGTCTTGTCAGCCAGCGCGCGCGGCCGTATCCTCGCGCCGCCCTCGACCTCGAGCAGGAGCTCCCGTTCAGTGAAGATCGCCGTCTGCGCCAAAGAGGTTCCCGACACCACGGCCGAGAAGCGCATCGACCCCGACACCGGCCGCCTGGATCGCGAGTCGGGCGACAAGATGCTGAACGAGTTCGACAAGTACGCCGTCGAGCAGGCCATCCGCCTCAAGGAGGCGGGCGCGGCCGAGGAGGTCGTGCTCGTGTCGATGGGCCCGGCGAAGGCCACCGACTCGCTGCGGCAGGGCCTGGCGATGGGTGCCGACGGCCTGCTGCTGGTGAGCGACGACGGCCTGGCGGGCTCCGACTACCTGGGCACCGCGCGCGCGCTGGCGAAGGCGCTCGAGGACGTCGGGGCCGAGCTGGTGCTGTTCGGCGCCGAGAGCACCGACGGCCGCGGCGGCGTCATGGCCGCCGCTGTGGGTGAGTTGATGCAGCGCGTGTGGGTCACCAGCGCCAACACCCTGGCCGTCGAGGGCGGCAACGCCACGGTGGACCGCCAGACCGACGAGGGGGTCGACACGGTCACGTTCGCCCTTCCGGCCGTGGTCAGCGTCACCAAGGCCATCAACGAGCCGCGGTATCCCTCGCTGAAGGGCATCATGGGCGCCAAGAAGAAGCCCCAGGAGGTGAAGGGCGCCGGCGACCTCGGCATCGAGGGCGCGGGCGAGGCGGGCGCGGGCACCAAGGTGCTGGGCATCGAGACCCCGCCGCCGCGGGAGACCGGCGTGAAGGTCAAGGACGAGGGCGACGGAGCTCAGCAGATCCTCGACTTCCTGATCGAGAAGAAGATCCTCTAGGTCCGGCGACAGCAGCCGACCGCCACCACCAAAGGAAAGAGAGCACCGTGCCAGGGATCCTCGTCGTCGCCGAGCACCGCAACGGCAAGTACCGCCGCGTCAGCCTGGAGGTGCTGAGCAAGGCCCGTGAGCTGGCCGGCCCGCTGGGTGGCTCCCTGTCGGCCGTCGTGACCGGCAGCGGCGTGGCCGACGCCGCCGCCGAGCTGGGCGCCTACGGCGCCGAGACCGTCTACGTGGCCGACGACGCTGCGCTGGGCAACGGCCTGGCCGCGCCCCACGTCGACGTCATCGCGCCGCTCATCGAGCAGCAGTCGCCGTCCGCGGTTCTGATCGGCGCCACGGCGATGGGCAAGGACTTGGCGGCCGCGCTGGCGGTGCGGCTGGGCGTGGGCCTCAACGCCGACGCGACCGATCTGTCGGCCGACGGCGGCGCGCTGATGGCCAGCAAGCCCATCTTCGGCGGCCAGAACATCGTGCAGTGCGGCTGGAGTGGCGACCTGGCGCTGGCGCTGGTGCGGCCCAACTCGTTCCCCGCCGAGCAGAGCGGCGGCTCGGCCTCGGTCGAGACGCTGCCGGTCAGCATCAGCGAGCGCGCCGGAGCCGTGGCGGTCACCGCCAGCAAGCCCACCGACGAGGGGGTGATCTCCCTCGAGGAGGCCAGCATCATCGTCTCCGGCGGGCGCGGGCTGGGCGCCCCCGAGCACTTCGCGGTGGTCGAGGCGCTGGCCGCGGAGCTGGGCGCCGCGGTCGGCGCCAGCCGTGCCGCGGTGGACGCCGGCTGGTACCCGCACCCCCACCAGGTGGGGCAGACTGGCAAGACGGTGTCGCCCAACCTCTACATCGCCTGTGGCATCTCGGGCGCAATCCAGCACAAGGTCGGCATGCAGACCTCCGATGTCATCATCGCCGTCAACAAGGACGAGGAGGCGCCGATCTTCGGGTTCTCCGACTTCGGCGTGGTGGGCGACCTGTTCGAGGTCGTCCCCCAGCTGCAGCAGCTGGTCGCAGAGCGCAAGGCCGGCTGAGTCCCTCACCACCCCGTCGGCGCTACCCTCCCATGGAGGCCAGCGCGCGAGGAGCGAGACGATGAAGGCAGACATCCATCCCGAGTACGTCACCGCCAGCGTGCGGTGCTCGTGCGGCAACGAGTTCCAGACGCGCTCCACCAAGCCCGAGATCAGGGTCGAGATCTGCAACGTCTGCCACCCCTTCTACACGGGCAAGCAGAAGCTCGTCGACTCGGCCGGCCGGGTCGAGCGTTTCCAGCGCAAGCTGGCCCGAAGCAGGCGCGGAGGCTAGGCGCCGGAGGGCGTCCCGGTGGCCGTCAACGACACGGTCGCCCGCCTGGTCGAGCGGATCGAGCAGACGCGCGCCGAGCTCACCGAGCAGCTGTCCGACCCCGAGCTGCCGTCTGACCGTGCCCGTTTCGCCGAGGTCAGCCGGCGCTTCGCCCGCCTGGGTGAGGCCTTCGAGCTGGCGGACCGCCACCGCGACGCCCGCGGCCGCGCCGAGGAGGCGCAGGCACTGCTCGACGAGGGCGGCGACGCCGACGTGCGCGCGCTCCTGCGCGACGCCGAGGACGAGCTGGCCGAGCTGGAGTCGGCGGTCCGCGAGGCCATGATCGAGCCCGACCCCAACGACGACCGCGACACCATCGTGGAGATTCGCTCCGCCGCGGGCGGGCGGGAGGCCGCGCTGTTCGCCCGCGACCTGCTGGACCTCTACACCCGCTACGCCGGCGAGCGCGGCCTTGCGGTCGAGCTGCTCGGCCGCAGCGAGGACGAGGCGGGCGGGATCAAGGAGGTCACGTTCGCGGTCAAGGGCGACGGCGCGTTCGCCGCGTTCAAGCACGAGGCCGGGGTGCACCGCGTGCAGCGGGTGCCGGCCACCGAGAGCCAGGGCCGCGTGCACACGTCCACGGCCACGGTTGCGGTGTTGCCCGAGGTGGAGGACGTGGAGGTCCAGATCGACCAGAACGAGCTGAAGATCGACGTCTACCGCTCCAGCGGCCCCGGCGGGCAGAGCGTCAACACCACCGACTCGGCGGTGCGGATCACCCATGAGCCGACCGGCATCGTGGTGTCGATGCAGGACGAAAAGAGCCAGTTGCAGAACCGCGAGCGCGCCATGCGCCTGCTGCGCGCCCGCCTCTTCGAGCGTGCGCAGGCCGAGCAGGCGGCCGAGCTCAGCGCCGCGCGCCGATCGCAGCTCGGCACCGGCGACCGGGCCGAGAAGGTGCGCACGTACAACTACCCTCAGAACCGTGCCACCGATCATCGCGTGGGGGTCACGGTCCCGCTGCACGAGCAGGTGCTCCGGGGCGGGTTAGGCGCCTTCACCGAGGCGCTCGCCGCCGAGGAGCGCCGGCAGCGGCTCGAGGAGCAGGCCGCCGACCTCGGGGGGGTCGCATGACGCCCGACCCGGAGCTGCTGCGGGTGGAGTACCTGGGCCTGGCCGCCCGCCACGACGAGGTGGACCTGCCGCGCGACGAGGTCGCGGCGTTCTTCGCGGCGGCAAGCGAGCGCTACGGCCTCACCCGCCTCGAGTTCGAGCATGAGCCTGAGGGCGGCGCCACCTTCGCCGGGTTCGGGTCGATGGAGTTCGTGCTGCGCCCGGGCCGCATCGCCAGCGGCACCGCCACCGCCTTGGGCTACCGCGAGGGCGCCGAGCGAGCCGTTGGCCTGGCACAGGAGGCGTCGGCCCGCTTCCGCCTGGGCGAGCTGTGGCTCGACGACGTCACCCTGGTGGCTACCTGGGACTGCGGCGACGCCGAGGCGGTGCGGTCCGTCCTCTCCGACGGCGTGGCCCGCGTGGACGCCCAGCGGCTGGAGGTGCTGGGCGGCGACGAGGTGGCGGTGGGCATTCGCATTTGGCTCCGCAGAGGAGAGCGCTCCACCGAGTGCGCCATCGAGCCGGCGCACAGCGACCCGTCGCGGATCTACATCCGTGTGGTCGAGGGGCAGGTCGAGCCGCTCCGGGACGCGGCGGAGCTCGCCGACATCGCCGACGACCTGCGCTCCTTCCTCCACGGCCCGCTCGCGGACTTCGTGCTGGCGGCCTGTCGCCGCTGAGCGGCCCCCTTGCGATCGGCGAGGTGCTGCGGCGCTCGAGCGCCTTCCTGGCCGAGCGCGGATCGCCCTCACCGCGCCTGGACGCCGAGCTGCTGCTGAGCTACGCGCTGGGGCTCGAGCGCATCGAGCTCTACACGCGCCACGACCGGCCGCTCACGCGCGACGAGACGCGTGCCGCGCGCGAGCTGGTCGCCCGGCGCGGGCGGCGGGAGCCGGTGGCGCACCTGGTGGGCACGCGTGAGTTTCGCGGGCTGGCGCTCGAGGCGGGCCCGGCGGCCCTGGTACCGCGTCCCGAGACCGAGCTGCTGGTCGAGCAGGCGCTTCGACGCGCCCCGCAGGGCGGGGCGGTGCTCGACTGGGGCACCGGCTCGGGAGCCGTGGCCCTGGCCCTGGCCGACGAGGGACCGGCGCTGCGGGTGACGGCGCTCGAGCGCTCGGTCGAGGCGCTGGAGGTGGCGCAACGCAACGGCGTCGCCCTCGGCCTCGCCGTGGAGTGGGTCCACTCCGACGGGTTCGCCGCGGTGGCGGGCCGGCGCTTCGACCTGATCGCCGCGAACCCTCCCTACCTCTCGGAGGCCGAGCTCGGAGCCGCACCGCCCGAGCTGGCCTTCGAGCCGGCCGACGCGCTGGTGGCCGGCGCGACCGGGCTCGAGGCCCTCGAGCGGCTGGCGGCCGAGGCGCCGGGCCACCTCGCCGCCGACGGGTGGCTGCTCGCCGAGATTGGCTGCGGGCAGGCCGATGCCGCCGAGCGGTTGTGGCGGCAGGCCGGCCTCGCCGAGGTGGCCGTGCACGCCGACCTCGCGAGCCTGCCCCGGGTGGTGGAGGGGCACGGGTGATCGACGACGCCCAGGTGGCCGCGGCGCGCGAGGTGCTACGCGACGGCGGCGTGGCGGTGATCCCGACCGACACCGTCTACGGCCTCGCCGCGGCACTCGACGTGCCGGCCGGCGTGGAGGGCCTCTATCGCATCAAGGGGCGTTTGCGTTCGCAGCCCTTTCAGGTGCTGCTGTTCGATCCGGCCCAGCTCGCCCAGACGCTGGCCGACATGCCGCCCGGCGCCGCCTTCGCCGCGTCGGCGCTGCTGCCCGGCCCGGTCATGTGCATCGTCCCCGACCCGCACGGCAGGTTCGCCGCCGCCGCGGGCGACCGGCCCGGCTCGGTGGGCCTGCGCGCTCCGCGGGGCCCCCACCTGCTGGCCGACCTCGGGCTGCCGCTGGTGGCCACCAGCGCGAACGTCCCCGGCGAGGCGCCCCCGGCGTCACTCGAGCGGGTCGACGCGGCCCTGCGCGCGGGCGCCGACGTGGTCCTCGACGGAGGCGAGCTGCCCGGCACGTCGTCGGCCGGGGTCGACCTGCTGGGCATTGACGACGGCGACCCCGCCACGCTGGTGCGGCCCGGGCCCGACCCCGACGCGGTCCGCGCGGCGCTGAGCGGGTCTGGCGTGGACCTCCTGTAGCCTCAAACTCGACCCACGGCCCGCGGAGGACCGCCCTTGAGCTTCACCGACCACGACAGCTACCTCGCCCGGGACATCGCCGAGGTCGACCCCGACGTCGCGCGCCTGCTCGGCGCCGAGCGCGACCGGCAGGCGGACACGCTGGAGATGATCGCCAGCGAGAACTTCACCAGCGTGGCGGTGCTGCAGGCGGTGGGTTCGGTGCTCACCAACAAGTATGCGGAGGGGTTTCCGGGCAAGCGCTACTACGGCGGCTGCGAGGTGGTCGACCGGGCCGAGCAGCTCGCCATCGATCGGGCCAAGGAACTGTTCGGCGCCGAGCACGCCAACGTGCAGCCCCACTCGGGCGCCACCGCCAACGAGGCCGCCTACATGGCCACCATGAAGCCCGGCGACCGGGCGCTGGCCATGGCGCTCGACCACGGCGGCCACCTCTCGCACGGGCTCAAGGTCAACTTCTCCGGGCGCCTGTATGAGTTCCACCACTACGGCGTCCGGCGCGAGGACTGCCGCATCGACATGGACCAGGTACGCGCCATGGCGCGGGTGGTGCGCCCGGCGGTCATCGTGGCCGGCGCGTCGGCGTACCCACGGGTCATCGACTTCCCCGCCTTCCGGGCGATCGCCGACGAGGTCGACGCCCGGCTCATGGTCGACATGGCCCACATCGCGGGCCTGGTGGCCGCCGGCGTGCACCCCTCGCCGGTGGGCATCGCCGACATCATCACCACCACCACGCACAAGACGCTGGGCGGGCCGCGCGCGGGCATCATCCTCTGCAACGCCGACCTGGCCCGCGACGTGGACCGCGCGGTCTTCCCGGGACTGCAGGGCGGCCCGTTGATGCACGTCATCGCCGCCAAGGCGGTGGCGCTGGGCCACGCGCTCACACCCGAGTTCCGCGAGCGCCAGGCGCGCGTGGTGGCCAACTGCCAGGCGCTGGCCGAGGGCCTTCGGGCCGGCGGGGTCGAGTTGGTCAGCGGCGGCACCGACAACCACCTGGTGCTGGTCGATCTGTCCGACACGCCGCTCACCGGCGTCGACGCCGAGGACCGCCTGGCCCGCGCCGGCATCACCGTCAACAAGAACGGGGTGCCCTTCGACACCCGCCCGCCCACGGTCACATCGGGCCTTCGCATCGGCACCGCGGCGCTCACCACCCGCGGCCTCGTGACCGACGACATGGCCGAGATCGCGGCGATCATCGCCGCCGCGCTCGACCCCTCAGCCGGCGACGACGCGCTGGACGCGTTGCGGGAGCGCGCCCGCGAGATTGGCGAGCGCTACCCGCTGTACCCCCAGCTCACGGCCGGCACACCGGTTTGAGCGTCCGCCGGCCGGGTCTCCGGCCGGCTCCGCCGCGCCGCCGCCCCCGCGCGATCTCCGATTGGCGCCTTCGACGCCGAGTCGTCTGAAAGGGGCAGGCCGTAGCGTTCGCTGAGACCCGGCGAGTGTCCGTAGCTCTCGCTGGGCGGGCGGATGCGCCATCCGCCGGTTCGCCAATTGGCGCCCGCGGTCACTGCCAAGTGGCGCACCTCGTCGAGGTAGCGTCGGAGGGCACGCCGGGCGTGGCCTTCCCGGGGACGCTCCCGGTCGCGCAATTGGCGCCCGGTGACACTGCCAAGTGACGCACCCCTAGACTCCGACGCCGATGAGCCGCCCGCTCGCCCTGGTCACCGGTGCGTCGGCCGGGCTGGGCGACCGCTACGCGCGTTCGCTCGCCCGGCGGGGGCACGACCTGTTGCTCGTCGCGCGGCGCGGTGAGCGGCTCCGGGCGCTGGCCGCCGAGATCGAGGAGGCCTTCGGCGCATGCGCCACGGTCGTCCCGGCCGACCTGGCCACCGAGCAGGGTCGGCGCGCCTGCCGAGAGGCCATCGATGCCGCCGGCCGCCCACTCGAGCTCGCCATCCTGAACGCGGGCTTCGGCTCGCGCGGCGCGCTGCATCGCCTCCCCCGCGAACGCGAGGTCGAGATGGTGCAGCTCAACTGCACCGCCGTGGTGGACCTGGCCTGCTACGTGCTGCCGCCGATGGTGGAGCGGGGCGCCGGCGCCCTGGTGGTGGTGAGTTCGGCCTCCGCGTGGCAGCCGCTGCCCTACATGGCCACCTATGCCGCCAGCAAGGCCTTCGAGCTCAGCTTCGCCGACGCGGTGGGCGAGGAGCTTCGCGGTACGGGGGTGCAGACGCTGGCCGTGCTGCCCGGGCCCACCCGCACCGAGTTCTCGACGACCTCGGGCGAGAACGCGCCGGGGCCCGAGTGGCTCATCCCCACCAGCGACCCGGAGGACGTCGTGGCGGCCACCTGGCGCGCGCTCGGGCGGGGCCGCCGCCACGCCTCGATCGGGCCGGTGGCGCACTCGGCCGCCGCCGTGGCGCGCGTGCTGCCGCGTCCGGCCATGCTGCGGGGCGCGGGGCTCGTGCAGCGCGAGTGATCGGGCGCCGGGGACAGTCCGCCCCTGGCCGATCGATTGAAGGGCTCCCAGGGGTGGACCTAGAATTACTCCCGTGACCGCCCGGAGGTACCGACCCCGGTGACGACCACACTCATCCCGGCGCTCAGCGCCATCGTCGCCTTCTGCGTCACGGTTGCGCTCGTGCCCGCGGCCGCGGGCTTCGCGCGATCGGTGGGCGCCGTCGATCGCCCCTCCGACCGACGCATCCATCAGAGGCCCACGCCGCGGCTGGGCGGGCTGGCCATCCTGGTGGGCTTCCTGGTGCCCGCGCTGTTCTTCCTTCCCTCCGACCGGGCCACCTGGGGCCTGGTGATCGGCGCGGTGCTGATCTCGCTGCTCGGAGCCGTCGACGACGTCTGGGGCCTCAGCCCGTCGGTGAAGCTGGTGGGGCAGGTGGCGTGCGCCGCGGTGCCGGTGGCCGCCGGGCTCACCATCGACCACATCACGCTGCCGTTCCTGGGCGCCGGCGACCTGGGGGCGGCCCAGTATCCGCTCACGGTGCTGTGGTTCGTGGCGCTGGTGAACATGTTCAACTTCACCGACGGCATGGACGGCCTGGCCGCCGGCGTGGGCGGCATCGGCCTCACCTCGTTCGCCATCATCGCCGCGTCCCTCGGCCGGGCCGACCCCGCCATCATGGCGGCCGCGCTCGCCGGCGCGTGCGCCGCGTTCCTGCTCTACAACTTCCACCCGGCCCGGGTGTTCATGGGCGACTCGGGATCCATGCTCCTGGGCTTCGTCGTCGCCGGCGTCGCGGTGAGCGGGGTGATGAAGAGCGCCGCCGCGGTGGCCGTAGTGGTGCCGCTGGTCGTGCTGGCTATTCCCATCCTCGACACGTCGTTCGTCATCCTGAAGCGCATCAAGCACGGGCTGCCGGTCTACTCGGCCGACCGCAGCCACTTCCACCACCGGTTCTTCAACATCGGCTGGGGCCAGCGCAAGACGGTGCTCGCGCTGTACGCCTGGACCGCTCTGCTTGGTGCGGTGGCGCTGGCCATGCGCTTCGTGCCCTACTCGGACGGCCACGGCAACCTGCGGCTCGCCGGCACGCTCGGCCTGGCGGCGGCCGGGCTGGTGGCGCTGGCCGCGTCCATGTACCTGATCTACGTGCTCGAGATCCTCAAGTGGCGCAGCACGCCGGTGGTCCAGATCGTGCGCGAGAACCGCAAGGCGCGGGCCGACGCACGCGTCGCGGGGGCCACAAGGGACTAATGTCCACGGTCCGGCGAGCCCGCCCTGAGGCGGCAGCGCCGGGGATATACTCCGACCGTTTTGTCGGCTGGCGCCCACTGGCGCTCTGCCGCGCCGCTTCGGCCGGAGGCTCACTGGCACCTGTGCACCGCGTTCGACCGACCTTGGATCGCGCTTGACCGCAGCGGCTCCGCACGCGCCGGAGGGGCTGCGCGGCCCCCTGGTCCTCCTCGTCTCGACGGTGGGGCTGATCGTGGCGATCCTGGCGCTGCCGGTGGTGCTGGCGCTGGGCGGTCCCATCGAGGGATGGCTGCTGGGCGTGGGGCTGTGGCTGGTCAACTGGGCCGGCCAGCTCGTCACGGGCAAGCTGGCGCTCGGCATGTCACCCACCTCGGCGGTGGGCGTGGCGGGGATCTCGTTCATCGCCCGCGCGTGGTTGGTTGCGGGCGCGCTGTTCGTCGTCGCGCTCACGGTCGACCGGGTGGTGGGCCTCACGGCGGCCGGCGTCTTCCTGGTGGCGTTCACCTTCGACCTGTCAGGCCGGGCGGTCCTGCACGGCATGCGCCGGGGCCATGAGCAGCTCACCGAATGAGGCGGCGCCTGTACGCGCTGGCGACGCTGGTCCTCCTGGGCCTGCTCGCGCTGCCGGCGCTGGCCGCCGGCGCGGAGGAGGGCTCAAACGGCGAGGAGGACTTCGACCCGGCCCTGGAGTTCGCGCTGGAGCCGTACATCAGCATCGAGCTCGGCCCGCTCGACCTGTCGATCAACAAGGCCGTGATCTACCTGATCGGCGCGTCCCTCATCTGCATCGGCGTGGGCCTTGCCGTGGTGCGCAAGGGGCTCGCCATGAAGCCCGTCGGTGGCCAGAACGTGGTGGAGATGATGTACGAGTTCAGCGAGTCGCAGATCGCGCGGCCCACGCTGCCGGAGCGCAACCGCACCTTCGAGCGCTACTTCCCGCTCATCGCCACGCTGTTCCTGTTCATCCTGGTGAGCAACGTGTTCAGCTTCATCCCGTTCCCGGTCTCGCACGAGTCGGGCGTGTTCCCGCTGGGCATCCCCGACCTGGGGCTCTATGCCGCGACGGCGAACATCAACGTCACCCTCACCCTCACCATCCTGGTGTTCGTGCTCACCCACGTCGAGGGTGTGCGCGCACACGGCGTGGGGGGATACATCAAGACGATGATCCCGCCGGCTCCGGCCGCAATCAAGCCGTTCATCTTCGTTCTGGAGATCATGTCCCAGCTGCTCCGCCTCGTCAGCCTGTCGGCCCGGCTGTTCGCCAACCTGCTGGTGGGGCACCTCCTGATCATCGTCTCCGCCGGGTTCGTGCTGCTGCTCGCCAGCTTCGCGGGTCTGATCGCCATCCCCGTCGGCGTGTTCTTCTACGTCTTCGAGGTGACGCTGATCGCCGGCCTGCAGGCCTTCATCTTCGCCATGCTCAGCGGCATCTACATCGGTTTCGCCGTCGAGGCACCCCACTAATCGTGAACCATCAAGGAGAAGCGTTGCCGTGCACGACCTACTGATTCAGGGCATCCAGCCCCTCCAGCTGGAGGGCAATGTCGAGGATGCCGCCAAGATCCTGGCCCTCGGCCTGGCCACCGGGTTCGGCGCCATCGGACCGGGCGCGGGGGTGGGCTACCTGATGGGCAAGACGGTCGAGGCCGTGGCCCGCCAGCCCGAGCTTCGCGGCGAGATCATGTCGCTGATGTTCCTCGGCCTGGCCCTCACCGAGGCCATCGTGTTCTACGCCCTGCTGATGGGCTTCGTGGCCTTCTTCATCGGCTAGGGAGCAGGTTCCGCCGTGCCAGTCCCATACGACTTCGCGCTTCCCGCCGCCAGCGACAACCCGCTGCTGGAGCCCAGTCCCGGGTTGATGGTCTGGACCCTCGTGGTCTTCCTGATCACGCTGTGGATCCTGAAGCGCTACGTGTTCGGTCCGGTGGCGGCGATGGTCGAGAAGCGCCGCGAGCAGATCGCAGAGAGCATCGACGAGGCCGAGCACAGCCGCGACGAGGCCAACCGCCTGCTCGAGGACTACAAGGTGCGCCTGGCCGAGGCGCGGCGGGAAGCCGACCAGCTCCGCCAGCAGGGGCGCAAGGAGGGTGAGCGCCAGGGCCACGAGCTGGTCGATGCGGCCCAGGCGCAGCGCGACCGCGTGATCGCCGACGCCGACGCGCAGATCGCGGCCGACGTGCGGCAGGCCGCGTCGGGGCTCCGCGACGACGTGGTCGTGCTGGCGCTGATGGCCGCCGAGAAGGTCACGGGGGTGAGCCTGGGCGACGCCGACCACCGGCGCCTCATCGAGGACGCCATCGAGGGCGCCGACCTGGAGCAGCTGGGCAAGGTGGAGGGCCGCGGGTGAGCGTTGCCGGCACCTATGGCGAGGCGCTGTACGAGGCCGCCTCCGAGGCCGGAGCGCTCTCGGCGGTGGCGACCGAGCTCGACGGCTTCCGCGAGCTGCTGGCCGGCTCGGAGGAGCTGGAGGCCGCGCTGGCCGACCCCGAGGTGGAGGTCCAGGCCAAGAAGGGCGTCGTGGAGCAGCTCACCGTCGACGCACACCCCCTGGTGGCGAACTTCCTGCGCGTGCTGCTCGACCGGGGCCGCCTGGGCGAGCTGGCGTCCATCGCCGAGGCCTTCGGGGCACGCGTGGCCGCGGCCGAGGGGCGCATCGCGGTGCACGCGGTCACCGCGGTGCCACTGCCCGACGACCTGCGCCAGCGCATCGTCGATCGGGTCCGCGACGAGACCGGCCGCAATGTCGACCTCACCGAGGGCGTCGACAGCGACATCATCGGCGGCCTGGTGCTGTCGGCCGGCTCCGTGGTGATGGACGCCTCGGTGCGCGGGCGTCTGCGCGACCTGCGGTCCACCCTCGCCGCGGCGCCCATCGAGGCCGCCGCCGGCGTCTTGTGAGTTTCCCCCACGCACGACACACGAGGAAGGCGAGACCATGAAGCTCCGACCCGACGAGATCACCAAGGTGCTGCGCGAGCAGATCGAGCAGTACCAGGGCGAGATCGACGTCGAGGAGGTGGGCACCGTCCTGCAGGTGGGCGACGGCATCGCCCGCGTCCACGGGCTGCGGTCCGCCGTGGCGCTCGAGATGCTCGAGTTGCCGCACCACGTCATCGGTCTGGCCCTCAACCTGGAGGAGGACAACGTCGGCGTGGTGTTGCTGGGCGAGGACGTCCTCATCAAGGAGGGCGACCCGGTGCGGCGCACGGGCAAGGTCATCCAGGTGCCGGTGGGCGAGGCGCTCCTGGGCCGCGTGGTCGACCCGCTGGGCAGCCCGCTCGACGACCGCGGCCCCATCGAGACCGACCACTACCGGCCGGTGGAGTTCAAGGCCCCGGGCGTGGTGCAGCGCCAGCCGGTGAAGGAGCCGCTGCAGACCGGCATCAAGGCCATCGACGCGCTCATTCCGATCGGCCGGGGCCAGCGCGAGCTGATCATCGGCGACCGGCAGACCGGCAAGACCACGATCGCCGTCGACACCATCATCAACCAGGCCGGCGAGGACGTGATGTGCTTCTACGTCGCCATCGGCCAGAAGGCCTCCACGGTGGCCCAGGTGGTGCAGCGCCTGAGCGCCGCGGGCGCCATGGAGTACACGACCGTGGTGGTGGCCTCCGCGGCGGCGTCGGCACCGCTGAAGTACCTCGCCCCCTACGCGGCCTGCTCGATGGGCGAGTACTTCCTGTACGGGGGTCAGCACGCGCTGTGCGTCTACGACGACCTCTCCAAGCAGGCCGACGCCTACCGCCAGATGTCGCTGCTGCTACGCCGCCCACCGGGCCGCGAGGCGTTTCCGGGCGACGTCTTCTACCTGCACTCGCGCCTGCTCGAGCGCGCCTGCAAGCTCAGCGACGAGCTGGGCGGCGGCTCGCTGACGGCCCTGCCGATCATCGAGACCCAGGCGGGCGACGTTGCGGCGTACATCCCCACCAACGTCATCTCGATCACCGACGGCCAGATCTATCTGGAGGCCAAGCTCTTCTACTCGGGCGTGCGGCCCGCGCTCAACGTGGGGATCTCGGTGAGCCGGGTGGGGGGCGCCGCCCAGATCAGGGCCATGCGCAAGGTGGCCGGCAAGCTCAAGGGCGAGCTGGCGCAGTACCGCGACCTCGAGGCCTTCTCCCAGTTCGGCTCCGAGCTGGACGCCGTCACGCAGCGCACGCTGGCGCGCGGCGAGCGCCAGGTGAAGACCCTCAACCAGCCGGCCTTCGCGCCGTGGCCGGTCGAGGAGCAGGTGGCCATCATCTACTCGGCGGGCCAGGGCTACCTGGACCGCGTGCCGGTCGACGACATCGTGCGGGTGAACGAGGAGATCCGGGGGGCCCTGCGCGAGGAGGGCACGATCCTGGCCAGGATCCGCGAGTCGAAGGAGCTCACCGACGACGTCGCGGCCAGCCTCGACGCCCTGTTGACCCGCCTCATCGAGACCATCGTGGGGCCCGAGGTGGCCGAGTCGGAGCCCGGCGAGCAGGCGCCCGCCGAGGACGCGGAGAAGCAGGAGGCAACGGCCTAGTGCCCCCTCAGGAAACGTTCGCCACGCTCCGCCGCGCTGCAAACCTCCGCGGATGCGGCGTCCTCGGTCATCGGCATGGGGTCCGCCATGCCGATGACACTGCGTCCTGGCCCCGCGGGGTTTTCGCGGGCGGAACACGCCAACGTCCCCTGACGGGGCACTAGATATGCAGCTCCTCGGGCTGGAGGGCGCCGCGGGCGAAGCGGGTCCCGGCCAGCGCGGCCGTCCCGGGGAAGGTGACGTACTCGCCCTCGGTCATGAGCTCGGCCAGCGACAGCGCCGCGGAGTAGGACTGCATGACCCCGCGGCCCGAGAACGAGTGGATCTCGTACGCGTTGTCGAGGCCCGCGACCGGGCCCACCAGTGCCGAGTTGTCGGGCGAGAGCTCGTACAGCCCCGCCCAGCCGCGAATGTGCTCCAGGCGGTCCATCGCCGAGCTGCGCGCCGCCAGCCGGGGCCAGATCTCCTCCTCGAAGAAGCGCCGGCCGTCGTAGCGGAAGCTGTAGCCGGGAGGGTCGTCGGGCGGGCTGAAGCCCGCCAGCAGCAACCCGCCCGCCTCGTGGTGGAAGTAGAGCCCGGTGGTGTCGACGATCATCCCGTACTGCGAGAGGTCGGCGTCGCGCGTGGCCACCACGCTCACCTGACGCCGAACCGCCCGGCAGGGGACGGGCGCATCGAGCATCTGGGCGACGGGGGCGGCCCAGGGACCGGCCGCGTTGACAATGCGCTCGAACACGATGCGCTCGCCGGCGGGCGCGGCCTGCTGGCCGGCCAGCGCTCCCAGCGCGGCGGCCTGGTCGGGCAGCAGGCGCACCCGCGCGGCCTGCGCCGCGGCGCCCTGGCGCTCGACGGCCACGAGGAGGCGCCGGTCGAGAAAGCGCGCGCCTGCAGCGCGCGCGCGCTCCCGAAAGATCTCCTTCACGGCATTGGGGTTCACCAGGCCGTCGTGGGGGGAGAAGGTGGCGCCCACAATCCCGTCAAGGCGGTCGATGAACGGCCACCGCCGGGCCACGTGGCTCGCTGTCAACAGCTCCACCTCCCGCCCGAAGCGGTTCTGGAGCCCGGTCGCCTGCACGGCCCCGTCCCAGAGGTCGTGCCCGTACATCCAGAGGTAGCCGAGCGGCCTGAACCCGACGCGCTCGCCCTGCGAGCGAAGGAAGTCGATGGTGTGGGCGCACAGCTCGACGTTGATCGGCTGCCACCAGGTGGCGCGCACGCCGCCGGCGTTGAGCTCGGAAGAGGAGCGCACGCCGGCGAGGTCGGGGTCGATGAGCGCGACGTCCTGCTCGCCGCGCTCGGCCAGGTGCATCGCCAGCGCGCTGCCGGCCAGGCCGGCGCCGACGATCAGGGTGCGGACAGCCTCGTCCACCTGCAGATCAACAGTAGCTTCGACCCCGGCGAGCCCTGCCCGCGGCCTACTACCAGGGACAGCGCTCGCCGCGCCGCGATGGCCCGCGCCCCGACACGCAGCGCTACGTGTCGAGCGTGCTGGCGCTGGTGGGTCGCGTGTAGATCGTCCGCCGGCCGCCGCTGAACGGCGACGCGCCCACCTCGCGATACACCGTCACGCCACGCGCGGCCTCCTGGCGGTCCAGCCAGAGCGAGGTGCCCAGATCCACCGCGCCGATGCCGGCGACGACCCCGCCGAACACCCCGCTGAGGCCCAACGGCACCATCAGCACGAGCACACCGAGAAAGAGCACGAGCTTGATGAGGCTGCGGCGCACCGTGTGAGCGGCCAGCTCCACCTCGGCGTCGGCGGACGGCGGGCCGGCCGATGCCGCCTCCCCGCGCAGCCAGCGGGTCATGATCGCGAACTGGACCCCCGCGAGCACCAGTGCGGCCACGGCGAACGGGACGACTGCGCGGGCCGTCGGGACGCCGATGGCCAGCGCCGCGACGAGGCCCCCCACGCCGACCGCGAGCTGGCCGACCCCTTCCACGCGCAGCTCGGTCTGCACCTGCGCGATCGGCCTCATCGGCTGGGATACTGGCACAGTGGAGGGTACGGACGGACGGCGGCTGCGCCTCGACGCGCAGCTGGTGGGCGGCGATCTCGGCGATCTCATCGAGCTTGCCGTCGCCGCCGAGCGGGCGGGTTTCGACCGGGTGTGGGCGCCGGAGTTGCACCGCTCGAGCACGGTGCCCCTGGCGGCAGCGGCGGCGGCCACGCAAGACCTGGAGCTGGCCACCGGCATCGCGCTGGCCTTCACGCGCAGCCCGTTCGTGCTGGCGCTGGAGATGCTGGACCTGGACGAGCTGTCGGGGGGGCGCGCCGTGCTGGGGCTCGGTGCCGGCGTGCGGCGGCTGAACCGTCACTGGCACGCCGCCGACTACGACCCGCCGGTGGCCCGGATGCGCGAGCTCATCGCGGCCGTGCGCGAGCTCATCGCGGCGCTCGCCTCGCGCCGTGACGCGCGTGCCGAGGGCGAGATCTACGACATCCACGTCGTCGGGTTCCGGCGTCCCTGCGCCGCGCCGCGCATCGCCATCCCGGTCTGGCTGGCGGCGGTGCTCCCTCGCATGACCCGGCTTGCCGGCGAGGTGGCCGACGGTTTCCTGGATCACCCGGTCACCACGCTCGAGTGGCTGGAGGGCCACCTGCGCCCCGCGCTTGCCGCCGGCGCCGCGCGCGCCGGGCGCGAGCCGCCAGAGGTGGCGGGCGCCCTGATCTGCGCCATCGACGACGACGACCCCGACCGCGCCCGCCAGGCCGCCGCCGCCACGGTGGGCTTCTACGCCACCGTGAAGACCTACGAGCCGCTGTTCGAGGAGCACGGGTACGCGGGCCGGCTGCCGGGAATCCGGCGGGCGTTCATGTCGGGCGAGCCCGGAGCCCTCGCCGACGCCGTGGGTCCTGAGATGACGGCGACCTTCGCCGCGGCGGGGACGAGCGCGGAGGTGTGCTCGCGCGTCGCGGCCTACGAGGGACGCGTCGATCGGCTCTGGGTCACCACGCCGCACCACCTGCAGGATGCGCCCGCCATCGGCGCCTGGCAGCGCGCGATCCTCCGCACGCTTGCCCGCTGACCTCGACCCCTACCGCCGTATGCGGGACTTCGGCGCCACGCCCGAGCCGGCGCCGTCGAGGCGAGGGGACGAGCAGGAGCGCCCGAGGTTCTGCATCCAGCGCCACGACGCGCGCAGCCTGCACTTCGACCTGCGGCTCGAGATCGACGGCGTCCTGCGCTCCTGGGCGGTGCCCAAGGGGGTGCCGCTGCGCTGTGGGCCGAAGCGGCTGGCGGTCCAGACCGAGGACCATCCCCTGGAGTACCTGAGCTTCGAGGGGGTGATCCCCGAGGGCGAGTACGGGGCCGGGCGCATGACCGTCTGGGACGCGGGGGAGTACGTCCCAGGGCAGCGGTCGGAGGCCGAGTGGAAGGTGCGCCTCGAGGGAGCCCGCATTCGGGGCCACTACCACCTCGTGCGCACGGGGCGCGAAGGCGGCCGCGAGGAGTGGTTGCTGTTCCGTTCCAGCGCGGGCGGGGAGGGCCCGCCCGACCCGCTGCCCCGCTTCCGTGCGGTGCACCCCATGGAAGCCGAGCTGGACCGCGGCCGGCCCGACGGCTTCGACGACCCCGGGTGGGCCTTCGAGCTGAAGTGGGACGGCTATCGCGCGCTGGCGCTGGTGAGCCCCGACCGGATCGAGCTGCGCAGCCGCCGCGGGGTGGACCTGACCACCGTCTACCCGGACGCGAGCGACCTGCGCCGGCGCGTCATGTGCCAGGAGGCGGTGCTCGACGGCGAGATCGTGGCCCTCGACGTCGACGGCAGGGCGAGCTTCCAGCGCCTCCAGCGCGGGGAGGGACCGATCGCGTACGTGGTCTTCGACCTGCTGCAGGCCGACGGCGACTGGCTCCTCGACCGCCCCTGGCGGGAGCGCCGGGCGGCGCTCGCCGACGCGCTGGCGCCCGAGCTGGGCCCGACCGTCCTGGCGCCGGACTACGTGCGCGGCGAGGGCAGGGCGCTGCTGGCCGCGGCGCGCGCCCAGCATGTGGAGGGGGTGGTGGCCAAGCGGATGGACGCCCCGTACCGGGAGGGACGGCGCAGCCGCGACTGGCTGAAGTTCAAGATCCGGCCCGAGGAGGAACTGGTGATCGGGGGCTTCACGGAGGGCGCGGGTGGCCGGCGGGGCCGCGTGGGCGCCCTGCTGGTGGGCCGGCTCGAGGGCGCGTCGCTGCGCTACGTGGGCCGTGTCGGCTCCGGGCTCTCGGACGACGATGCGGCCGCGCTGTGGCAGCGGCTGGAGGCCCTGCGCTCTGACGCCTCACCCTTCGACCAGGCGTCCCGCGACGACCCGCTCGCGCGCTGGGTGCGGCCCGAGCTGCGCTGCACCGTCAGCTACGCCGAGGAGACCGACGATGGCCGGCTGCGCGCCCCGGTCTTTCTGGCGCTCCTCGACGATGACCACGGTGGGCTCGCGCCCCCGAGCATCGCCACCGACGGCGACCAGGAGGTGGAGCTCGCGGGGAGGCGCATCCGGCTGACCAACCTGGGCAAGGTCTACTGGCCGGGCGAGGGCATCACCAAGGGCGACCTGCTGAGGCACTACCTGGCGGTGGCGCCCGCGCTCGTGCCGCATCTGGCCGCCCGGGCCATGATCCTCAAGCGCTACCCCGACGGCATCGACGGTGACCACTTCTTCCAGCACAACCTGCCCGAGGGCGCCCCCGACTGGTTCACCACGGCCGAGCTGTCGCGCAGCGAGCGCCCGGGCTCGTCGACCAACCGGTACGTCGTGGTGGACGATCCGCTGAGCCTCTTGTGGGTGGTCAACCTGGGCGCGATCGACATGAACCCGTGGCAAAGCCCCGTGGACCGGCCGGAGGAGCCCACCCACGTGCTGTTCGACCTCGACCCCGCCGAGGGTGTCCCGTACGACGCGGTGGTCGAGACGGCGCTGCTGGTGCGCGAGGCGCTCGAGACGCTCGGCCTGCGCGGCTACCCGAAGACCTCCGGCGCCAGCGGCATGCACGTCTTCGTGCCGGTGGCCGGCGGCCTCACGTACGAGGTGGTGAGGCTGTTCGCGCTCGTCGTGGCCCGGACGCTGGCGGGCCGGCGGCCCGATCTGGTCACGACCGCCGTCCGCGTGGCGGACCGCGGGAGGCGGGTGTACATCGACGCCAACCAGAACGGTCGCGGGCGGAGCATCAGCAGCGTCTACTCCGTCCGGCCGCGCCCCGGCGCCCCGGTGGCGACCCCGCTGAGGTGGGACGAGGTCACACGCGGGCTCGACCCGCGGGCCTTCACGTTCGAGGTCGTGGCCGACCGGCTGCGGCGCGAGGGCGACCTGTTCGCCGGGGTGCTCACCGACCAGCAGGACCTCGCCTCGGCGGCCGCCGCGCTCGGCTCGGGCTGAGTTCTGCCGGGGCCGGTAGGGGAGCGGGCCTCGACGGCGAACTCTCGCGGCGATGCCACCCGACGCCCACGCCCTCGCCGAGCGCCTGCGCCGTGACTTCGAGCGCTTCAGCCCCGCACAGCAGGCCCTCGCCCGTTACCTGGCCGACAATCTCCCGGACGTACCGCTGCTGTCGGCGCACGAGGTCGCCCGCGCCGCCCACTGCAGCCCCGCCACCGTGGTGCGTTTCGCCCAGGCCCTCGGCTACGCGGGGTACCCCGACATGCAGGCGGTGGTGCGCCGCGCGCAGCGCCCCGGGCTGCTGCCGCGCCGCCCCGCCAACGGCGCAGCGTCCGGCCTGGCCGCCGAGCTCGCGGCCGAGCGGTGCGCCCTCGATGCGGCCGTGGAGCGGCTGGACGACCTGGGCGTAGCGCCGATCGCCGCCGCCTTCGCCGGTCGATCGCCGCTGGTGCTGGCGGGCGAGGGCTACGCCGCGCCCATCCTGACGCTGATCGGCGAGCGCCTGGCCCGCGCCGGCCGCCCGGCGCTGCACATTGAGACGCTCGATGCCGCAAGCCGCGGCGCACTCGAGGCGCTGCCGCGCGGCGCCGCGGTGCTGGCCGTCGGGCTCGGGCGCGAGACGCGGGTGGCCGAGGCCGCCGTCGCCGCCGCCCGCGTCGCGGGCGCGCCCGCCGCCACCCTCGTCGACTCGGCGCTGTCGCCGCTGGCGCGCGGATCGCTGGCGCGGGTGGTGCCCGCCGAGCCGCGCGAGGGCGGGCCCACGCTGGTGGCCATGGTGGCCGTGGCGCAGGCCCTCACGCACGCGCTGGCGCCCGTCGCCATCGCCGGCGCGCCGCAGATCGCCGCCATCAGCGCCTGAGCCTCTCGGGGACGGCCTTGGGCTAGACTTGTCTCGAGGCCCCGATCCGCGCCGCTGCGGCCGGGGCATGCGTTCGACCGGAGGGTGCGTTGTCCGACAACGGCGGCACGGGGACGCCTCGGGTCAAGACCGGGCTGGCCCAGATGTTGAAGGGCGGCGTGATCATGGATGTGACCACGCCGGAGCAGGCGTGCATGGCGGAGGAGGCCGGCGCGTGTGCCGTGATGGCGCTCGAGCGCATCCCGGCCGACATCCGCGCCGCCGGCAGCGTGGCCCGCATGGCCGCCCCCGAGATCATCCGGGGCATCCAGCAGGCGGTCTCCATACCGGTGATGGCGAAGTGCCGCATCGGCCACTTCGTGGAGGCGCAGATCCTGCAGTCGCTCGAGGTCGACTTCATCGACGAGAGCGAGGTCCTCACCCCGGCCGATGACGCCCACCACATCGACAAGACGCCCTTCGCGGTGCCGTTCGTGTGCGGCGCCACCGAGCTGGGCGAGGCCCTGCGCCGGGTGAGCGAGGGCGCGGCGATGGTACGCACCAAGGGCGAGGCGGGCACCGGCAACGTGGTGGAGGCCGTGCGTCACATGCGCGCCATCCGCTCCGGGCTGGCCCGGCTCGGCGGGCTGGGATCCGAGGAGCTGGTCGCCGAGGCGAAGGAGCTGCGCGCGCCGGTCGACCTGGTGCGCCAGGTCGCCGCGGCCGGCCGGCTGCCGGTGGTGAACTTCAGCGCCGGCGGGGTGGCGACCCCCGCCGACGCGGCGCTGATGATGCAGCTGGGCGCCGACGGGGTGTTCGTGGGCAGCGGCATCTTCAAGAGCGACGAGCCGCCGGCCCGCGCCCGCGCCATGGTGGAGGCCGTGGCGAGCTGGGACGACCCGGACGCCCTGGCCCGCGCCTCGGAGGGGCTCAAGGGCGCCATGCCGGGCCTCGACATCGGGCCGCTGGCCGAGGGTGATCTGCTTCAGACCCGCGGCTGGTGACGTGAGCGACCTGGTGCGCCCCCGCGTCGGCGTTCTCGCGCTGCACGGCGGGGTGGCCGAGCACGAGGCCGCCCTGGCCGAGGTCGGCGCCGAGACCCGCCGCGTGCGATCGGCCGCCGACCTGGACCACCTGGACGGCCTCGTGATCCCCGGCGGCGAGACCACCACCATCGACCGGCTGGCGCGGCGCCTCGGGCTGGCCCTGGCCCTGCGGGCCGCGGTGGGCGGCGGGCTGCCCACGCTGGGGACCTGCGCCGGCCTGATCGCTCTGGCCCGCGAGGTGCGCGACGGGCCCGAGCCGCTGGTGGGCGGGCTGGACATCGCCGTGCGGCGCAACGCCTACGGGCGCCAGCGGGCGTCGTTCGAGGCGCCCGTACTGGTGCCCTCGCTGGGGAGGGAGGAGCTGCCGGGCGTGTTCATCCGCGCGCCGCGCGTGGAGGATGTGGGCCCGGCGGCCGAGGTGCTGGCGACCTGCGGCGACGAGGTTGTGGCAGTCCGCCAGGGCGGCGTGTGGGGTACCGCGTTCCACCCCGAGCTCACGCCAGATCGGCGGCTGCACGCCGCGTTTGTGGCGACCGTGCGCGCGGGCGGAGCGGCGGAGGTCGAGCGACGGGAGGAGGGCGCGTTCCGTGTCGGGGCATAGCAAGTGGGCGACCATCAAGCGCAAGAAGGGCGCGGCCGACGCAAAGCGCGGCCAGCTGTTCAGCAAGCTGGCGCGGGCGATCATCATGGCCGCCAAGGACGGCGGGCCCGATCCGGACGCCAACGCCGCCCTGGCCAACGCCATCCAGAAAGCGCGAGACAACTCGATGCCCAAGGACAACATCGGGCGCGCCATCCAGCGCGGCGCGGGCGGGGGCGAGGGCGAGGCGTACGAGGCGATGAGCTACGAGGGCTACGCCGCCGGCGGGGTGGCCGTGTACTGCACGATCCTCACCGACAACCGCAATCGCACGGCCTCGGCCCTGCGCTCCATCTTCACCAAGAACGGCGGCACGCTGGGCTCCCCCGGCAGCGTGGCATGGCAGTTCGACCGCAAGGGCGTCGTGATGGTCGGGCGCGATGGCGCCGACGAGGACGCCATCATCGAGGCGGCCCTGGAGGGCGGCGCCGAGGACGTCTCCGAGGATGGCTCGCTGTGGCAGATCACGGCCGACCCCGCCGACTTCATGGCGGTGAGGGAGTCCCTCGAGGGGGCCGGCATCCCCTACGCGTCCGCCGAGCTCACCATGATTCCCAGGAGCACGGTGGCGCCGGAGGACAAGGAGGCCCGTCAGGTCCTCCGGCTGGTTGACGCGCTCGAGGAGAACGACGACGTCCAGGGTGTCTACGCGAACTTCGACATCTCCGAGGACATCCTCGAGGCCGCCCTCGGTTGAGCGGGGGCGCGTGCTCCTGGGCGTCGACCCGGGCCTGGCGTCCACCGGCTACGCGGTGCTGCGGGCGAGCGGTGGGCTGCTGCGGGCCACCGAGCTGGGAACGGTCAGAACCTCACCCGACACCCCGCACGCCCAGCGGCTCTGCGCCCTGGCGGACGGCGTGGCCGCGGTGCTCGAGCGGCATCGGTTCGAGGCGGCCGCCGTGGAGTCCTGGTTCGCGCACCCGGTGAGCCGTACGGCGATGGCCATGGCAGAGGCGCGCGGCGCCATCCTGGCCCAGATTGCCCGTTCCGGCGTGCCGGTGACCGAGTACTCGCCCAACGCGATCAAGTCGGCGGTCACCGGCCACGGGCGTGCCGACAAGCGCCAGGTGCGCCTGATGGTGGGCCGGCTGGCCGATGCGGAGCCGGGCTCCGACCACGCGGCGGACGCCCTCGCTGCCGCCATCTGCCACGCCAGCGGCAGTCCGCTGCGCGAGGCCATCCGTCGCGCGAGGTAGCCTCGGGCCATGGTCAGGTCGGTCCGTGGGCACCTGGCGGCGCTCGACGCCGAAGGCGCCGTGGTCGAGGTGGGCGGCGTCGGCCTGTCGGTCCACGTCTCGCCCACCACGCTGGTCGAGCTGCCTGCGGTGGGCGACTGCGTCGAGTTGGTCACCCACCTGGTGGTCCGCGAGGAGGCCCTCGACCTGTACGGCTTCGGCACGTCGGCCGAGCGCGACCTCTTCATGGCGCTCCTGGGCGTCGGCGGGGTCGGGCCACGCCTGGCGCTCGCCATCTGCGGCCTCGACTCGCCGGAGGGGCTGCGGCTGGCGCTGGCCCGCGGCGACGCAGGCGCCATCCAGGCGGCGCCCGGGGTGGGCAAGCGCATCGCCGAGCGGGTGGTGCTCGAGCTACGCGACCGTGTGGGCGCGATGAACGGCGGTGCGGCACCGGCGGGCAGCACCGCGGTCGACGAGGCCCGCGCCGGGCTCATCGCGCTGGGCTTCGGGCCGGATGAGGTCGAGGGCGCCCTCGCCGACACGCCGGCCGGCCTCGATGCCGAGGCCACGCTGCGGCACGGCCTCACGCAGCTACGCCGGCGGTGAACGGGGACGACCGCATCGCAGGCCCCGACGCGCTGGCCGGGGAGGACGAGTCCGAGCGCTCGCTTCGTCCCCGGCGGCTCGAGGAGTTCATCGGCCAGGCGCCCGTGCGGCGACGCCTCGACATCTTCCTGGAGGCCGCGCGCCAGCGCGGCGAGGCCCTGGACCACGTGCTGCTTGCGGGCCCGCCGGGCCTCGGCAAGACCTCCTTGGCCGCCATCATCGCGGCCGAGCTCGGCGTCGGGCTGCAGGTCACCAGCGGCCCGGTGCTCGAGCGCAAGGGCGACCTGGCAGCCGTGCTCACGGCACTCGAGCCGCGCGACGTCCTGTTCGTGGACGAGATCCACCGCCTCAACCGATCGGTCGAGGAGGTCCTGTACCCGGCGATGGAGGACTACCAGCTGGACGTGGTGCTGGGGCAGGGGCCCGCGGCGCGCACGTTGCGGCTGGACCTGCCGTCCTTCACGCTCATCGGCGCCACCACGCGAACCGGCCTGCTCACCACGCCGCTCCAGGGGCGGTTCGGGGTCCTGCTGCGGCTCGACTACTACTCCGACGACGAGCTTGCGGCCATCGTGCGGCGTTCGGCGGGCCTGCTCCGGGTCGATGTCGACGAGGGCGGCGCGGCGCTCCTTTCCGCCCGCGCGCGGGGCACGCCGCGCATCGCCAACCGCCTGCTGCGACGGGTGCGCGACGTGGCGCAGGTGCGGGAGCACCCGAGGGTGGACGCCGCCGTGGCCGGCGAGGCGCTGGAGCTGCTCGAGGTCGACGAGCTCGGCCTCGACGACCTGGACCGGCAGATCCTGCGCAAGCTGGCCGACACGTTCGAGGGCCGGCCGGTGGGGCTGGGAACCCTGGCCGACAGCGTGGGCGAGTCGCCGGAGACCATCGCGGACGTGTGCGAGCCCTACCTGCTGCAGGCGGGACTGCTCAAGCGCACGCCGCGCGGGCGCGTTGCCACGCCGCGCGCCTTCCGCCACCTGGGCATCGAGCCGCCGGAGGCCGCACAGACCGGGCTGTTCTGAGGCGCCGCGCGGCTGGTGGCGGCGAGCGGGACCGGAGGGGCCCTTTGCTATCCTCGGCCGCGTCCGTGAGGGCCTGACGACGGCCGGGAAGGCGTATGCCCACTGAACTGATCATCGTCCTCTACGTCCTGGTTTTCGCGGGGCTGATCTTCCTCATCGCGATCCGCCCTCAGCGTCGCCGCAGGCGTGCCATGCAGGAGTTGAAGGCCACCATCCAAGAGGGCGCCGACATCGTCACCACCGGTGGCATCTACGGCACGGTCACCGAGGTCGAGGACGGCGAGACGGTTCTGCTCGAGGTGGCCGAGGACCTCGACATCCGGATCGCCAAGAGCTCCATCGCCCGGGTGGTGTCCCGTGAGGACTCCGCCGCGCCGGAGCACGCCGAGGCCGGTTAGCTCGGGGGCTGGGGACGAGCGTGGCCGGGGCCCTGCGGGTCTCCGTGGCGGGTCCCTGACACCCCCGGGCACCGTGGCCCGCGAAGGGCGCTTTAGAGTGGGAGAGCGATGAGGCGGTCGCTCCTGCTGCTGGCCGTGGTGATCGGGCTCGTCGCCGCGAGCGTCGTCGCCATCATGCTGCGGCCCGTCAAGCTCGGGCTCGATCTCCAGGGCGGCGTCGAGGTGGTGCTGCAG
>JAUVPZ010000134.1 GCA_030598395.1 Miltoncostaeaceae bacterium | reverse complement strand
TCTGTCTGCCGGAGGAGAGCCCTTGCACAGGACCCCAGGTGCGCTCGCCCACGGTCCGCCGGCGGGCCTGGACCACGAACACGGCCTGGCGTTTGGGGCCACGCAGAGTCCGGACCGTGCGCGTGCGTACGACTCGGCGCCACGCGATGACTAGGTCGCCACGGCCGTTGACCGCCACCCAGGGGTCCAGGGCCGAACGGCTGCTGCCGGTCAGCGTCCGCGGCCGCTCCCAGGCGCCGCCGCCGCGGCGGACCGCCGCCTGGATGACGGTGCGCCCGTCGCGGCTGATGATCCACGCGGCGACCGCGTCCCCCCGGGCGTTGGCCGCCACCGAGGGAAAGCGCGCCGTCTCGCCGGCGGGCGTCACGCGCTCCGCCGCGGACCAGGCGCCAGCCGCCGGGCTCGCGAGGATGGCGGCGACGGCCAGGCTGCCGGCGATCGCGACGGCGGGACATCCGCGGGTCACGGCGCGACAGTAGCGCCACTCGCCGCCGCGACCCCCTTCAGCGGGTCAGATCACGCGGTGGCGAACCGACCCAGCGTCTGCTCGGGTCGCACGCCGGGCAGGTGCTCCTGGAAGATCTGGAAGTAGGCCAGCTCCTCCTTGGACCGCAGGCCGATCGGAGCCTCCTCGCGGCCCTCGGCGAAGCTTGTGACCGAGATCTCGTCGTCAAAGTACGGCGTCAGCACCGAGGCGGCCCCGCTGCCGTCGCCGAACTCCTCCTTGTCGCGGTACAGGATGTCGTGTGGCAGCCACCCGTCGAACGCCGCCCGCAGCGCGAGCTTCTCGGGTACCCCTGGCCCGGCGATCTTCCACGCTGCCGGGATGCTGAGCCCCAGCGAGATGACGTCGCGGTCGAGGAACGGCACCCGCGCCTCGAGGCCGAAGGCCATCGTGACCCGGTCGCAGCGCTGGAGGTTGAGATTGTGGAGTCCCTCCACGATGCGCACCAGCTCGTCGTGCAGGTCGTCGGCGTCGTCGAAGCGGCGCAGGTAGTCGTACCCGGCGAACAACTCGTCGGCTCCCTCGCCCGTGAGCACCACTTTCACGTGTTGAGCCGTGAAGCGCGACAGCAGGTAGTTGGGCACCGCGCTGCGCACCAGCGACGGGTCGAAGGCCTCGATCGTGCGGACCACGTCCGGCACCACCTCGGCGACCTCGTCGGCCGTGTACACGTGCTCGTGGTGCTCGGCGCCCAGGTGGTGGGCCACCCGGCGCGCCGCGTCCAGGTCGTTGCTGCCGGCGAGCCCCACGGCGAACGTCTTGAGCCGCAGGCCGCGCCGCTCCAGGTAGCGCTGCGCGATTGCCGCCACGATGCTGCTGTCCAGCCCGCCAGACAGGAACACGCCCACCGGCACGTCGCCCATCATCTGCGACTCCACCGCCTGGACCAGCACCTCGCGGACGCGCACGAGCACCTCGTCCGGCACCGGGGCGTCGGCGGCGGCGGGCTCGTTGAACACGCCCACCGCTGCCTCGGGAACGGCCGAGGCGAAGCGCACCAGGCCCTCATCGGGCGTCCAGTAGCAGCCCGGCGGGAACACCTCCACCCGGCGCTGCCAGCCGGGGTCGAAGGCGCACATCTCGGAGGCGAAGCGAAAGCACCCCGCCTCGTTCGCCCAGTAGAGCGGCTTGATGCCCACGGGGTCGCGGGCCGCGACGAAGCGGCCGTCCTGGCCCGCCGCGACGACGGCGAACATGCCGCTCAGCGTGCCCAGCGCGCGCGGGCCGAGGGTGTCGATGACCGCCAGGGCCGCCTCGTTGTCGGAGCCGGTGGCGAACTCCACGTCGAGGCCGTCACGCACCTCGTCGTGGTTGTAGATCTCGCCGTTGCCCACCAGCCACAGGTCGCCGCTCTCGTTGGACAGGGGTTGGGCGCCGCCGGACAGGTCGACGATCGACAGCCGTCGGTGGCCCAGCCAGGCGTTGCCGCTGGCGTGGACCGCGCCCTCGTCGTCCGGGCCGCGGTGCGCCAGCCTGCTCAGCATGCGGGCGTGTTCGGCCGGCTCGGCAGGGCCGAAACTTGCGCAGATCCCACACATGCCGGCTACCGCCGGGGTCGGGGACGCGACGGCGCCGCGGCGGGGCCACGGTGCGGCGAGGTGGCATGGCGCCGCGTAGGCTCGGTGTCGCGCGCGGCGTCAGGCTCACCTCCCGGTGATGCTGGGAATCCGGTGAACCACGACAACCGCATACGAGCCTCCTCGTTGAACATCGCCTTGGGCCGGCAGCGGCTGGGCAACACTTCGCCGCGGGCGAGGCACGCCCGCGGGGGCCCTACCGATCGGGGCCTACCCGGCCCCACCAGAACGCCAACCACGATGAAGCATAGCTTGCCTGGCAGCCGGCGCCCCGTTTCCATGGTCTCACGCGGCGCAGGCCATCGGAGGAGAGTCCCGGCCGAGGCAGAAAGCCGACCTCGGGATGGTCTCCGCCCCCGATACCGGCTCGGGCCCCGGAGGGCCCCTGCGCTCGGCCGTACGGGCCACCGACAGCTACGGCCTGCTGCTGGCCCTGCTCCTGGTGACCTACTCCTTCAACGCCTCGGGACTCGAGGGCCGGTGGAGCACGATGGTGGCGGCAGCCCTCGCGGCAGCCACCCTGCTGCTGGCCTTCCACAGCTCGCGCTTGCCGAAGGGTCACAACTTCAATCGGGCGGCGCACGTCCTGGCGTTGCTGGTCCCCCTCGCCGCGATCGTGGCGGCGGCAACCGACTCCGATCTGGCCCGGGGCGCCACGGGCTTCGTCGTTGCGCTCCTCTTCGCGCTCTCGGTGTGTGCCGTCAGCTGGCGCATCGTCAGCGACACACGGGTCTCGCTCGAGACGATCCTCGGCGCCGTCTCGGTCTACCTCATGATCGCCTTTACGTTCGCCACGACCTTCATCGCGATCCAGTTGGCGACCGGCGACGACTTCTTCGTGACCGGCTTCGGCCAGCGGGCCGAAATGACCTATTACAGCTTGGTGACCCTGACGACGATCGGGTACGGCGACTTCACGGCCGCCGCCAACCTCGGCAGGTCGCTGTCGGCGTTCGAGGGCTTCCTGGGCCAGATGTTCATCGCGGTCCTCCTCGCCCGGCTGGTCGCCCTGTACCGCAGCCCCGACGAGGGGGGTGCGCGTTAGGCCGGCCTGAGCTCATGGCGGATCTTTCGCAGCCTGAAGGCCCGGACGATGTCGACCACGCCGCGGATCACGCAGAAGATGCCCACGATGGTGATCAGCAGCAGCACCGAGCGATCGGGGTTGCCCGCCGCCCAGGCGCCGAGGCCGATCTCGATGGCGCCCGAGATGAGTCCCAACCACCAGCCGTCCACGTCGCGGTTGGTCATCGCGAACACCACGTGCACGATGCCGCTCACCAGCAGGAACCAGCCCAGCAGCAGCCCCAGCACCACCAGCGTCTCGCCCGGGTAGGCGAAGGCCACCACGCCGGCGGCCAGCCCGATTACGCCTCCCAGGATCCAGAGCCAGCGCCAGCTCTGGGCGACGCTGGCGAGCGCGAACTGGCTCAGGCCGCCCATGATGAAGGCCAGCCCCAGCAGGATGGAGGTCACCGCCAGCGACTCGGTGTCGTAGGACAGCACCACGAAGCCGAGGATCAGGAACAGGACGCCCGACACCAGCAGCAGTCCCCACAGGCGGGAGGTCTCGGCCAGCACCTCCCGATCGCCCGCGCCGAACCAGTAGGAACTCGAACCCGGACCCGCCGTGGTCACCCCTGCCTCCTCGTCACCGGCCGGTAGCGTACCCGCTCCCATCGCCACGACGACCTACACGCGCATCTACCCCGACCGGGACGGCGTGTCCCACTTCGAGGACGGCACCGTCGCGCTCGCCGACGCCGACTTTGCGCCGCCCGCACCGCCGGCGCAGCTCTCCGCACCGCTGGA
>JAUVPZ010000009.1 GCA_030598395.1 Miltoncostaeaceae bacterium | reverse complement strand
GGGCGGTCCTCCTGGCCCGCCTGCCGCTGGCCGGGCCGGCGGACGGGGCGAGCACGAGCGAGGCGGAGCTGCCAGCCGGCGCCGTCCCATCGGACCACGGCTCTCCCGGCTAGGTGTATTGCCCACGCTCTTGCTGAACACGGCTGATCGGTGGCCGGTCGCCCAGCGAGGTGTGTGGCCTGCGCCGGTTGTAGTAGCGCAGGAATGATGGCAGGGCGCGGGTGCGCCGGGCCGATGTGGCCCACACGCGCGCGTGCGCCCACTCCTCATCGAGGGTGCGGATGAAGCGCTCTACCTTGCCGTTCCAGCGCGGCGTGCGCGGCGGGATCAGGATGTGCCGCGCGTCGATATCGGCCAGGGCCTGGCGGAAGTGGCCGCTGGCCGCATAGGACAGCGCATTGTCGGTCATCACCGCCTCGGGCGGCCCGCAGCCAGCCTCGCGAAACCAGCGCACAGCGCGACCAAGGAACGCCGCCGAGGTGTCGCCACGCTGGTCGCGGTGCAGCTCGACGTAGGCGAGGCGGCTGCGATCGTCGACCGCGCAATGCGCATAGAGATATCCGGCGCCGCGGCTTCGGTGGTGCTCTGCCCGATCGCCATGGGCGAAGTGGCCCGGACGATCGAAGCGCGCCAACTGCTTGGTGTCGACGTGCAGCAGCGCCCCCGGCTGCGACCACTCATAGCGCCGGGCCGGGCGCTCGGCTTTCGGGCTGCGCCGCCGCCGCGAGACCCCGTGGCGGGCAAGCACCTTGTGAATCGTTGAGCGCCGCCGCCCGAGCAGGCCCGCCAGGCGCGCCGGGCCGAGGTTGGTCCGCCGCCGCGCATCGAGGATCCGCCGCTCCTCGGCCTCGGGCAGGCGCCAGGGACAGCGTCGCGGCGTGGGTGGACGCGCGGCGAGCGCCCGCCCGCTTGCGCGCTGGCCGACACTGGCCTCTTGCCAACGGTGCCACCAGCGGTGCGCGGTGGCCGGCGCCACACCGAGCGAGCGTGCCGCAGCGCGCAGGCTGGCGCCCTGCTCGATCAGCGAGACCAGCGTCTTTCGCCCACCGGGTCCGAGCCGGCATCTACCGTCTTCCATGTCCGGGTCCTTCCTGTCTGTAGCTCTCGCACGCCACAGACTCAGGACGGACCCGGACGGCCCTCTCAGGTGTTCACGAAGAGCGTGGGCCTTTCACCTAGCGGACGGCCCGCTCGCTCGTCGAGGGCGCGGGGCGCTCCATCCCTAGGCCCGCGCGTTCCAGGAGCTCCGGCACCGCTTCCTCCCAGGCGATGGCCATGATGTGGGCGCCGGCCACGCCCGGGGTCTCGCGCAGCCGCCGAAGCAGCTCGGCGCACACCGCCAGGCCCTCCTCGCGCTCGTTGTACGCGTCCTCCATGCGCCCCATCACCGGCGGCGGGATCTCCACGCCCCACACGTTGTCGTGCATGTGGCGCGCCATGCGCAGGCTCTTCAGCGGACCCACGCCGACGAGCAGCCGCGGCCACGCGGGCAGGTCAGACGCCCGCAGCCGCTCCAGAAAGGCGTCGAGCCGCTCGAGGTCGTAACAGAGCTGGGTCTGGAAGAAGTCGGCCCCGGCGGCCATCTTGGCCGCGATCTTCTGGATCTCGACGTCGGGGTCGTCGGCGAGCGGATGGGCGGTGGCGCCGATGACCAGATGCGGCGGCGAGCCGGCCAGGGTCTCGCCGGCCTCGTTGGCGAAGTTCCCATCGCGGAGCGCCGCCTGCAGGCGCAGCAGGCCCAGGGTGTCGAGGTCGCGCACCTCGGCCGCCTCGGGGTGGTTGCCCAGGTGGACCGGATCGCCGCGCATCGACAGCGTGTTGTGCAGTCCGAGGGCCGACGCACCGAGCAGGTCGGCGGTCAGGGCCAGGCGGTTCCGGTCGCGGACCGTCAGCTGGATCACCGGCTCCGCGCCCGCCTCGAGCGCCAGCCGTCCGGCGGCCAGCGGCGCCATGCGTGACTGCGCCCTCTGGTTGTCGGTGACGTTGACGGCGTGGCAGACCCTGCCCAGCACTCGCGCGCGCTCCTGCACGTGTGCGCCGTCGGCGCTCTTGGGCGGGCCCAGCTCGGCGGTGACCGCGAAGCGCTCCTCCCCGAGCGCTCGCTCGAGGAGGGTGGGTCGGGCCATGCGGCCACCGTACCAGCGGCGCTCCCGCCGCCGCCGGCGCGCGTAGCCTGAGGCCGTGAGCACTCCCCGCCCCGGAACCCGCGCGCACGCCCGTGCCCTGGCCGGGCGGCTCGAGGAGGTGTACGGCCCGCTGCCGTGGCGCCGCCGCCACCCGCCGGTGGACGAGCTGGTGACCACGGTGCTCAGCCACAGCACCACCGACGCGAACCAGCTCCGTGCGTTCGGTGCGCTGCGGGCGCGCTTCCCCACCTGGGCGGCGGTGCGCGCCGCGCCCGTGGACGAGGTGGAGGACGCCGTGCGGGTGGCGGGCCTGGCGGGCCAGAAGGCACCGCGGATCCAGGCCATCCTCGACACGATCGCCGCGGAGCCGCGCGGCGCCGACCTGGAGTGGCTGGGCGACGCCCCGCTGGGCGAGGCGATGGACTACCTCACCGCGCTTCCGGGGGTTGGACCCAAGACCGCCGCGTGCGTGTTGTGCTTCAGCCTCAACCGGCCCGTGCTGCCCGCCGACACGCACGTGCACCGCATTGCGCTGCGCACGCATGTCGTGCCGCCGCGGTCGCCGGCGGTGCGGGCCCAGGAGAGGTTGACGCGCCTCATCGCGCCCGAGGCCGTGTACCAGACTCACATGCACCTGATCCGGCACGGGCGGGAGACCTGCCATGCCCGCGGGCCGTCCTGCGCCACGTGTCCGCTGCGCCCGCTTTGTCCTTCCGGCCGGCCGCGACCATGACCGAACTGCCCGAGGGGCTCGCCCGCGGCGAGGACGGTCGCCCCCGGTGCTGGTGGGCGCTCTCGACCGAGGAGTACACGGCCTACCACGACGAGGAGTGGGGCCGGCCGGTGAGCGGCGAGGCGGCCCTCTTCGAGCGCTTCTCGCTGGAGTCGTTCCAGTCGGGGCTCTCGTGGCTGACCATCCTGCGCAAGCGCGAGGCGTTCCGCCGTGCCTTATGTGACTTCGATCCGGAGCGCGTGGCCAGGTTCGGCGACGGCGACCGGAAACGTCTGCTTGCCGACTCACGGCTCGTGCGCCACCGCGGCAAGATCGACGCCACCATCGCCAACGCGGGCACCTTGGTGTCGATGTGGGCGGCCGGCGAGACGCTTCGGGCCGTGGTGGCCGCTCACGCGCCCGACCCCTCGTCCCGGCCGCGCCGTCTTGACCGCGAGGCGCTACTGGCCCTCGCGAGCACTCCCGAGTCGGCGGCCCTCAGCGGCGCGCTGCGGGCGCGCGGATGGCGCTTTCTCGGGCCCACGACCGCCTACGCCGCGATGCAGGCAGTCGGCGTGGTCAACGATCACATCGAGGGCTGCTGGGTGCGCGAGAGCGTCGAGCTCGAGCGGACGGGCGCCGAGTGATCCTGAGATCTCAGCGGAGGTGACTCAAGCAACAGTTCCTTAACTTGACACGACACGACTTAGATTTCATGATGCTTCTTGCACCCGAATCGGAGCAACATCGAGCGCGCGCCGCCGCGCGACCAGGAGGAGCAGCATGGGCAAGACGATCGGCATCGACCTCGGCACCACGAACTCGGCGATGGCCGTCCTCACGGGGGGCGAGCAGGAGGTCGTGCCCAACACCGAGGGCGGCCGCACCACCCCGTCGGTCGTCGGCTTCGCGAAGTCCGGCGAGCGCCTGGTGGGCGCCCTTGCGAAGCGCCAGGCCGTCATGAACCCGGAGAACACCGTCTTCAGCGTGAAGCGGTTCATGGGCCGCAAGTACGCCGAGGTGGACGAGGAGATGACCATCGTCCCGTACGAGGTCGTGCGCGGGCAGAACGGCGACGCTCGCATCAAGGCCGGCGACAAGGAGTCCAGCCCGCCCGAGATCGGTGCGATGATCCTGCAGAAGCTCAAGAGCGACGCCGAGGAGTTCCTGGGCGAGCCGGTCACCGACGCCGTCATTACGGTGCCCGCCTACTTCAACGACGCCCAGCGCCAGGCCACCAAGGACGCCGGCGCCATCGCCGGGCTTGAAGTGAAGCGGATCATCAACGAGCCCACCGCGGCCGCGCTGGCCTATGGGCTCGACAAGGAGACCGACCAGACCATCCTGGTGTTCGACCTCGGCGGCGGCACCTTCGACGTGTCGGTGCTCGAGATCGGCGACGGCGTCTTCGAGGTGAAGTCCACCGCCGGCGACAACCACCTGGGCGGCGACAACTTCGACAAGGCGATCGTCGACTGGATGGTGGCCGAGTTCAAGCGCGAGCAGGGCATCGACCTGTCGAGCGACAAGCAGGCCCTGCAGCGGCTCTACGAGGGAGCCGAGAAGGCCAAGGTCGAGCTCTCGACCACCACCAGCAGCCAGATCAGCCTGCCGTTCGTCACGGCGGACCAGAGTGGTCCCAAGCACCTGGAGCTCACCCTCACGCGGGCGAAGCTCGAGGAGTTGACGCACGACCTTCTGGAGCGGCTGATCGGCCCCACCAAGCAGGCGATCGCAGACGCCGGCGTGGACGGCAAGATCGACCACGTGATCCTGGTCGGCGGCATGACCCGCATGCCCGCCGTGCAGGAGCGCGTGCAGGAGCTCACCGGCAAGGAGCCTCACAAGGGCGTCAACCCAGACGAGGTCGTGGCCGTGGGCGCCGCCATCCAGGCGGGCGTGCTGTCGGGCGACGTCAAGGACGTGCTGCTGCTCGACGTCACGCCGCTGTCGCTGGGCATCGAGACCAAGGGCGGCGTGTTCACGCGGCTGATCGAGCGCAACACCACCATCCCCACCAAGAAGTCGGAGGTCTTCTCGACCGCCGACGACAACCAGAACCAGGTCGAGATCCACGTGCTGCAGGGTGAGCGCGAGATGGCCACCTACAACCGCACGCTGGGCAAGTTCAACCTGGTCGGCATCCCCCCGGCGCCGCGCGGCGTGCCGCAGGTCGAGGTCACCTTCGACATCGACGCCAACGGCATCGTGAACGTGTCGGCCAAGGACCTCGGCACGGGCACCGAGCAGAAGATCGAGATCAAGGCCAGCTCGGGCCTCTCGGACGAGGAGATCGGGAACATGGTCCGTGACGCCGAGACGCACGCCGAGGACGACCGTCGCCAGCGGCAGCTGGCCGACGCTCGCAACGCCGCCGAGGCGCGCGTGCACGAGGGCGAGCGTCAGCTCAAGGACCACGGCGATGCGCTGGACGAGGCGGGGCGCCGGGACCTGGAGGGTGCGATCGCCGCGGCGCGCACGGCGGCCGAGGGCGAGGACGCCGCCGACATCGAGGCCAAGACCCAGAGCCTGGTCGACGCCATGCACAAGCTGTCGGAGCAGGTGTACCAGCAGGCAGCGCAGGCGCAGGACGGCGCAGCGGGGGGCGACGGCGCCGAGCCCGACGACACCGTCGAGGACGCCGAGTACGAGGTCATCGACGAGGATGCCCCCAAGGACTCCTCCTGACTCGGGACACTGGGCCGCAACCCCACACGCACACGAGACGACGAAGGAGAGGCTGAGAATGCCAGCACTTGTGAGATTTGACCGCTACCGCGATCTCGCCGCCATGCGCGACGACATGAACCGTCTGTTCAACCGCGCGGTCGGCGGCAACGGCGGCTCCGCGTGGAGCCCGGCGCTCGACATCGTCGAGGCCGAGGACCACGTTGCGCTGCGAGCGGACCTGCCCGGCCTCGGGGTCGACGACGTGGACGTCCGGCTGGACGACGACGTCCTGATCATCAGCGGCGAGCGCAAGTTCGAGGACGAGGTCGAGGACGGGCGCTACTACCGCCTGGAGCGCGCCTACGGGTCGTTCACGCGCAGCGTGACGCTCCCGCAAGGTGTCCAGGCGGACGGGGTCACGGCACGTTTCGAGGACGGCGTCCTCGAGGTGCGCGTGCCGAAGGCCCCCGAGGCGAAGCCGCGCAAGATCGAGATCGAGCCCAGGTCGTGACCGCACCCGCCCCGCGGGGCAGGCGGTCCACCACCGAGGAGCCCGCGCCGGCCGGCGCGGGCTCCGGCACGCCCGCCCCCGGGCCGGAGGCGCCCGGCGCACCGGATGCACCGCCGCCCCCTGCCGGCGCCGAGGAACTGGCGGCGCTGGTCGCCGAGCGCGACGAGTACCTGGAGGGACTCCAGCGCCTCAAGGCCGAGTTCGAGAACTACCGCCGGCGCGCCGATCGCGACCGCGCCGCGGCAACCGAGGATGCTCGGCACGAGTTCGTGGGCGAGCTACTGCCCGTGATCGACAACCTGGAGCGGGCGGTCAACGCCCTGGGCGATGCCGGGGAGGACATGGTGGCAGGCATCGAGATGGTCGTGGGCCAGCTCGCGGCCGTGGTGGCGCTCGCAGGCGTGGCCGAGATGGAGGTGGCCCCCGGCGATCCGTTCGACCCGGCGCTGCACGAGGCGGTGGGTCGCGAGCCCAGCGCCCGGCACCCGGAGGGAGCCGTGACGCGGGTCGTGCAGAAGGGCTACGTGGCCGGCGACGCTGCGCTGCGGCCCGCGCGGGTGCTGGTGGCGGCACCCCTGGCGCCGGCAGGCTGACCGGACGTGAAGGACCTGTACGCCACGCTCGGGGTCAAGCCCACGGCCTCCGACGAGCAGATCAAGAAGGCCTACCGCACCCTGGCGCGCGAACACCATCCCGACGCGAACCCCGGCGACCGCAAGGCCGAGGAGCGCTTCAAGGAGATCTCACACGCGCACGACGTGCTCACCGACGCCGACAAGCGACGCAAGTACGACGCGGCCCGCCGGTTCGGCGCGGGGCCGGGGCCCGGCCGTGGGCGCCCTTCGACCGGCCCTGGGAGCGGTGGCGCGGGCGGGTTCGGCGACTTCACAGACCTGTTCGGGTCGATCTTCCGCCGCGGTGGCGACGCCGCCGACCCGGGCCGTCCCACGCCGAACCGGCGCGGGGGCGACGTGGAGGCCGAGGTGCGGTTGTCGTTCGAGCAAGCCATGAAGGGCGTGCAGGTGCCGGTGACGTTCGACCGCCGCGAGGCCTGCTCGGCGTGTGGCGGCAGCGGCGCGAAGTCGGGCTCCAAGCCCCGCCTCTGTCCGGACTGCAAGGGCCGCGGCGTGCGCGGCCGTGACGCGGGCGCGTTCGCGTTCAGCGAGCCCTGCGATCGTTGCGCCGGCAACGGCACCGTGATCGACGATCCCTGCGCGCAGTGCTCGGGTATGGGGACCACCGCCACGCAGACGCGCGAGTCCGTCAAGGTGCCCGCGGGCGTCCGTGACCGCACGCGCGTGCGCAAGAAGGGCAGGGGTCAGGCGGGCGTGCGCGGTGGCCCGGCGGGCGATCTCATCGTGGTCACGCGGGTTGCGCCCAGCCGCCTGTTCACGCGCCAGGGCGACGACCTGGTCATCCAGGTGCCGGTCACGTTCTCCGAGGCGGCGATGGGCGCGCAGGTCGAGGTGCCGACGCTGGAGGGCCGCGTGAAGCTCACCATCCCCCAGGGCAGCCACGACGGCCGCTCGCTGCGGGTGGCGGGCAAGGGCGCTCCCAGGCTCAAGGGCTCCGGCGCCGGCGACCTGATCGCCAAGGTGCGCATCCAGGTGCCCCGCGAGCTCAGCGACCAGCAGCGCGAGGCGCTTCGGACGTTCGAGAAGCTCGACGGGCGCGACCCCAGGGAGACGCTGTTCTCATGAGCGGACCCGGGCCCACCCAGGGTGTCTTCATGATCAGCATCGCCGCACGGCTGGCGGGCATGCACCCGCAGACGCTGCGCGTCTACGAGCGTCGCGGCCTGATCGCGCCCAAGCGCACCCAGCGGAACACCAGGCTGTACAGCCAGGCCGACGTCGACCTGCTGCGGCGCATCCAGCAGCTGTCCGAGGAGGGGCTCAACCTCACGGGCATCGAGCGCGTGCTGGTGCTGGAGCGGCGCCTGAAGCGCGCCGAGCGCCGCGCGGCCCAGGCTGAGGCCCGCTTCGAGGAGGCCGAGGCGCTCCACGCCGAGCGGCTGCGCGAGCTGAAGCGGGAGGCCGCCGCCGACCTGGTGCCCGTGGCTCCGGTCGAGACCGCGCTGGTGCGGCACTACGCGCCGGTGCTGGCGAGCACACCACGACAGGTACAGGGAGGCGCGCGTGCCCGTTGACAGGCCCACCGAGAAGGCCCAGGAGGCCATCCAGGGCGCGGCCCACGTGGCCCAGGAGCACGGCCACCAGGTCATCGAGCCCGAGCACCTGCTGATGGCCTTGCTCGATGCCCGCGAGGGCATCGTGGAGCCCGTGCTGGGGCGCGCCGGCGCCGACGTGGCCGGCCTGCGGACCGGGGTCGAGGCGGCGCTCGGCCGCCTGCCCCAGGTGGCCGGGCCGGCCATCGCCGCGGCCGGGCCGCAGCTGTCGGGAGCGTTCCGCTCGGTGATGGCCGAGGCCGGCCGTGAGGCCGAGGAGCTAAGGGACGAGTTCATCTCCACCGAGCATCTGCTGCTGGCGCTGGTCAAGGTGGACTCGCCGGCCTCGGAGGCGCTGCGTGCCGCCGGTGTGACGCGCGACGCGCTCTTGGAGGCGCTGCGGGAGGTGCGCGGGTCGGCGCGCGTGACCGATCCCAACCCCGAGGACAAGTACCAGGCGCTGGAGCAGTACGGCCTCGATCTCAACGAGCAGGCCGAGCGCGGTGCGCTGGATCCGGTGATCGGACGCGACGCGGAGGTGCGCCGGGTGGTGCAGGTGCTGTCGCGCCGCACCAAGAACAACCCGGTGCTCATCGGCGAGCCCGGCACCGGCAAGACCGCCATCGTGGAGGGCCTCGCCCAGCGCATCGTGGCCGGCGACGTGCCCGAGGGGCTGGCCGGCAAGCGCGTCATATCGCTCGACATCGGGGCTCTCCTGGCCGGCGCCAAGTACCGCGGCGAGTTTGAGGACCGCTTCAAGGCGGTGCTCAAGGAGATCGCCGACTCGGACGGCCAGATCATCCTGTTCATCGACGAGCTGCACACCATCGTGGGCGCTGGGGCCGCCGAGGGCGCGGTGGACGCGGCCAACCTGCTGAAGCCCATGCTGGCCCGCGGCGAGCTGCGCGCCGTGGGCGCCACCACGCTCGATGAGTACCGCAAGCACATCGAGAAGGACGCCGCGCTGGAGCGTCGCTTCCAGCCGGTGCTGGTGGGCGAGCCCAGCGTCGACGCCACGGTGGCCATCCTGCGCGGGCTCAAGGAGCGCTACGAGGTGCACCACGGCGTGCGCATCGCCGACGGCGCCCTGGTGGCGGCCGCGCGCCTCAGCGACCGCTACATCACCGACCGTTTCCTGCCCGACAAGGCCATCGACCTGGTGGACGAGGCTGGCAGCCGGCTGCGCATGGAGATCGACTCGGTGCCGGCCGAGCTGGACGCCGTGCAACGCCGCATCGTGCAGCTCGAGATCGAGGAGCAGGCGCTGTCGGAGGAGACCGACACCGGCTCGGCCGAGCGCCGCCACACCATCAGCGAGGAGCTGGCCGAGCTGCGCGAGGAGGCCAGCGCGATGCGCGCCCACTGGGACCAGGAGAAGGCCACCATCGTGGCCATCCGGGAGGTCGTGGAGCAGATCGACTCCGCGCGCACCGAGCTGGAGCGCGCCGAGCGCGAGGGCGACCTGGAGAGCGCCGCGCGGCTCAAGTACGGGACCATTCCGGAGCTCGAGGCGGGTCTCGGCCGGTTCAACGACGAGCTCGCCGCCCGGCAGGAGAGCCGTCGCATGCTCAAGGAGGAGGTGACCGAGGAGGACGTCGCCGAGGTGGTCTCCGCCTGGACCGGCATCCCGCTCTCACGGCTCATGGAGGGCGAGGCGCAGAAGCTCGTCCACATGGAGGACCGGCTGCACGAGCGGGTCGTCGGCCAGCACGAGGCCGTGGCGGCCGTGGCCGACGCGCTGCGGCGCGCCCGGGCGGGGCTCAGCGACCCCGACCGACCCATCGGCTCGTTCATCTTCCTGGGCCCCACCGGGGTGGGCAAGACCGAGCTGGCCCGCGCACTGGCCGAGTTCATGTTCGACGACGAGCGGGCAATGGTCCGCATCGACATGAGCGAGTACATGGAGAAGCACACGGTGGCCCGGCTCATCGGCGCCCCCCCAGGCTACGTGGGTTTCGAGGAGGGCGGCCAGCTCACCGAGGCGGTGCGCCGGCGCCCGTATGCGGTGCTGCTGCTCGACGAGATCGAGAAGGCGCACGCCGACGTGTTCAACGTCCTGCTGCAGTTGCTCGACGACGGTCGGCTCACCGACGGCCAGGGCCGCGTGGTGGACTTCAAGAACACCGTGGTCATCATGACCAGCAACATCGGCAGCCAGTACCTGGCCGAGGGCATCGACCACGACATCGCCGAGGAGCGGCTCACGGGCGCGCTGCGCGAGCACTTCCGGCCGGAGTTCCTGAACCGGATCGACGACATCGTGGTCTTTCAGCGGCTCACGCGCGAGGACCTGGCCAGCATCGTCGACCTGCAGCTTGCCGGTCTGGCCGAGCGCGTCGAGGAGCGCGGCGTGGCCCTCGACCTGACCGACGCCGCTCGCCAGCGGCTTGCCGCCGAGGGCTACGACCCTGCCTACGGCGCGCGGCCGCTGCGCCGCGCCATCCAGCGCGAGGTGCAGAATCCGCTCGCCGTGCGGCTGCTGGACGGTGACCTGCGCGACGGCGACCGCGTCACCGTCGACGCGGGCGACGACGGCTTCACCTTCTCGACGACCCGCTCCGCGCCGGGCGGCGGCGAGGACGAGGAGATCGTGGACGTCGAGGTGGAGGACGCCAGCGAGGCCTGACGCCGTCGGCGAGGCGCGCCAGCAGCCCGCGCCGCCCCTGGATGCAGGTGACCGCGAGCGTCGCGGGCACCGGCGCGCCGCCGCCGCTTCGCAGCCCCAGGCGCCAGCCCGCCCGGGCGCCCTGCCGGATCGCCAGCGCGAACGCCAGGCGGGCCGCGTTCACCTGTGCGCCGGCTCGCTGGAAGGCCGTGAAGCTCCAGCCCAGCGGGACCGCAGCGCTGTCAACGCTGTGGGGCGCCGATCAGCTCGTGCCCAGCCGCTCCAGCAGTCGGCTCCACGCCCTCATGCCGGCGGTCGAGGTACGCGGTGGACTCGCCGCGCGCCAGCTCGATCACGCGCACCAGGCGGCCATGCGCCGGCCCGGGGCCGGCGGCGCTCGTCGAGGGCCGAGCCGGGGCCTGGCAGGGCCTCAAGCCGGGGGATCCGGCGCCCGCGGGGGGTCGGCGGCGGGGTCGCCCATGTCACCATGGCTCGACGATCGGCGGGGCGCGGCCACATCACGAGAGGCGATCTCGCCCACGCTGGCCATGGCCGCCATGACGGCTCCCGCCAGGGCCACGTAGATGCCGGCCTGTCGCGACAGGAACTCCTCTGGCGGCGGCAGCCACACCAGACGGTACGAGATCAGTAGCGCCGCGGCGGTGGACGCGACCAGCATGATCCAGCCCAGCGCGGTCTCGATGCCCGGACCGACCAGGTCCCCGCCGCGCCGCACGACGATGCTCGCCGCGGCGGACAGTATGACGATCGCGCCCAGGCCCAGCGCCGCCTGGGCGATGCGGGTGGCCTCCCAGCCGGTGGTGGTCTCGGGCGTGAACGGCTCGGCCAGGTTGCTGGTGTACCAGGGCAGCAGCACCCCGATCACCACGGCCAGACCGCCCAGCGCCGCCACGGCCGGCGCGGCGTCGCGCGGGCGTCGTCGGAGTGCCCTCACGCCTCTGAGAGGATCGCCGCCACGATGACGACCGGGATCCACACGGCCATCGCCACGATGCCCAGCGCGAGCCCGGCCACGGCCATGCCCCGACCGGAGCCCGGCGTCTGGTGCGTGACCCCGGCGGCGTCCATCTCCTGGAACGCCAGCGACGCCAGGGTGATGGCGCCCACCGAGCACAGCAGTGGCACGGCGAGGATCCCGAGCACGGCGCCGATGATGCCGAGCACCAGCGAGGCCTGCGCCTTGCCGCGGCCCAGGATCGACTCCGGCCCCCGCACCCCGGGATGGGCGAGCGCGTCCACCACCGCCCGCCAGGGTACCGACGGCGCGACTGGTAATCTGGTGCTACCAGCGACTCTGTTCATGGGCCAGCCGAACTTCTTCATCGTCGGCGCGCCGAAGTGCGGCACCACGGCGCTGAGCGAGTACCTGCGGGAGCACCCCCAGGTGTTCGTCTCGCAGCCCAAGGAGCCGCATTACTTCTGCGCCGACTTCGACTACTACTACGCGCCGGGACAGCGCCGCCTGGAGCACTACCTGCGCCTGTTCGACGGCGCCGGCGAGGGCGACCGCGCCGTCGGCGAGGCGTCGGTGTGGTACCTCTACTCGACCGAGGCGGGCCCCGCGATCCGCGAGTTCGACCCCGGCGCGCGGGTCGTCGCGATGGTGCGCAACCCCCTCGAGATGGTGCCCTCGCTGCACTCCCAGATGCACTACATGCTCGACGAGGACGTCGCCGACCTCGAGGAGGCCTGGCGCCTACAGGACGACCGCGCCGAGGGCTGCTGCGTGCCCGACTCGTGTCGCGTGCCCGAGTTCCTGCTGTACGGGCCCGCCGCGTCGCTGGGCGCGCAGATCACGAGGCTCTACCAGTCCATCCCACCCGAGCAGGTCCTGGTGATCCCGATCGACGACCTGCGCGAGGACGCCGGGGCCGTGTACCGGCGGGTGCTTCGGTTCCTGGACGTACCCGACGACGGCCGCACCAGCTTCCCCGCGGTCAACCAGAACAAGGCGCACCGCGCCAGGGCGGTGGCCCGCCTCACCCAGCGGCCGCCGCGGCCGCTCGTGCAGGCGGTGGGCGGGGTTAAGCGTGTCATCGGCGTCGAGCGGCTGGGCGCGCTGGACCGGGTGCGGGCGCGCAACCGGGTGGTGCGCGGTCGCGGGTCCATCGACCCGGCCTTTCGCAGCGAGCTGGCGGCGTACTTCCGGGACGACGTCGCGAGGCTCGAGGAGCTGCTGGGCCGCGACCTGTCCGCCTGGCTGGACGAGTAGAGGCCCGGACGCGCGGGACCTGGCCGGCGGCCACGTCCTCCGCGGGGCCCCCTGATACGCTCGCGCTGATCCCGTCGGAGGCGAGCCAAGGAGTTCCGGGCCGTGACGACCTTCATCCTGCTCAGCACCCTCAGCCCCCATGGCGTGGGGACGCTGAAGGCCAATCCCGAGCGGCTGAAGGAGGTCAACGCCGAGATCGAGCAGATGGGCGCGCGCGTGGTGCAGCAGTGGGCCGTCCTCGGGCCGTACGACTTCGTCAACATCGTCGAGGCCCCCAACGAGAAGGTCATCGCCCGCGTCTCGCTGGAGCTTGGTGCTCGGGGCACCGCCCACTTCCAGACGCTCACGGCCATCCCGGTGGACGAGTTCCTGGCGATGCTGCGGTGAGGGTGCGGCGACCCTCCGCGCGGGCGAGCCGCTGGATCGTGGCCGGCGGCATCGCCGGCCTGGCCCTGGCGCCGTCGGCCGTCCGCGTCGGCGGCGACCTTCGCGTCCGGCTCGCGCGGGCGCGCGCGGAGCTCGACGACCCGGTCTCGGCCTTCTGCGCCGCGCCGTGCTACGAGTACGATCGCGCCACAGGCCGCGGCGCAGCGGCCCGCCGGGAGGCCATCTCATAGCCGAGGGCGACCGGTTCCGGGTCGAGATCCTCATCCCGACCCACCGGATCGTGTTCGCCCTCCGCGGCGAGGAGCTCATCGAGCTGCGGGGGCCCAGCACCGCCGCCACCTTCGACGCCTACCGCAAGATGCCCGACTCTGTGCCCGGCATGATCGCGTGGCCGAACACCATTCTCCTGAGAGGGCCCGCGACCGTCGTGGTCGACCCGGGCTATCAAACGCAGGGCGACATGCTGGAGGGGGCCTTGCGGGCCCGGGGCGTCGAGCCGCACGACGTGGGCACCGTGCTGGCCACCCACCTGCACAGCGACCACGTGAGCGCGCTGACCCAGCTCGGCGAGGCCGAGCTGGTGGTCCATGAGGCCGAGCTTCGCACCCCGCACGCCGTGCGCCTGCGCGGGCTGCGCGACCAGGTGACCGTGAGGGAGCTCGAGGGCGCAGGCGGCGAGGTGATGCCCGGCGTGCGTTGGATCCACACGCCCGGCCACACGCCGGGCCACGTCTCCTACCTGGTCGACGGCCACGACGGGAAGGTGGCCATCGCGGGCGACACCCTTGGCCCGGACCCGGGGTGGTTCGAGCGCATGCAGCTGCCCGACGGCTTTCCGGAGCGCGACGCGCACCTTGCGGCGTTCCGCGCGTTGCGGGAGGCTGCCCCGGACGTGGTGATCCCGGGGCACAACCCGCCCGTGCACCTCACGGCCAAGGACCCCAGGTAGGGGCGGGGCGCCGGACGTCGAAATCCCGGTCGCTCCGCCGCGCGCGGGGCCCAGCGAACTCCAAGGAGATGACACATGTCGGCAGGCAGGCGCGGCGGCGGTGTGGGGGTCGGAGGCATCACTCGCGAGCAGAAGATGCTCGGCGCTGCGGCCGCCAACGTCGTGTTCATCATCAGCCTGTTCCTAGACTGGTTCGGCGCGTCGGGCGGCGGCCTCTCTATCGGCTTCAGCGGCCTCGACGCAGTCCCTTCGGGGTGGATCCTGCTGATCATCGCGGCCCTCGCCGCCGTGGTCCTCGCCGCCGAGGGCTTCTACCTGGAGCTGCCGGTCCGCACCAGCGCCGCGATGGGCCTCTACCTCAGCTCGATTCCGTTCATCGTGACCCTGATGTTCCTCCTGGAGGGCGGCCCCAGGAAGTTCGGGATTTGGCTCGCCATCATCTCATCGGCGGTCGCGGTCGTGCTGGCGGGCCTCGCCTGGCGCGAGGAGGCCTGAGCGCAGTAGGCTCGGGCCCACGCGTAGGCGCGATCGGGGGGAGACGATGAGTTTCATGGACAGGGCCAAGGGCGCCGCCGGCAAGGCCGGCGAAGCGGCCAAGCGCGGTGTCGACCAGGCCAAGGACAAGAGCCAGGAGGTCACGCTGAAGCGGAAGTTCAACTCGCTGGCGCAGGAGCTGGGACAGATCGTGTTCCGCCAGCGCGAGGGCGAGGGTGGCCTGGACGCCGAGGTCGACCGGTTGGTGGCCGAGATGCGCGGCGTCCGCGCCGACGTCGAGGCCCTCGAGGAGAGCTAGTGCCCCGTCAGGGGCCGGCCACGCGGCCGGCCGCTACGGGGTCACGGCGCGCCAGCGGACGTTGCCCGAGTCGTCCTGCTGGGTGACCTCGATCTGCACGGTGTCGCCGTTGGGCGCCGTGGCCCGGCAAGAGAAGACGTTGCCCTCTTCGGCGGCCACGCCCGTGGGGCAGTCCACGTCCACCGTGGCCCCCTCCTGCTCCCGGAACTCACGGGCGACCTGCGCCTCGAGCGCAGCGGGGTTGAGGCCAACCGGGACGAGAGCCCAGCGCACGTTGCCCTCGTCGTCGACCTGGCGAACCTCGATGTCGGCCGTGTCGCCACCGGGCCCCGTGACCTCGCATGTGAAGGTGCTGTCGGCCTCCGGCTCCACGTCGCCCGGGCACGCGACCTCGACGACCACGTTGCCGTCGGTCTGGTAGCCGTCGATGATCAGCTCCTCGACCTCGCCGGTGTCGAGGTCGTTGCCGCCGATCGAGACCGAGCAGCCCGCCAGGACGAGCGCCGCCGCCACCATGGCGGCCGCGAGCCCGGGTCGAAACCAGCGCCGTTCTTGCCGCCCTCGCCCTGTCGCTAGGGTGCCCACGCGATGGGGAACCCTAGCGGCTGCTCCAGGCGCTCGAGCGCCCCCGCCGACGCCTGGTGACCCAGGAGGCACTCGAGCTCTGGCAGGCGGCCGTGCTGGGCGTCGTGCAGGGCCTGTCCGAGCCGCTGCCGATCAGCTCGTCGGGGCATCTCATCCTGGTGCCGTGGCTGTTCGACTGGCCCGATCCGGGCGGCGACGCGTCGGCCAGCAAGACCTTCGACGTGGCCGTGCACCTGGGCACGCTGATCGGGGTCGTCGTCTACTTCTGGCGCGATCTCGGGCACATCCTGGCCAGCGCCTGGCGCAGCCTCCGCGCCCGCTCGCTGGCCACGTTCGACGAGCGTCTGCCCTGGTACCTGATCGTCGCGACCATCCCGGTGGCGGTCATCGGCGCGGCCGGCGCGGGCCTGTTCGAGGGCGCCCTCGGCGACCCTGTCTGGGTGGCCGTGCAGCTCATCGTGTTCGGGCTGCTGCTCGGAGCCGTCGACCACTGGGCCGCCTCCGGGCGCGGCATGGAGACGCTCAAGGGGCGCGAGGCCCTGGGCATCGGTCTGGCGCAGGCGCTGGCGCTGATCCCCGGCACGTCGCGCTCCGGCATCACCATCACCGCCGGCCGCGGCCTCCGGCTCACCCGCGAGGCGGCGGCGCGCTTCTCGTTCCTGATGTCGGTGCCGGCGGTGGCCGGCGCCGTGGTCTTCAAGACCTACGACACCTTCATCGTGGGCGATGGCCTTCCGGACGGCGCGCTGGGCGCGTTCGTCGTGGGCATCGCGACCGCCGCGGTCGTGGGGCTCCTGGCCATCGCGTTCCTGCTGCGCTACGTGCGCAACCACAGCTTCGCGCCGTTCGTGATCTACCGGGTGGCCCTCGGCGTGCTGGTCCTCTGCGTCGCCGCCGCCGGGCTGCGCTGATCAGCGGGAGCGGCCGGCTACGGCGACTGCGAGGCGGGCGACTCCTCCCGGCCGGACAGCCGCGCGAGCAGCCTCGCCCGCTCGCTCTGGGCCTTCGGCTTCGCAAGCGTGAGCGTGCGCTGGAGCCCGCCGCGGCCGAGGTGCGCGCGCGCATCCACCTGCACCGTGATGGTGCCCGAGATCGTGATCCCCTTGGCGCGCCGGTTCCAGGTGATGGAGTGACGGCCGGCCGGCAGCCGCCGGCCGCTAACGATCGTGATCAGCGGGTCGCCCACCGAGTCGAGGATGCGCACCGTGACGCGGGCGGTGCGGTGGAGCCGGAAGCCCACGTCAACCTGCGGGCGCAGCTGCCCTCCGGCGCGCCGCTGTGACGGCCGCGTCGTGAGGTGCGAGAGCGTGCGGTCCACGATCACGCGGCGCCGCTGACGGGTGGGCGGGGAGCCATCGCTCGGCGTGAAGTTGGCGGTGAGGTGGTAGAGGCCCTCGCGCAGCCGCAGCTGCCGGGGGCTGAACGGGGTCACGAGCTCGCCGGCCGGAACCCCTCGGTTGCGCAGCTGACGCCGGCCAGCACCGCCACGCCGCTCGGCAACCAGACGCAGGCGCCCGGCCACCGCGGTGCGCACTGTCGCCTGCGCCGTGTCGTCGACGCCGTCGGCGTTGGGGCTGATCCGTGAGGGCAACGGCACCAGCACGACGCCCGTGTAGGTCACGAACAGGGCGTCCGCGAGGCTGCGCGCGACGCTACGTGACGGGAGCAGCCGGTCGAGGATCGACAGCTGCGAGCTGCCGCCGGCATCCATCGCGACGGCCACCCGCGCGCCCAGCCGTGCCATCAGGGTCGCCTGCTCGGCCACGGTGAGGCCAGGGCTGCCCTGCAGGGGCCCGTCGGCGGTGACCAGCAGGATGGTGCCGTCGGCGCGCTGACCGATGGCGCTGCGCGTGGTGCGCGAGCCTGTCTGCGCCGAGCTGAAGCCCTCGCCCGCCACTCCGATCGCCACGCCGTCGCGCACCAGGATCGGCCCGCCGCCAAGCACGCCGACCACGTCCGGCGGCAGGCCGGCGATCGCGGGCAGGATGCTGATCCTGCGCCCGAGGGGCAGGTCGGATGCGATCGTGGCGCCCGCGCCGCCGATGCCCGTCAGCACCACGTGGCCGGCGCCGATGGTGGTGTCGCCGCCGGAGCGGCGGCCGACGACGACGCCCGTAATGGCCACGTTGGGCATGACGGGCCCTGGGTTGTCGAGCCGGATGCGGACCTCGAAGCGCGAGCCGCCGCGGGGCGTGGCGAGCTGGCCCAGGGCCGAGGTGTAGAGGATGGTCTCCTTGCCGCGCTCGGAGGGCCGGTTCACGCCGAGGAACACTCGCCGTGGGAAGGTCTTGGCCCCGACCGGGTCGAAGGCCTGCCACTGGCCGTCGAGCGCCAGGCGCTGCACCGCAAGCGCGAGGCCGGCGGGGATGATCAGCGCCGAGCGCGAGGCCTCCGGCTCGTTGATCAGCTGGCCATCGGCGACCAGGGCCCCGCTGGGATACCCCTGGCTGAAGCTGAAGAAGTCGCCGTTGATTGCACCGATCACGCCCGCGGCCGCGCCGCCCTGCACCGCGTCGCCAAGCTGGCCGCGGGCCAGCGGCGAGCGGCCCACCAGGCCCGCCCTCACCCCGGTGCGGGGGCCTGGCAGGGCGCGCAGCACGTGGACCCGCTGCCCGCCGGCCCGCTCCAGCCGCTCGTGCGTCACCCCGGGCGCGATCTGCGTCTTCGCCGGTCCGCCGCCGGGCGTGAAGGCGACCGCCGCCGCGGTCGCGGCGGCCGGCGCCGCGGCCACGAACGCCGCGCAGGCCGCGATGAGTGCGGGGCGGATCACGCCTCTGAGGCAATCAGAGCGCCCCCTGTGCTCCAAGCGCGCCGGGCAGCCTCTGCCATCATGGGCGGGTCGCTCCGAGCCCTCGCCCGTGACCGCGCTCGCCTGGATCATCACCGCGCTCGCCTGGATCATCGCCGCCATCGCGCTTCTGTTCGCGGTCGCCGCGCTCATCTCCTTGCGGCGTGCGCGCGGAGGCGGTCCGGGCCAGCCGGGCGGCGCGCAGGAGCCGGCGGCCCGGGCCCGGCGTGCCGAGGCGCTCGGTGAGGCCGCGTTCGCCCGCCTGCCCGCCGCCGCCGTGCGGGTGGACGCCGAGGGCCGCATCCTGGCCGCCAGCGAGGAGGCCCGCCGGCGCTTTCCTGGTCTGGAGGCGGGCACGGCGTTGATAACCGCGTTCGGCGCCCACGACCTGGCCGGCGAGGTGGCCACGGCGCTGGCCAGCGGCGAGCCGCGCCAGGCCGAGCTGCGGCTGTTCAGCGAGGGCCAGCGCACCTTCCGGGCCTCGGTGGAGCCGTACGAGGTGGCCGGCACGCGCGAGGCCGTGGTCGCGCTGTCCGACCTCTCGGAGGCCGTGGCCTACCAGGAGCTGCGCTCACAGTTCGTGGCCAACGTCTCTCACGAGCTGCGCACGCCGCTCACTGGCCTGCGCGGGCTGCTGGAGGCGCTCGAGGATCCCCAGCTCGACGCCGAGTCCCGCACGTCGTTCGCGGCTCGCGCCGCGGCGGAGACCCGGCGCCTGGAGGCGATCATCGGCGACGTGCTGTTCCTGTCGGAGCTGGAGGCCAGCGAGCACCTGCCCACCGGCGAGGCAAGCGACCTGCGCGCCGCCGTCGTCGCTGCCGCCGAGGAGGTGGCGCGGCTCAGCGACGAGCAGGACGTGACGATCGAACTGGACCTGCCGGAGCCGGTCTGGACCGCGCTCAGCGAACGGATGGCGGTCACCGTTGCCCGCAACCTGCTCGAGAACGCCGCGAGCTACGCGGGTCCTGGCGCGACTGCGCGCGCGTCGATGCGCCGCTCCGGCAGCGTCGTCGCGCTGGATGTGGTCGACGACGGCGCCGGGATCCCAGAGCGCCACCTGCCGCACGTGTTCGAGCGCTTCTATCGCGCCGACCCCAGCCGCTCGAGGCAGGTGGGCGGCACCGGGCTGGGCCTGTCGATCGTGAAGCACATCGCCGAGCGCCTGGGCGGCGAGGCCACGGCCAGCTCGCGGGAGGGCTACGGCACCACGGTGACCGTCCGGCTGCCGGTGGTGGACCCTGCCTCCGGTGCGGCGGAGGGTGTCGCCGACGCGCGCCAGCGCGCACCCGGCCACTGAGTCCGCCCGCCCGCTGGTAGTGTCCTCCGCCGCTTCCATGACCGTCCCGCTGATGGACATCCGGGCCCAGTACGCGCCGCTGCGCGCCGACGTGGACGCCGCCATCGCGGGCGTGCTCGACAGCGGGCGGTTCATCCTTGGGCCGCACGTCGCCGCCCTCGAGGAGACGGTCGGCGAGCGGCTCGGCGGACGCGGCTGCGTGGGCGTCGCCAACGGCACCGACGCGCTGGCGATCGCGCTGCAGGCGCTTGACGTCGGGCCCGGCGACGAGGTCATCACCAGCCCCTACACGTTCTACGCCACGGCCGAGGCGATCGCCCGCGTGGGCGCCACGCCCGTGTTCTGCGACATCGAGCCGGTGGGCTTCGGCATCGACCCGGACGCCGTCGGGGCGGCCGTGACCGCCCGCACCCGGGTCATCCTGCCGGTGCACATCTTCGGGCAGCCGGCCGACATGACGCCGATCCTCGCGGTCGCCGAGCGCCACGGCCTGGCGGTGCTGGAGGACGCGGCCCAGGCGTTCGGGTCGGCCGACTCGGGCCGGCAGGTGGGCACCATGGGCGACGCGGCCATCTTCAGCTTCTTCCCCACCAAGAACTTCCCGGGGATCGGTGACGGCGGGCTGGTGGTGTGCCGCGAGGCGGCCCTTACCGCACGCGTGCGGCGACTGCGCTTCCACGGCTCGACGGACAAGGTCACCTTCGAGGAGGTGGGCTACAACTCGCGCCTCGATGAGATTCAAGCCGCAGTGATCCGGGTCTTCTACCCGCACCTCGACGACTGGAACGCCCGACGCGCGCGGGCAGCGGCGATGTACGAGCAGTCCGGGCTGGGCGAGCACGTGCGCCTTCCGGCGGTGCGCCCGGGCGCCACCCACACCTATCACCTGTTCATGGTGCGTCACGACGACCGCGACGGCCTGCGGGCGGCGCTCGCCGACGCCGGTGTGTCGTCCGCCGTCTACTACGGCGTGCCCCTGCACCTGCAGCCCGTGTTCGCCCACCTGGGCTACGGCCTGGGCGACCTGCCCGTGGCGGAGCAGTGCGCCGCCACGGCGCTGGCGCTTCCCATGCACCCCAACCTCACGCGCGAGGACGCAGCGCGGGTGGTGGGGGCGGCCACGACGGCGCCCGCCGGGGCCGGCAGCGGCACCATCCGCTGAGGAACCGGGTCCGGGACCCCCCATTGCGGGTCTGGGTCGACGTCACGAACTCGCCGCACGCGGTGATCTTCCGGCCGCTCATCGCACGCATGCGCGCGCGCGGCCACGAGGTGACCGTCACCGCGCGCGATTTCGCGCAGACCCTGCCGTTGCTCCGGCGCTTCGGCATCCCGCACACGGTGATCGGCGCGCACGGCGGCGCGGGCCGCGCCGCCAAGGCGCGGGCGATGGCCGCCCGCACGGCGGCGCTGACCCGGCTGGCCCGCAGGGAGCGCTTCGACGTGGCCGTGGCGCACGGCAGCACCGATCAGCCGCCCGCCGCCCGCCTGGCGGGAACCCCTCAGGTGACGATGTTCGACTACGAGTTCGCCGCGGCGATGCACCACCTCAACGGGCGGACGGCCCGGCGGGTGCTGGTTCCGGGCGCCATTCCCGAGGCGGCGCTGGCGCGCTACGGCATCCGCCCCCCGCGGCTGGTGCGCTACCACGGCCTGAAGGAGGAGTACTACCTCGCCGACCACGCGCTGGACTCCGAGGTGGTCGGCGAGCTGCGGCTCGACACGGCGCGCGTGCTGGCCGTGGTGCGGCCGCCGCCCGAGGTCACGCTGTACCACCGCGGCCTGTCGGTCGAGCTGTTCGCGGCGACGGTGGAGCACCTGGCTGCGGCGGCGCCGGCGGTGCAGACGGTGGTCCTGCCCCGCACCGACGAGCAGCGCGCGGCGCTGAGCCGGCTGGCGGTGATCGTGCCCGAGCGCCCTGTGGACGGGCCCAGCCTGGTGGCGGCGGCCGATCTGGTGGTGAGCGCCGGCGGCACCATGAACCGCGAGGCCGCGGCGCTGGGGGTGCCCGCGTACACGCCGTTTGCCGGCCGGCTGGGTGCGGTGGACCGCTCGCTGATCGCCGACGGGCGGCTGCGCCGGATCGAGGCACCGGGCGACCTGGAGCTGCGCAAGCGCCCGGCGGCGGAGGGGCCGGGCCGGTTTCGGGACCCCGAGCACCTGATCGATCTCATCCTGGGGGTGGTTCCCGGGGCGCCATCGGGGCTAGCATGAGCGGTCTCGTGTCCCGCTCCGCGCTCATCCCCACCTGGCGCGCGGTCGCCCACCGGCTGGGGCAGGTGGCGGTCGATGTCACGCTGGTGACCGTCGCCTACTGGCTGGCGTACCAGCTGCGCTTCGACTTCAGCGTCCCGGGGCGCTTCGAGGAGACCTTCGCGGCGACCCTGGGCGTGGTGATCGGGCTCAAGCTGATCGTGTTCACTGGTGCCCGCTTCTACACCAAGTGGTGGCGCTTCACGAGCGTGCGCGACCTGCAGGCCATCGTGCTGGCCGCGATCGCGTCCAGCCTGCTGGTGACGGCGGTCCTCTCGTCGTGGCTTCCCGGCGACGTCGAGGTGGTCCCACGCGGCGTGCTGATGATCGACCTGGTCCTCACGCTCACGCTGGTCGGTGGCGCGCGGTTCGTGGTGCGGAGCCTGGTCGAGCGCCCGCCCCGCGGACAGCTGGCGAAGCCCGGGCGGGAGGTGCTGATCTGCGGCGCCGGCAACGCCGGCAACCTCCTGCTGAGGGAGATGAAGCGCAACCGGGCACTGGGTTACACGCCAGTGGGCCTGATCGACGACGATCCCCGCAAGCGCCGCCTCCGGGTTCAGGGCACGCGCGTCCGGGGTACGCGGGCCGACCTGCCGCGCATCCTGCGCGAGGTCCACGTGGACGAGGTCATGATCGCCATGCCCAGCGCGCCCGGCCGAGCGCGGCAGGAGGTGGTCAACGCATGCCGCGACGCCGGCGTGCGGTGCACCACGCTGCCGGGCCTGCCCGAGCTGATCACCGGCGAGGTCACCGTGGGGCAGCTGCGCCCGGTGCGCGTGGAGGACGTGCTGGGGCGCGCCCCCGTGGACATCGACTTCCCCCGGGTGTCGCGGTACCTCAACGGCAGCGTGGTGCTGGTGACCGGCGCCGGGGGCTCCATCGGGCGCGAGCTGTGCCGGCAGGTTGCCGCGGTGGGCCCGCGCATGCTGGTGATGGTGGACCACTCCGAGAACAACCTGTTCGAGATCGACCTCGAGCTGCGCGAGCGCGGCCATGCGGGGCTGATCGTGCCCGTGATCGCCGACTGCAGGGACGCCGCGCTCATTCGGGGCGTATTCGAGGCGCATCGCCCCGAGGTCGTCTTCCACGCGGCCGCCTACAAGCACGTGCCGATGATGGAGCAGAACCCGGTCCAGGCGGTGGCCAACAACGCCCTGGCCACGGTGGTGCTGGCCGACGAGGCCCAGCGGATGGGCGTGTCGCGCTTCTGCCTCATCTCCACCGACAAGGCGGTGGAGCCCAAGACGGTGATGGGCGCGTCCAAGGCGCTGGCCGAGCGGGTCGTCCAGGCGCGGGGCGGCGGCGAGCGCACCCGCTTCGCCGCCGTGCGGTTCGGCAACGTCCTGGGCAGCTCGGGATCGGTGCTGCCGATCTTCAAGCGGCAGATTGCCGAGGGCGGTCCGCTGACGGTCACCCACCCTGAGATGACACGCTTCTTCATGACCATCCCCGAGTCGGTCCAGCTGGTGATCGGGGCCACCGGCATTGCCGAGGGCGGCGACATCTTCGTGCTGGACATGGGCCAGCCGGTGCGCATCCTGGACCTGGCCCACAAGATGATCGAGCTGTCGGGCAAGGTGCCTGGCGACGATGTGCCCATCGAGATCGTGGGCATCCGTCCCGGCGAGAAGCTCCACGAGGAGCTGTTCAACGTGGACGAGGAAGTGACACCCACCCGCTACGGGCGGGTGATGCGCGCCACCCGCCCAGCGCTCCCGGCCGACGGGCTCACGGCCGGTCTGGACGAGCTGACCCGCCGTGTGGCTGTCGGACGTCCCGAGCTGGTGGCGCAGGCGTTGTGGGCGACGCTCCGCTCTGGCAGGGTCGCAGCGGCCGAGGGCGAAAGCCTCCAGGGCTGGCAGACAGACGTGACCGAGGAGGCTCCGCCCACATGAGCATCGCCGTCGCGACAGCGCCCCCCGAGCAGCTCCCCGCGGGCGCGATCCAGATTCTGAAGGAAGGCCTGCTGTCCCGCGTTGGCAGGCCGTGCCCCGACCACGGGGGCGAGGGCGCCTGCGTGGCGACCAAGGCGCGGGGGGGCTGCCTGATCTACTGGTGCGAGAAGGGCAGCCACCACTTCTGGATCCGCTAGGTCCGGCCTGAGCGCCCGCCAGGGCGCCCACGGCCGCCGGTCCGCCAAGCTGGCCGGGCATGACCGCCCAGGCGCGCAAGCGATGGACCCTGATCGTCGCCATCCTGGGCCTGTCGATCGTCATCATCGACGGCACGGCGGTGGGCGTGGCCCTGCCGGCCATCGAGGAGGACCTCGGCGCCACCCTGGCCGATCAGCAGTGGATCGCCAACGCCTACCTGCTCACGCTGGCGGCGCTGTTGCTGGTCGGGGGCTCGCTGGGCGACCTCTACGGGCGCAAGCGCATCTACGGCCTGGGCCTGATCGGTTTCGGGGTCACCTCGCTGATGTGCGGGCTGGCGCCCAACGTGGAGTCGCTGATCGCGTTCCGCGCGCTCCAGGGCGCGACCGGGGCGCTGCTGGTGCCCGGGACGCTGGCCATCATCAGCGCCGCCTTCGAGAGGCACGAGCGGGGGCGCGCAATCGGGCAGTGGGCCGCGTGGTCGGGGCTGGCGGCCGCGCTGGGGCCGGTGGTGGGCGGCGGGCTGGTCGACGCGCTGAGCTGGCGCTGGGTCTTCCTGATCAACGTTCCCGTGATCGCGGTGACCCTGGCGCTGTGCGCCTGGGCGGTGGCCGAGAGCCGCGACCCCACCGCCGGTCGCACGCTTGACGTGCCGGGCGTCGTGCTCGCCGCCGCGGGCTTGGGCGGGATCACCTACGGGCTGATCGCCGCGCCGTCGGAGGGGTGGAGCAGCCCGCAGGTGGTGGTCTTGCTGGCGGGCGGCACGCTCATGGTCATCGCCTTCCTGGTTTGCGAGGCCCGCAGCAGCCATCCGCTCATGCCCCTGCACTATTTCCGTCAGGGCAACTTCGCGGCGGCCAACGCGGCCACCCTGACGCTGTACGCGTCGCTGAGCGGCGGCTTCTTCTTCATCCCCATCTTCCTGCAGGGGGTGGGCGGCTACTCGGCCCTGGAGGCGGGCGCCGTGCTGGTGCCGGTGACCGTCATCATGCTGGTGCTGAGCCCGCGCGCCGGCGCCTGGGGCGATCGCCTGGGGCCACGCTGGTTCATGGCTGCCGGCCCGGTGGTGGCGGCCATGGGCATGCTGGTCCTCAGCCGCATCGAGGCCGACGCCGACTACCTGACCACCATCCTGCCCGGGCTGGCGCTCTTCGGGCTGGGCCTGGCGCTGACGGTGGCGCCGCTGACCACCACCGTGATGGGGTCGGTGGGGTCGGAGCACGCCGGCGTTGCTTCCGGGATCAACAACATGCTGTCGCGCGTGGCCGGGCTGCTGGGGATCGCCGCGCTGGGCACCATCGTGGCGACTGAGTTCAGGGCGTCGCTGACTCCGGACGAGTTGCCCTCCACCGCGTCGGCGGCGGCCTCGGACGCGCGCGAGCGCCCCCTGGCCGAGGCCGACCCCGCGGGGCTGGCCGAGGACGTCGCCCTGCTCTTGGAGCAGGCTGTGCGGGAGGCCTCGGTCGGCGCGTTCCAGGCTGCCATGCTGGGCGCCGCCGCCATCGCGATGATCGGCGGGGTGCTGTCGGCCATCTGGATCCGCAACCCGGAGCACCCCCCGGGCGCCTGAGGCCGCGCGCAGCGGTTGCGCAGACCCGGCCCGCGCTGGTTGGCTACCAGCATCGCCACCGCCGCCACCGCCAGTCGGCCGCGCGATCCACGGCCAACCGAACCGGGGCGCACCGTCCAACCGAGGAGCACGTCTTGCCCAGCCCAGCCGACCTCTTCGACCTGTCCGGCCGCACAGCCGTCGTCACCGGCGCGTCATCGGGCCTCGGGGTCTCGTTCGCCACCGCGCTTGCCGAGGCCGGCGCCGCGGTGGTGGTGGCGGCCCGGCGGTTGGAGCGCCTCAGCGAGGTGGCCTCGGCCATCGAGTCGGCGGGCGGCACCGCGCTGGCCGTGGAGTGCGACGTCACCGATCCGGACGCCACGGGCGCGCTGATGGACCGGGCGGCCGAGCGCTTCGGTGGTCTCGACGTGGTGGTGGCCAACGCCGGCGCGGTGCCCGAGGGCGGTGCCATGCCCGAGCGCATGCCGCCGGAGCAGTTCGTCGAGTCCATCAACGTGAACATCGCGGGCACCTTCAACACCTGCCAGGCGGCGGGCCGGCACATGCTGGCGGCGGGTGGCGGCTCCATCGTCACCGTCGCCTCGGTGGCCGGCGTGGGCGGTGCCGTCAACACGCCGGTTGGCTACAGCAGCTCGAAGGCCGCCATCATCAACCTCACCCGCTGCCTGGCCGTGCAGTGGGCCGATCGGGGCCTGCGGGTCAATGCCCTGGCCCCGGCCTGGTTCCCCAGCGAGATGACCGAGCGCGTGCTGGCCCTGCCGGCCTGGAGGGAGCGCTGCGAGGACCAGACCGCCATGCGACGGCTGGGCCGGCCGGAGGAGCTGGCGGGGCCGCTGCTGCTGCTGGCCTCCGACGCGGGCAGCTACATGACCGGTCACGTGCTCATGGTGGACGGAGGGTCTGCGGCGTCGGTCGGCACCGCCCCCTACAGCGAGGAGCTGTACGCGGTCCACGCCGCCATCCCCGGGGGCGTGGGCGAGCGCATCATGCCCAACCTCCCCGCCTAGGCGCCCGTGGACCTTCGCCTCCTCGTCACCTACCGCACGGTCGTCGACCGCGCCTCGTTCTCTGCCGCCGCCGAGGATCTGGAGGTCTCGCAGCCCGCCGTCTCGGCGCAGATCCGCTCGTTGGAGGAGCGCCTCGGCCAGCGGCTGCTCGATCGCGGCGGCCGGCGCGTGCGGCCCACCGAGGCCGGCGAGGTGCTGTACCGCTACGCGCAGCGCATCATCCAGGTCGAGGCCGAGATGGAGCGCGCGCTGGCCGAGGTGGGCGACCGCGTGGCTGGGCGGCTGCTCCTCGGATCGTCGACGGGCCCGGGTGAGATCTTGCTTCCGGGCCTCTGTGGAGCGTTCGCGGGCACCCACCCCGACGTGCGCGTCAGCCTGGCCGTGCACGATAGCCAGACCGTCTGCCAGCGGGTGGTCGACGACGAGATCGAGCTGGGCTTCGTGGGCGCGGCGCGCCCGCTGCGGGGCCTCGAGGCGGAGCCGTTCGTCCGGGACGAGCTGGTGGTGATCACGCCTCCCGACCATCCGCTGGCCGGCCGCGATGCGGTGGGCCTCGCCGAGCTGGTGGGCCAGCCCATGCTGCTGCAGCAGCGCGGCTCGGGGGTGCGCGCGGTGCTCGAGGCCGCCATGCGCGAGGCCGGGTTGCGCGACCGCGACCTGGACGTGCGCATGGAGCTGGGCCTCCAGCAGTCGGTGAAGGCGGGGGTGCTGGACGGCTTCGGGATCACCGTGATCTCGCGCCTGGCCGTGGAGCGCGAGGTTGCCGACGGCAGCCTGGCAGCGGTGCCCCTCACCGGCCCCGGCCTGGCGCGCGACTTCACGGTCGTGCGCGCCGCGGGCCGGACCCCCTCGCGCGCGGCCGCGGCCTTCCTCGAGTTCGCCCGCGTCCGGCTAGGGGCCGCCGCCGCCTGAGGCGCTCGGGGCCATCCGGCGTCGGGTACCATCGCGCCGTGGCGAGCTCCCGCGACGTCGCCTGCGACGTGCTGGTGGTGGGCTCCGGCGGCGCCGGCATGAGCGCCGCGCTCGCGGCCCACGCAGGGGGGGCACGGGTGCTGGTGACTACCAAGTCCGCGCTGGGGGCCTCGAACACCGGACGTGCGCAGGGCGGCATCCAGGCCGCGATCGGCGACGACGACTCGATCGAGTCGCACT
>JAUVPZ010000140.1 GCA_030598395.1 Miltoncostaeaceae bacterium | reverse complement strand
TCAAGGGCGGCTACTTCACAGGCGACGACGAGGCCGAGACCTTCGCCCAGGAGCTTCGGCACCTGCTGGTGACCCAGCGAGCCGCCTTCAACTCGCCCGTGTGGTTCAACTGCGGCATCGAGGTGGCCGCTCGCGAGCACGACCCGGACCGCATCCTCGACGTGGACGACCCTCCGGTGGGTCCCGACGAGCCCCACGCCAACCAGTGCTCGGCCTGCTTCATCCTGTCGGTCAACGACACGATGCCCTCCATCCAGCGGTGGATCGCCGCCGAGTCCGAGATCTTCCGCGGTGGCTCGGGCGCCGGCGTCAACCTGTCGCGCATCCGGGCCGACGGCGAGTCGCTGTCCAACGGCGGCCAGGCGTCCGGGCCCGTGAGCTTCATGCGCTGGGCCGACGCCGGGGCCGGCTCCATCAAGTCGGGCGGCGGCACCCGGCGCGCCGCCAAGATGGTGATCCTCGACGCCGACCACCCGGACGTCCTGGAGTTCATCCGCTGCAAGGCGGCCGAGGAGGCGAAGGCCTACTCGCTGGGCGACGCGGGCTATGACCTGGGCCTCAACGGCGAGGCCTGGCGATCCATCCAGTTCCAGAACGCCAACAACTCGGTGCGCCTCACCGACGACTTCTTCCGCCGTGCCGAAGCCGGCGAGAGCTGGTCGGCGCACCACGTGGCGAACGGCGAGCAGGCCTGGCAGATGCCGGCTGCGGACCTGCTCGAGGAGATCGCCCTGGCGGCGCATGCCTGCGGCGACCCCGGCGTCCAGTACGAGGACACCATCCAGCGCTGGCACACCTGTCCCAACGCCGGCCGCATCACGGGTTCGAACCCGTGCTCGGAGTACATGCACGTCGACGACTCGGCGTGCAACCTGGCGTCGATCAACCTGATGTCGTTCCTCGCGCCCGACGGCGCCTTCCAGGTCGACGACTTCCGCCACGCCGTGCGCGTCATGCTCACCGCCCAGGAGATCATCGTCACGCCGGCCAGCTACCCCACCCGGCGCATCGGCGACAACGCGCGCGCGTTCCGCCAGCTTGGCCTGGGCTACACCAACCTCGGCTCGCTGCTGATGTGCCTCGGGCTGGCGTACGACTCCGACGCCGGGCGCGCCTGGGCCGGTGCCGTCACCGCGTTGATGCAGGGCGAGGCGTACGCGCAGTCGGCGCGCATCGCGGCCGTGGTCGGCGCCTACGACGGCTACGAGGCCGATCGCGAGGCGCAGGACCGCGTGGTCCGTATGCACCGCGAGGCGGCCGACGACCTGCCGTCCCGGGTCGATGGCGGCAACTACACCGAGGTCCGCGGCGCCGCCGAGGTCGCGCTCGACGCGGCCGTGGCGCTGGGTCAGGGCCGCGGGCCGACGAGCCCCGGGTACCGCAACGCCCAGGTCTCGGTCATCGCTCCCACCGGCACGATCAGCTTCATGATGGACGCCAGCACCACGGGCGTGGAACCGGCAATCGGCCTGGTCAGCTACAAGACGCTGGTCGGTGGCGGGCTGATGAAGCTGGTCAACACCGACGTCGAGCGTGCCGTGCTCAGCCTCGGCTACGACGAGCAGGATCAAGAGCGCATCGTGGGCCACATCGACGACCACGGCACCATCGAGGGCGCTCCCGGGCTCGGCGCCGCGCACCTGCCGGTGTTCGACTGCGCCTTCGGGGTGGCGGGGGGCCGCACCATCGCGCCCGAGGGCCATGTGCGGATGATGGCCGCGGTGCAGCCGTTCATCTCCGGCGCCATCAGCAAGACGGTCAACCTGCCCAACGAGGCAACCGTCCAGGACGTGGCCGACATCTACCGGCTCGGGTGGCGACTGGGCCTGAAGGCCATCGCGATCTATCGCGACGGCTCCAAGCGCACGCAGCCGCTCTCCACCACCGCCGAGCCCGGCGCCGCCGAGCACCGCCCGCCGGCCCGGCGTCGCCTCCCCGACGATCGCCAGGCGCTCACCCACAAGTTCAGCGTGGGCGGTCAGGAGGGCTACATCACCGTGGGCCTCTACGACGACGGCTCGCCCGGCGAGGTGTTCGTCAAGATGAGCAAGCAGGGCTCGACCGTTTCCGGCCTGGTCGACGCGCTTGCCATCGCGTGGTCGATGGCGCTCCAGCACGGGGTGCCCATCGAGAGCATGATCAGCAAGTACGTCGACCACCGCTTCGAGCCGTCGGGCATGACTGGCAACCCGCAGATCCCCATGGCGCGGTCGGTCGTCGACTACCTGGCGCGGTGGCTGGGTTCCAAGTTCCTCGACGAGGCGGACCAGCGGGCCATCGGCATCATGACCGACGCCTACCGGGCCGAGCTCGAGTCCAAGGGGCAGATGAGGCTCGACGAGACGCCCCCGGCGCTGGCCAACGGCCACGGGGGCGACAGCGGCGGGCGCATCCAGCTCGGCGCCACGGGTGAGGTCTGCTGGAGCTGCGGCTCGGTCGACATGGTGCGCGCAGGCACCTGCCTTACCTGCCGCACCTGCGGTGCCACCAGCGGCTGTGGCTAACCCGGGGGCTGGCCTGGGCGAGTAGGACCGGCTGCGAAGGCAAGGGCCTCCTCGAGCAGGCCCCGCCAGCGCGGCTCGTCGACCACAGGCAGCTGCGCCCACTCGCGGAAGACCCGCCCGGCGGGGGCGAACTCCTCGGCATCGCCGGCCAGGATGAGTTCCTCGACGCGCTCGGCCGGAAGCTTCACGATCAGCCGGCCGGAGCCGTCGGCCATCCCGACGAATGCGCCTCCGGCACGCAGGCACTCATGCCCCATCATGGTGGAGCGCTCCACCCCGGGGCGCTCCAGGAGCGGCTCGGCGATGGCCCAGAACGCCGCGGCCGGCGGCGTCATCGGTCGCCGCGTCGGCGCGCCGGAGCGCTGCCGGGCCACAGCTGGACCACCAGGCCTGCCACCACCCCGATGGCGATGGCCACGAGCGACTCGGCCACCACGCCCTCGAAGGGATCGAGCGCGGGCCCGTCGAGCCGACCCGTGGCCTCCAGGCCCGCCAGCACCAGCGCCGCAAGGCCCGCCCCGACGGCGGCCGAGGCGGCGGCCTCCATCGGCCGGGCCGGCCGGCCGACGGTGAGCCGCTGTGTCACGGGCACGGTGGCGGCGACGATCAGCGGGGCGAGGTGGAAGGTGACCCCGGGTCGCAGCGCCGCCAGCAACACCCAGATGGCGGCGAACACCAGGCCGGCGAGCGTCGCAGCCAGCAGCGGGCCGAAGCGGCGGCTCAGCACCGCCAGTCCCGCCGTAGGTCGGCGGCCTCGGCGGCGTCTGTGGCCGGCGTCAGCCAGGCCACGCAGGACAGCAGCTCGAGCAGCCGGAGCGCGACGTTCATCCGGACGATCGTACCTGCCGCCGGGGCGGCCGCGACCGACAGCAGCATCGCGGCCCACCATCCGACGGGCACGACGTAAAGGCCGCGCGCCCGAGGGCCGTCACATCGCCCCTGCGGCCACCTGCCGCCGGTGGGTGTCGGCGGTCATGATCGAGGCGGCGGTCCAGTTGTCGTC
>JAUVPZ010000101.1 GCA_030598395.1 Miltoncostaeaceae bacterium | reverse complement strand
GCTCCACGGCTGCGATCTCGTCTAGCGTGCGGGACATGCCGTCCCGTCGCGACGATCGCCACGGACCCCCCGACGCCGGCGCGGCCCGGCGGCGGCGCATGCGCGCGCTGGCGATCGTCCTGGCCCTGACGTCGGTCTTCACCGTGGTCGAGGTGGTGGGCGGCGTGATCGCCGGCAGCCTCGCGCTGCTGGCCGATGCCGGCCACATGCTGTCCGACAACCTGGCGCTGGCGCTGGCGCTGGGCGCCATCTGGCTGGCCGGCCGGCCACCCACCGACCGCAAGACCTTCGGCTACCGGCGCGCCGAGATCCTGGCGGCGCTGGTGAACGGGGTGGCGCTGGTGGCCGTGGCCATCTGGATCTTCATCGAGGCCGCGCAGCGCCTGGAGGACCCGCCGGAGGTCGAGGCCGGCGTGGTGCTGGGCGTGGGAGCGGCGGGGCTGGCGGTGAACGTGACCGCGGCGATCATCCTCTGGCGCGCGCGTGGCGAGAGCCTCAACCTGCGCGCGGCCTTCCTGCACGTGGCCGGCGACCTGGCCGGCTCGATCGGCGTCATCGTGGCCGCGCTGATCGTGCTGGGCACGGGCTGGCTCGCGGCCGACCCGCTGATCAGCGTGCTCATCGGCCTGCTGATCCTGATCAGCGCCTGGACGATCGTGCGCGAGGCCACCAACGTGCTGCTCGAGGCGGCGCCGCGCGGCCTGGACACGGCCGAGCTTGCCGGCAGGGTGATGGCGTTGCCGGGCGTGGCCGAGGTGGAGGACCTGCACGTCTGGGAGATCAGCAGCGACTTCCCCGCCATGTCGGCCCACGTGCTGGTGGAGCAGGAGGTGGACTGCCACCAGCGGCGCCGCGACATCGCGCAGATGCTGGAACGCGAGTACGGCATCACCCACTCCACCCTGCAGCTGGACCACGTGGGCGGCGAGCCGCCGCCCGGCTGATCAGCCCGCGGGGCCCTCGGCCCGCTCGACGGCGGTGTCCACCGCGCTGCTCACGCCGCGCCGGCCCGCCATCACCTCGCCGGCCAGCGCGTCCAGCTCACCGGCACCCGGCAGTTGCGAGGCCAGCCGCGCGATCGCCAGCGCCCGAAGCTGATCGGCCATGCCGGCCCGTCGCCGGCGCTCCAGCCCGCCGTCCGCCGCCAGCGCATCCACCCCCGCCGCCACCGTGGCCCACAGCTCGGCCACGCCGCCGCCGTTCAGCGCGGTGGTGCGCACCACCGGACAGTCGATGCCGGCAAGCCGAAGGTCGGCCACCAGCAGCTCGGCGCCGGGCGCGTCGGCCCTGGTGACCGCGATCACGTCGGGGATCTCCATGAGGCCCGCCTTGAGGGCCTGCACCGCGTCGCCGGCGCCCGGCGCGAGGGCCAGCGTCACGACGTCGGCGACCCCGACGACCGCCACCTGGTCCTGGCCGGCGCCGACGGTCTCGATGAGGATCACGTCGAAGCCGGAGGCAGCCAGGATCCAGACCGAGCAGCCCGTGGCCGCCGCGATCGCACCGGCCGCCCCCCGGCCGGCCTGCGAGCGAACGAAGACGCCGGCATCGGTGTCGTGCTCGGCCATGCGCACGCGGTCGCCCAGCACGGCGCCCCCGGTGAGCGGGCTCGAGGGGTCGATCCCGAGCACCGCCACGGTGCATCCCTCGGCGCGCAGGTGCGCGACCAGCGCGGCGATCAGCGTGCTCTTGCCCACCCCGCCGGGCCCCGTGACGGCAACGCGTCGCGTCGCCTCGGGCGGCGGGCCCAGCGCGGTCAAGAGAACATCCGCCTCTGGGCCGAGGCCCTCCACCAACGTGAGCGCCCGGGCGACTGCACGGCGCTCGCCGCGCCGCACGCGCGCGGCGAGAGCGTCGACGCTCACCCGATCGCGGAGCGCCGCCGCGCGGCGGCGTCGCGCACCGCCGCCGACACCTCCGCCAGCGATGCTCCGGGCGTGAGCACGGCGGTCACGCCGGCGTTGCGCAGGGTCTCTGCGTCGTCACCTGGGATCGTCCCCCCGACCACCACGCCCACGTCGTGCGCTCCCTCGGCGGCGAGCAGAGCGAGGATGCGGGGCACCAGCGTCATGTGGGCGCCCGAGAGGATCGACACCCCGACCACGTCGGCGTCCTCCTCGACGGCGGTGGCGGCGATCTGCTCCGGCGTGCGGTGCAGCCCCGTGTAGACCACCTCCATGCCGTCGTCGCGCAGGCCGCGCGCGATCACCTTCGCGCCGCGATCGTGGCCATCCAGGCCCGGCTTGGCGATGACCACCCGGATCGGCCGCACGGCAGCTGCGGCCATCACCAGCGCCCCGGGTCGCGGTACGCGCCCCACACCTCGCGGAAGGCGTCGCACAGCTCACCCAGGGTGGCGCCGGCGTCCGCGGCGGCGATCAGCGGAGGCATGACGTTGTCGGTGCCACGGCAGGCGTCGCGCACCGCGTCGAGGGCCGCGGCGTGGTCGCCGGCGTCGCGCCCGGCACGTAGCGCCAGCACCCGCTCGACCTGGCGTCGCTCGACCTCGGGGTCGGCACGATGGATGCGTGGCTCGTCCCCATCGGGCGCCGCGAAGGCGTTCACGCCCACCATGACGCGTCGGCCGTCGTCCAGCGCCTGCTGGAAGGCGTAGGCCGCCTCGGCGATCTCGGCCTGCGGATAGCCGTCGATGACCGCCTGCACCATGCCGCCGCGGCGGTCGATCTCGTCCAGGTAGCCGCGCGCCTCAGCCTCGAGCTCGTCGGTGAGCCGCTCCACCAGCCACGAGCCGCCCAGCGGGTCGGCCACGCCGGCCGCGCCCGTCTCGAAGGCCAGCATCTGCTGCGTGCGCAGCGCCAGGCGGGCCGACTCCTCGGTGGGGAGCGCAAGCGTCTCGTCCCAGGCGTTGGTGTGCAGCGACTGGGCGCCCCCCAGCACGGCGGCCAGGGCCTCTACCGCGGTGCGGGCCACATTGAGCAGGGGCTCCTGCGCGGTGAGCGACACGCCCGAGGTCTGCACGTGGGCCCGCAGGCGCAGCGAGCGCTCGGAGCGCGCGCCGAAGCGCTCGCGCATCAGCGTGGCCCACAGCCGCCGGGCGGCCCGCAGCTTGGCCACCTCCTCGAAGAGGTCGATCTGCGCGTTGAAAAAGAACGAGAACCGCGGCAGCACCTGGTCGGGCCCGAACCCCCGGTCCACCATCTCCTCTGCGTAGGCCACGCCGTCGGCAATCGTGAAGGCAAGTTCCTGGGCCGCCGTCGATCCGGCCTCCCGGATGTGATATCCCGATACCGAGACCGCGTGCCACAACGGCATCTCTGCCGCGCAAAATGCGATCAGGTCGCCCACCAGCCGCATCGACGGCCGCTCGGGCACCAGCCACTCCTTCTGGGCGATGAACTCCTTGAGGATGTCGGTCTGCAGCGTGCCCTGCAGCCGCGCGCGCTCGGTGCCGGCGCGCTCGGCGGCCACCACGAACATGGCAAGCGCGACGGGCGCTGGACCCGAGATGGTCATCGAGGTCGAGACGGCCCCGAGATCCAGTCCGGCGTACAGGCGTTCCATGTCCTCGGCCGACGCCACCGAGACCCCCTCGCGACCGACCTCGCCGGCCGACAGCGGGTGGTCGGGGTCGTAGCCCATCAGCGCCGGCATGTCGAAGGCCGTCGAGAGTCCGGTCTGCCCGGCCTCGAGCAGCGCACGGAAGCGCCGGTTGGTGTCCTCGGGCGCGCCGAACCCGGCGAACATCCGCATCGTCCACAGCCGCTGGCGGTACATCTCCGGATACGGGCCGCGGGTGTAGGGGAACTCACCGGGCCGCTCCGCCCCGTCGCGGGCCGCGTCGAGGGGCAGCGGGCGCCCCGACATCGTCGTGTCGGGGGCTGCGTCGCGTCGCTCAGCGCTCACTGCGTTCCCCACACGCTTGCGCCGCTCCCGATACGCTCATCTTAAGGACCTGGCACCCAAGGAGAGCCCCGTTGCGAGAAGCCGTTGTCGTCGAAGCCTTGCGGACCCCGGTGGGGCGGCGCAAGGGCGCGCTGGCCGAGTGGCACCCCGCCGACCTGCTGGCGCTCGTCCTGGAGGAGCTGGTGGGCCGGGCCGGCATCGACGCCGGCGAGGTCGACGACGTGGTCGTGGGCTGCCTGGACCAGGTGGGCGAGCAGGGCGTGAACGTGGCCCGCTCGGCCCTGCTGGGCGCGGGCTTCCCCGAGGAGGTCCCCGGGGTCACGGTGGACCGCCAGTGCGGCTCGTCGCAGCAGGCCGTCCACTTCGCCGCCCAGGGGGTGATGTCGGGCGCCTACGACCTGGCCATCGCCGCCGGCGTGGAGTCGATGACCCGGGTTCCGATGTGGTCCAACGTGCCCGAGCGCTCGGCCGCGTACGGCGAGCGCTTCCGCCAGCGCTACGACCTGGGGCCCGAGGACTGGATCGACCAGGGCGAGTCCGCCGAGATGCTGGCCGACCGCTGGGAGATCGACCGCCAGGCCATGGACGACCTCGCCCTGGCCTCGCACGCCCGCGCAGCGGCCGCCACCGACGAGGGGCGATTCGAGCGCGAGATCGTGCCCGTGCCGGTCAACGGCACCACGTTCACCGCCGACGAGGGCATCCGTCGCGACACCTCGGCCGAGGCCCTGGCCGAGCTGCGCCCGGTCTTCCGCGAGGACGGGCGCGTGACCGCGGGCAACGCCTCCCAGCTGTCCGACGGGGCCGCGGCCCTGCTGATCGCCAGCCAGGAGACCGCCCAGCGCCTGGGTCTGCGGCCGCGCGCCCGCCTTCGCGCGTTCGCCGTCGTGGGCGTCGACCCGGTGGAGATGCTGGCCGGGCCCATCCCGGCCACCCGCAGGCTGCTGGACCGCGAGGGGCTGGCGCTGGACGACATCGACCTGTTCGAGGTCAACGAGGCGTTCGCCAGCGTGCCGCTGGCCTGGCAGCGCGAGCTGCACGCCGATCTGGAGCGAACCAACGTCAACGGCGGGGCCATCGCCCTGGGCCACCCGCTGGGCTGCTCGGGCGCGCGCATCATGACCACGCTGCTTCACGAAATGGAGCGGCGTGGCGCAAGGCTGGGCCTTCAGACCATGTGCGAGGGCGGCGGGGTGGCCAACGCCACCCTGCTCGAGCTGGCCTAGCCGCGGGTCTCGCAGCCGCCGCGGCGGCCACGAGTTCCTAGTGTCCCGAGTCAGAAATTAATGGGCAGTTTCGCGGCTGCATCCCGTCGCCATGCGGTGTCCTCGGTCGGGATTCGCGCGCGAAACATGCGACGAACTTCTGACTCGGGACACTAGATGAGGTCCTCGCAGTTGCGCGCGATCTCCGAGGTGCGGCAGAAGTCGCTGCCCGGGCCGCCGTCGGTCCGGTCGGTGCCCGCGCCGTGGCCTCCGTGGATGATGTCGTTGCCGGCGTCGCCGTTCTGGGTGTCGGAGTTCTCGAAGCCCAGCAGCGTGTCGTTGCCGGACCCGCCGTTGTGGATGTTCTGGCCCGCGTTGCCGCTGATCTCATCGTTCCCCGACCCGCCGTCCGCCCGGTAGATGCCCCTGCTGGCACCGCTGTCCGTGGTGGTGCTGATGCTGTCGTTGCCACCGCCGCCGTCGGCGAAGGGCGCGATGGACCGCCCGCGGCGCGCGCCTCCCCGAAGGCCCTGCATCGCGATCGTGTCATGGCCGCCGTTGCCGAACGCCCGGCTGCGGGCGTAGGAGACCAGCACCATCTCGTCGTTGCCGGCGTCGCCCCGGATGACGTCCCCTCCGCCCGCGCCGCTGCTGACGAAGTCGTTGCCGCCACCACCGCTGACCGTGTCCCTGTCGTCGCCACCGATCGCCCGGTCGCGCCCGCCCCCCGTGTCGATGGTGTCGTCGCCGTCGTTCCCGCGGGCGACGTCCCTGCCGGGGCCGGTCTCTATCTGGTCGTCGC
>JAUVPZ010000113.1 GCA_030598395.1 Miltoncostaeaceae bacterium | reverse complement strand
AGATCGCCTCACCCCGTCCCCGGCCCCGCCGCTACGCTCGCGACACGGTGATCGACATCCACGCGCACCTGCTCCCGGGCCTCGACGACGGCCCGAAGACCATGGGCGAGTCGGTGGCCATGGCGCGGGTGGCGGTCGAGGCCGGCACCGAGACCATGGCCTGCACGCCGCACATGCACCCGGCCCACCCCACGGCGCCGGAGCAGGTGCACGACGGCATCGCGGCGCTCCGGCCCGAGCTGGAGCGCGCCGGCGTGCCGCTGCGCCTGGTGCCGGGCGGCGAGATTGACCTGGGCTTCTACCGCACTATGAGCGACGCCGACCTGCACGCCGCCTCGCTGGGCGGCGCCGGGCGCTGGCTGCTCCTGGAGATGCCCTTCAGCGGCTGGCCGCTCGAGCTCGGCGACATCATCACCGACGCCGAGCTGCGCGGCTTCGGCGTGGTGCTGGGCCACCCCGAGCGCGTGCGCTCGGTGCAGCAGCAGCCCGACCGCCTGCGCGACCCGATCGGCCGCGGCGCGCTGTGCCAGGTCACCGCGGCCAGCTTCGCCGGCGAGCACGGCCACGCGGCCCAGCGCGCCGCGCTGGCCCTGTTGGCCTCGGGCATGTGCCACATCATCGCCAGCGACGCCCACTCGGCCGGCTGGCGCCCGCCGGGGCTGGGCGAGGGCCTGGCCGCGGCGGCCGAGGCCACGGGTATCTCAAGATCGGCGCTGGAGTGGACGGTCGGCGCGGGGCCCCTGGCCCTCATCGAGGGGCGCGAGGTGCGCCCGCCGCGGCTCAGCCCACTTCGGCGAAGCCCGGAGCGCGCGCCTCGGGAGCCGCGCGGCCGGCCGCGACGGAGCGGTAGGTCCGCATGAGCCCGTCGGCCAGCGGCATCTGTGCCGTCCAGCCCCACAGCCGCTCGGCCCTGGCAGGGTCCAGGGCGCTTCGCTCGAGCTCGCCGGCGCGCGGGGGAGCGAACTGAGGCTCGTGGGGGCAGCCCAGGCCGTCCAGCAGGTCGAGCACCGTGGTCTCGGCGCCGGTGCCCACGTTCACCGTCTGCCCGGCCGGGCCCGCCGCCGCCGCCAGGAAGGCGGCCACCACGTCGCCCACGTAGCCGTAGTCGCGGGTCTGCAGCCCGTCGCCGAACACCGTCGGCCGCTCGCCGTCCAGCAGCTTGCCGCAGAAGATCGCCACCACCCCGGCCTCGCCGTGCGGGTCCTGGCGCGGCCCGTAGACGTTGCACAGCCGCAGCACCGCGGTCGGCAGGCCGTACAGGCGCCCGTAGAGGCCGCAGTAGCCCTCGCCGGCCATCTTGCTCATCCCGTAGTGCGACAGCGGCCGCACCTCGGAGGTCTCCGGGGTGGGCACCGGAAGCCCCTCGTACTCGCCGTAGCCCGCCCCGCCGGTGGAGGCGAAGCACACCCGCGCGCCCACCCGCCGCGCGGCCTCCAGCACGGCCACCGTGCCCCGCACGTTCACGTCGGCGTCGAAGCCGGGGTCGACGATCGCCTTGCGCACGTCAACCTGGGCGGCCAGGTGGTAGATCACCTCGGGCTTCACCCGCTCCGCCAGCACCCCGAGCTCAACCGAGGCGCGGATGTCCAGCACGTGCAGCTCGGCCTCGGGCGGCACCTGCAGGTCGCGCCCCGAGGAGAGGTTGTCCACCACGTGACAGGTCACGCCGTCGGCCACGAGGGCGTCGGCGAGGTTGGAGCCGATGAAGCCGGCTCCGCCGGTGACAAGCGCAGTGGGCACGGGTGCTACGTTGGTCCGAGAGGGCCGTCCCAAACCGCGGACGGGCCGGCCGGCAGCATGATCGACGCCGCGGGCAACGGCAAGCTGGGAGGCGGCAAGTGCGCGAGAGAGGCGAGGGCGGGCCCCGCCGGGGCGTCTACGCCCGCATGGTCGCCGAGCAGCGGGTGAGGTACTCGGTCCGCCGGCCGCCGGCCTACGTCCGCTGGGTGGGCATGCTGCTGCTGGTCGCCATGTTCGCGGCCGTCCTCGTGGCCGCGCTCCGGGTGAGTCCCTGGTAGCGCGCGGCCGCTTGATCGCCCTCGAGGGCATCGACGGAAGCGGCAAGAGCACCCAGGCCGGCCTGCTGAGCGAGGCCCTTCGGGCCCGGGGACGTGAGGTCGTGGCCACCCGCGAGCCGGGGGGCACCCCCCTGGGCGAGCGCCTGCGCGATGTCCTGCTCACGGCCGAGCCGGGCGGCATCGGCGCGCTGGCCGAGGCGCACCTGTTCGCCGCCGCGCGGGCCGAGCTGGTCGAGACGGTGATCCGCCCCGCGCTGGACGACGGCAAGTGGGTCGTGACCGACCGCTTCCTCGACTCGTCGCTGGCCTACCAGGGCCAGGCGCGCGGGCTGGGCGTCGACGCGGTGCTGGCGCTCAACGCCGCCGTCGCCGAGCGCTGCGTGGCCGACCTGGCGCTGGTGATCGACACGCCGCTCGAGGTCGCGGCGGCGCGCCGCTGTGCCGGGCCCGACCGCATCGAGGCCGAGGGCGACGGCTTCCAGCAGCGCGTGGCCGACGGCTACCGCGAGCTGGCCCGCCGGTTCCCCGAGCGCGTGCGCCTCGTGGCGGCCGATGGCGACCCCCAGAGCACCCACCGGGCGGTCCTGGCCGAGGTCGACGCGCTGGCATGATCGAGCTGCCGCGCCAGCCGCTGGCCGAGCGCATCCTCAGGGCGCACCTGGCGGCCGACAACCCGCCCCAGCAGCTCCTGTTCCACGGTCCGGCCGGCGCCGGCAAGCGGCGCGCGGCGCGGGAGGTCGCCTGGGAGCTGGTCGACCCCGGCGGCCGGCACGATCCCGATGAGATCGCCCTCGACATCACCATCGTCTCGGGCAGCGGGCAGGTCATCCTGCGCGACGACCTGACGGAGCCGATGGCCGACCTGGCCGCCCGCCCACTCGTCTACGAGAAGCGCGTGCTGGTGATCGACGAGGCCGCCCGGCTCGTCGAAGACGAGAGCGCTCCCCAGATCCTGAAGACGCTCGAGGAGCCGCCGCCGCGCGCCACCTTGATCCTGGTCTCCGATCACCCCGGCGAGCTGCTGCCGACGATCCGCTCGCGCTGCCACCCGGTGCCCTTTCGCTTCCCCGGCTGGGCCGAGCTGGACGCCAACCTCGACCAGTTCACCCGCCAGATGCGCGCGGTGGGCGTGGGGCTCGGCCTGGCGGTGCTGGGCGGCGACGCCTCCCCGGCGCTCGTCGTCGCCGGGGCGCAGGCGGGCATGGAGCAGTTCGCCGACGCCAACCCCTCCCAGAAGCTGGCGTCGCTGCGCGACGAGGCCGAGCGCGTGGAGGGCAAGCGCGGCGGCAAGACCGCCGCCAGGCGCTCTGAGGACCAGCAGCGACGCGAGCGCCGGCGGGCCGTCACCGACGGCTGGACGCACGCGCTGGACGGCTGGCTGGGCCTGGTGGCCGACGCGCTGGCGCTGTCGGTCGGAGCCGAGGAGCCGCAACGCCACCCCGAGCACGCCGCGGCCCTCCGCGAGGTCGCGAGCGGCGAGGGGGCGCCCCGCCGCCTGGAGCGCACCGCCGAGGAGATCCAGCAGGCGCAGGGGCAGCTGGCGCTCAACCCCACCACCGACCTCTCGATCGAGGCGCTGATCGTGCGGATCGGCGACATCGGCACGCCGCGCGAGCGGCCGCTCCTCCCGCCGGGACGCCTGGAGTAGCCGAACCGCTCGGCCCGGCCGCGGCCGGGTCTAGACGGGGAAGGTCACGATCGACTGATCGAGCGGCAGCTCGTCGATGTGCTCGGTCGGTGCTGGCGCCCGCCGCTCCACGGGGCGGCCGCTCGTCTCGGCGGCGTCGAACGCCTCGGTGCTGACAACCCGGCCGGTGACCTCGAAGTTGTCGATCATGTACGGCACGCCGTTCGATCCGAGCGGCGACGGCCCGTCCATGACGTGGAAGTGCAGGTGCGGGGCCTGGCTGTTTCCGGTGTTGCCGACCCGCGCGATGGGCTGCCCCATGGTGACCTCGGCGCCCTCGGTCACCGTGATCGATCCGCTCTGCAGGTGCGCGTACATCATGTAGAGCCCGTCGCCGATGTCGACCACGACGCTGTTTCCGTCGGCCTCGTCGAGCGGGATGGAGGTCCCGGGCAGCTCGCCCGGCACCTGGTCCTCGAGGCCGTCGATCACCAGCACCACCGTGCCGTCGGCCGCCGCCAGGGCCTGCCTGCCGTAGATGGCGTAGCTCTCGGGGTCGGAGGTGTCGCCCCGGCTGAAGCGGCCCCCCTCGTCGATCTGCTCCCAGTCCACGGCGTAGCGCTGGGCGAACCAGAGCTTGTTGTTGATCGGAAGCGGCGCGCGGATGTGGAGTGTGGACCTGCAGCACGTGTCGGCGGCCACGTAGCCGCTGCCCGCCTCGAGCGGCGGCCCGACGAGCGGCACGACGGCCGAGGAGTCGATCTCGGTACTGGCACCCGTCGTGACGGCGCCGCCGCCCGGAAGCGGCTCCGACGCCACCGTGACCCGGTGCTGCAGCGCGTCGGGGATGTCCTCGGGAGCGTCGAAGGAGATGTCGAGGAACGCGTTGGCCACCTGCGCGCCGCCGACGTCGCCGTCGGCGGTCCTCGTGCCCAGCACCTCCACCACCCGCGCGCTCTCCCCGGCGTCGAGCGACTCGACGACCGTCTCGCCGTCGAGCACCTCGATCTCGGTGACGCTCAGATCGAGCGACGTGGCGTTCTCGAGCGCCACGGCGTAGAGCAGGTGGTAGCGGCCGTCCGACACCTTGACCGGCCGCACCACGGCACCCTCCTGCCGCACCAGGAGCGGCGTGAGGGTGTTGTCGCGGGCGACCTCGGAGGGGGTCTGGTCCGAGGTGGAGGTCGCGGAGCCGTCGTCCGAATCGCTGGAGCAGGCCGCCGCCACCAGCGCGATGAGCACCACGAGGGCTGCGCCGAGGATTGCCGCGCGAGGACGTCGCATCCTCGGCATCCTATCCTCGGGGATCGGGGCAGCGCGAGGGGGCCCGGGGCCGCCGCCCTCCACGGCAAGACCGAGCCGGCCGGTGTCGGAGCTGCCGCAGGCCGCACCCTGGACCCTCCCCCGACCGCGCTAGGATCGGCGCCCGAGGCGGCCACCCACGACCGCCGAGCCGACGTAGCTCAGCTGGCAGAGCACTT